>JAURYI010000127.1 GCA_030654015.1 Methylococcales bacterium | reverse complement strand
TTTTCTGTGTACGCTGGAATCCAAACTCATGAGTTTGGACTCCAGCTTGGCACACAATACCGAAGAACTTTTGCTATGTTACTTACGACCATAATTTGGTAGACCTAAAGAATGAGTGATGTTTATATTTTGACATGGCGGAGTACAAACCTAGGTTTGTATTCCAATCACTCATTATTTACCACTACTCAATCATTAAATCGACTGGATGAGTATGCGAAATACGCAATTCACTTCGCGATTAAAAAAATAAATTCCCGATGGTTTTTTTCGGCATCTCTCAGCCATTCATGCGTCCATTTCATATCCGCCATGACATTTTTTTTGTAATCAATTTCCAGCGTTTTGATTAACCGACCATGCCGATTCAGAATATCATTGAGTTCTATTGCAGTGGCTTTGCCGCCTGAACTGTAAGACAGCGCGACATATTTGGCATCGATTGAAGCAATCAGTTTTTCAATGGCTTTAACCGCGAGAAAATGCCCGTCATCATCCTTTCTGAATTCCTCAAATACCGTTGCCGCAATCGTATCAGAGCTGTCTGCCCGTCTGCCTGCCGAACCGAATATCAGCGGCTTATCGTTTTTACACACCGTTGCCCACAAGTGGTAATACGCCGCATAGCGCACCCGTGACGGCGGCATTTTTTCATTATTAGAGCCATAAGGCGGATCAAAATAGGCAAAATCGGCTTTGACGTGCTGCATGGAATGAAAAATATCACCTTTCAACACCGTGTGTTCTTGGGTATTGGTGAATAATTTCGGTACTTTCAGCTGCATGGTTTTGTATGACCGCACCGACCACTCGCGCAAATAAGAGGTAAAATGCCCCAGCGTGTTATCGACCTCATCCATTGCCAATATCAAACTGGTCAATGCCACCGCTTTTTCCACTTCGGACAAACCCAACCTGTCTATTTCATCACGGATGCCGTCCAGTTTTCGGGTGTTATGCAGTTGCCACGGTTTTTTCGCACCATCGGATTGTACCGCGCTACCCTGAAAATCAAGTCCGCCGTAATGGGTGCTGAACCAGCCCTCATAACCCTGAACCGCGTTCAAGTGGTCAATCAGTGCTTGATAATAAGCGGGTGGTTGCTGATTTTTGAGATAACACACTGCAAAGGTGTACGACCATTCGGAAATGTCGTTGCTGGTCACCTGAAATCCGCATTGTGCCAAGGCTTGCGAAACGCGGGTTGTGCCTGAAAAGCCGTCAAACACGGTGCTGACTTCCAGACCATCAAACAAGGATAGAATGTGCGGGATTAATTTTAATTTTGACCCCGCATATTTAACACCTTGGGTGCTTGGGGTGTTTAAAATAACGAGTCCCACATTGCGTCAACGCGCTGGATGACATCAGGTGACATGACGATGGTTCTGCCCCATTCGCGGGTGGTTTCGCCTGCCCACTTATTAGTGGCATCAAAGCCGACTTTTGAACCTAAACCCGATACGGGAGAGGCAAAATCCAGATAATCAATCGGTGTGTTTTCCAGAATAGTTAAATCGCGGGCAGGATCCATGCGCGTGGTGATTGCCCAGATGACTTCCTGCCAGTTACGCACATCAATATCATCATCGACGACAATGACAAACTTGGTGTACATGAATTGCCGTAAATACGACCAAGTGCCCAACATGACGCGCTTGGCATGACCTGCGTATTGTTTTTTCATGCTGATGACTGCCATGCGGTATGAACAGCCTTCGGGCGGCAGGTAAAAATCAACAATTTCAGGAAATTGTTTTTGTAAAATCGGTACGAAGACCTCATTTAACGCCACGCCTAAAATCGCAGGTTCATCGGGTGGTTTGCCGGTGAACGTGCTGTGATAAATGGGCGCGGTGCGTTGGGTGATGCGCTCTACCGTAAAGACAGGAAATTCACCCACTTCGTTGTAATAGCCTGTGTGATCGCCGAACGGGCCTTCGGGCGCGGTTTCATTGGGGTAAATAAAACCTTCCAGCACAATTTCTGCACTGGCGGGGACTTGTAAATCGCTCAGTAAACACTTGGCAACTTCGGTTTTACTGCCGCGCAATAAACCTGCAAAGGCATATTCTGACAGCGTATCAGGGACAGGCGTAACGGCGGCTAAAATGGTGGCTGGGTCTGCACCTAAGGCGACGGCAACAGGAAACGGTTCATTGGGATGGGCAAGTTGCCATTCTCTAAAATCCAGCGCACCGCCACGATGTGCCAACCAGCGCATGATGACTTTATTTTTACCGATGACTTGCTGGCGATAAATGCCCAGATTTTGCCGTTGTTTATGCGGGCCTTTGGTAATCACGAGTGGCCAAGTAATTAACGGCGCGGCATCATCGGGCCAGCAGGTTTGTATCGGGTAATCGCTTAAATCAATCTCATCGCCGACTCTGACCAGTTCCTGACACGGCGGACTGCTGACCAGTTTAGGAGCCATATTCAGCACTTGTTTGTACATGGGAAATTTGTCCCACGCATCTTTCATGCCTTTCGGTGGTTCAGGTTCTTTGAGCGTGGCAAGCAGTTCGCCGATGCCGCGCAATTCAGTGACCGATTCCGCGCCCATGCCCATTGCGACACGGCGCGGTGTACCGAATAAATTGGCTAATACGGGGATGTTGTAGCCTGTGGGGTTCTCAAATAACAGGGCGGGACCTTGTTGTTTGAGTACCCGATCACAAATTTCCGTCATTTCCAGATAGGGATTCACAGGAACGGTGATACGTTTTAGTTCACCCTGTTTTTCCAGCTGAGTGATGAAGTCGCGCAGGTCACGGTATTTCATGGATTAATGCCGTTGTGACGCAGCAGTGCGTCTATGTTGGGTTTGCGTCCGCGAAATTTAACAAACAAACTCATGGCTTCTTCACTGCCGCCTTTTTCAAGGATATTGTGCAGAAAGGACTGCCCTGTAGTGCTGTCAAAAATGCCGTTTTCTTCAAATAACGAGAACGCATCACTGGATAATACTTCTGCCCATTTATAGCTGTAATAACCTGCCGCGTAGCCGCCTGCAAAAATATGGGAAAAGCTATGGGCAAAGCGATTAAACGGCGCGGCTGGCATCACGGCAACTTGGGATCTGACTTTTTCTAGGGTGTCATAGATACGACCGCCTTTTTCAGGGTCAAAATCACGGTAAATTCTAAAATCAAACAAGCTGAATTCCAGTTGTCTTGCCATTTGCATACCCGCCTGAAAATTTTTCGCGGCTATCATTTTGTCAAACAAAGTATCAGGTAAGGCTTCGCCTGTTTGATAATGCGCTGAAATCAGGGCTAAGGCTTGTTTTTCCCAGCACCAGTTTTCCATGAATTGGCTGGGCAGTTCGACCGCATCCCATTCCACGCCGTTAATGCCTGATACGCCTGAATAATCCACTTGGGTGAGTAAATGATGCAAGCCATGCCCGAATTCATGAAACAGCGTAGTGACTTCATCATGCGTCAATAGCGCAGGTTCATCACCTGTCGGCGGGGTAAAATTACACACTAAATAAGCGACGGGGGTTTGCACCGCGTCATCGACTTTTCTGCGCCCCACGCAATCATCCATCCACGCGCCGCCGCGTTTGTGTTCACGCGCATATAAATCCAGATAAAATTGTCCGCGCAGTTGTCCGTCTTGGTCGTGAATTTCAAAAAACTGCACATCAGGATGCCAGCTGTCAAAATCGCTGATTTCTTTGATTTGTAAGCCGTACAGTTCTTCGACAATGGCAAATAATCCAGATAATACACGCGAAACAGGAAAGTATTGTTTAACTTCTTCTTGGGAGAGCTGGTATTGATGGCGGCGCATTTTTTCGCTGTAATAGCTGATGTCCCACGGTTCAAGATCGCCAAAATTGTAATGTTCCAAGGCGAATGCTTTGAGTTCGATAAAATCAGCGCGTGCTTGTCGCCACGATTTATTCGCCAGATCTTCCAGAAATTCCATGACTTCTTCGGGTTTGTTTGCCATTTTGGTGGCTAACGATAATTCGGCGTAATTGTTAAAGCCTAATAACAGGGCTTTTTCATGACGCAATGCCAGAATGCGTTCCATGACGGGGGTGTTGTCAAAGTCTTTTTCAGGGTATTGCGGGCCTTGGTCGGAGGCACGGGTGGCAAAGGCTTCGTAGTGTTCGCGGCGTAAATTCCAGTCGTCGGCGTAGGTCATGACGGCAAGATAAGACGGAAATTGCAGGGTAATCATCCAGCCCTCTTCACCGCGACTTTCGGCGGTTTGTTTGGCCCCTGCCAACGACGATTCGGGTAAGCCTGCCAAGTCGGGTTTGTGAGTAATGAGTTTGCTCCACGCATTGGTGGCATCAAGAACATTTTCCTCAAAACGGCTGGTAAATTTGGATAATTCCTGAGCGATTTCTCTGTAGCGTTGTTTTTCCGCTTCGGTTAAATCAATACCCGATAATCTGAAATCTCTTAGCGCATTACGAATAATTTTTTGTTGCGCACCATCGAAACTGGCAAATTCGGTACTTTTGGAAATCATGCGATACGCATTAAACAAGGCTTTGTTCTGCCCCATTTCCGTGCCGTAATCGCTGAGTTTAGGTAAGCAGGCATTGTAAGCGGTGCGTAGTTCTTCGCTGTTCAGCACGGCATTAAGATGGCTGACGGGCGACCATGCTTTATGGAGTTTATTTTCCACATCGTCCAGTGGTTGGATGAGCTTTTCCCACGAATAATTTTTGCGGGTTTGCAGTTGCTCTTCAACAACGGCACGCGCTTCTGCCAATATTGCATCAATGGCAGGCTCAACGTGTTCAGGTTTTATTTGAGAAAATAAGGGGAGGGTGGCGTTTATTAACAAAGGATTATTCATAGCGTTATCAAGTCAGATAAGTTATTGCAGAGGCGGGCATCTGCATCTTTATTTTTTTGTGTCAAAAAACACTGCTGTTTTGGATAAGTAATCGTGCCAACCGCATCGCTTTTTATCGACCAATATCCATAACAAACCCAGCCCGCAGGATGCAAAAGCCGTGATAAACCGTACTAACGCCTGAGTCCAGTTAATAGGTTGTTGATTAATGGTCAACACTTTAGCTTTCCATGCTCGCAAGCCTAAAGTTTGTCCGCCATGCGTCCAGAACCAGCCATAAAAAACAAAGCTCACTATCAGCAGGTAAACAGGATAAAAGACTTGTTCGCGTGTGAACGCTTCGCCTGCATTAAAGGGCAATAACAGCGCGGTCGCTAAAAAGAGCAGGGCGATGAGTAAGAGAAAATCGTAAACAACGATTGCCAATCGGCATAAAAAACCAGGGGCTGATGGGGTATCAGCACCTAGTTTTGCAGGGGTTTCAGCATTATTATTAGACAATTAATTATTAGATGTTGTTGAATAAGGCTAATTTTTGACCAAAATACAGACACATTGCCATTAATGCACCGAGCATCAGCAATGAGAATAGAAAAGGCGGTCTGTGAAACAGTAGAACACCGAAATCAGCGACAAAAATACTGGTTAAGAACGGATGGTCAATCAGACCATTAAGAATTTTTTTGAACATAACGATACCGGATAGTGTGTTAATGAGAGTTCTCTGAATACTTATCTGCCGAGCAGATAGCCATTAGGTCAATGATTTTACTATATCCAAAAGCATAATGTAAAAGAAAACCACCCTATAGATTGGGCTAGAATTGATTGAAATGATATGATTATCAAAACAAGGCAAAACAAACAGGGTTACAGGTCATTTTAAACTTTTTCAAAAAAATTATTAACTCAGCTAAAAATGAAGTTGAGCCAGTTAGCGTACCACGCGCCGTTAGCATCTATACACGTTCAGAACACTGTATTTCCCGCAAACAAATCAGTGAAAACGCGCTAAAAGTGTTGTACCGACTGCAAAAAGACGGCTTTGATGCTTATCTGGTCGGTGGTTGTGTGCGCGACTTATTACTAGGACGCGAACCGAAAGATTTTGATGTGGTCACCAATGCCGACCCTGAGCAGGTACGCAAAGTATTTCGTAATTGCCGCATCATCGGTCGCCGCTTTCGTTTGGCTCATGTACATTTTGGGCGTGAAGTGATTGAAGTTGCCACGTTTCGGGGGACAGGCGAGGCGCAAAATGACGAACAGGTGTTGAATAAAGAAGGGCGATTGTTGCGTGATAATGTCTACGGCACGATTGAAGAAGACGTATGGCGACGTGATTTCACCGTTAATGCCTTGTACTACAACATCAAAGATTTTTCCGTGGTCGATTACACAGGCGGTATGGATGACCACAAAGCGGGTATGTTGCGCCTGATTGGCGACCCTGAAACCCGTTTTCGTGAAGACCCTGTGCGTATGATTCGTGCGGTACGTTTTGCCGTTAAATTGGGCTTTCATATTGATCCCGCGTGTGAAAAATCCATCCACGATGTCGCACCGCTACTAGCCAGTATTCCTGCCGCCCGTTTGTACGATGAAGCCTTAAAATTATTTTTATCAGGTTACGCGCTGCAAACGTTTGAAATGCTCCGTCATTACGGATTGTTTCAGGTGCTGTTTCCCGCCACAGAAAACAGCTTGGCGGTTGAAGATCAAGGCTTCCCGCGTTTATTACTGATTAAAGCACTGGAAAATTCCGACAATCGCATTGCCGAAGGTAAAACCGTCACCGCGTATTTCTTATTTGCCGCGTTTTTATGGGATGCAGTCCAAATACGCGCCCAACAAAAATTATCTAAAGGTGCGCCTGAATTTTTGGCGTATCAGGAAGCGGCTAACGAAGTGATTGCCATGCAGGTCAAAAGCACCGCGCTACCGCGTCATATCACGCTCGCCATGCGCGAAGTGTGGAGTTTACAACCCAAATTTAACGCACGGTTCGGCTCTAAACCCAGCCGCCTGATTACCCATCCGCGTTTTAGAGCGGCTTACGATTTTCTGTTATTACGCGCCCAAACAGGTGGTGCAGAGATGGAAGTGGCAAAATGGTGGGAAATTTATCAAAATGCCAATGAAAACGAACAGCGCAAAATGACCGCACCGCCGCGTAATGCTAAAACCAGCAAAGCACCGCGTAAAAGAGTCTACCGCAAAAAAACCACTACCAATGTAACGAGTAGCGAATAATCATCTCGCTCATACACACTACTATGCACACGACATCAACCAAGGTTATTGCCTACATCGGCTTAGGCAGTAACTTGGAAAATCCAAGCGAACAAATCCATTCAGCCCGCGCCGCGATTGCCGCAGTGACAGGTATTGCAGAACAGGGTTTTTCCAGTCTGTATCACAGCGCACCGATGGGGCCGCAAGACCAGCCTGATTATGTCAATGCAGTCATGGCAGTGACAACCGCGCTGTCGCCGATGGAATTACTCCGCGCCTTACAAGCCATTGAAAACAGTCATGGGCGCGTCAGAGCTGAACGCTGGGGCGCGCGCACGCTGGATTTAGACATCTTACTGTACGGCGAGCAAGTCATTGAACTGCCTGATTTAAGCATACCGCACATCGGCATGACCGAACGCGAGTTTGTACTCTATCCTCTGTATGAAATCGCGCCGCAACTGGATATTCCCAACAAAGGCAAGCTGGTTGATTTGCTGGAACACTGCCCGTTAGCGGGACTTAAACGGTTATGAATACCACACTGTACGGTACAACCGTCAAAACCTTAACCATGCAGGACATCACCGCCCTGAAACAGCGTGGTGAAAAAATCACCTGTTTAACCGCGTATGATGCCAGTTTCAGTGCCTTATGTGATGCAGTCGGTATTGAACTGTTACTGGTCGGTGATTCCTTAGGCATGGTGATACAAGGACGCAGTACCACACTGCCTGTCACGATTGATGACATGATTTATCATACCCGTTGTGTCAGTCAGGCACGGCAACGCGCGTTTATCATTGCCGATTTGCCGTTCATGAGCTATCCCACGCCGCTGATTGCCGCGCAAAATGCCGCCCGTTTAATGCAGGAAAGCGGTGCGCAAATGGTGAAATTAGAAGGTGCGCGAATAGAGACAACGCGCTTTTTAGTCGAGCAAGGCATCCCTGTCTGCGGGCATTTAGGGTTATTACCGCAACATATCAATCACACGGGCGTGTATAAAGTGCAAGGCAAAACCAGTGCCGATGCTGACAAAATCCTTGAAAATGCCCACCAACTCCAGCAAGCAGGCGCGAGTTTATTAGTGCTTGAATGCGTCCCTGCCGCGCTTGCGAAACGCATCAGTCAGGAATTAACCATTCCTACCATTGGTATCGGTGCAGGGGTGGGTTGTGACGGGCAGGTGCTGGTGCTGTACGATATGCTAGGTATCAGTATCGGCAAATCGCCTCGGTTTTCCAAGAATTTTATGCACGATGCAAACAGCATCCGCGACGCGCTTGCGGCTTATCAGCTGGCGGTCAAACAAAGCCAGTTTCCCACTCTTGAACACAGTTTTTAAATGCAGATAGTCAACACCGTCCAAGCCCTACGCACCCTTATTCACACTTGGAAAGCAGCAGGCAAGCGCGTTGCCTTTGTGCCTACTATGGGCAATTTACACGCAGGGCATTGTCAGTTAGTTACCGCCGCCCAACAACACGCCGATAAAGTCGTGGTCAGTATTTTTGTCAATCCGACGCAATTCGGAGTTGGTGAAGATTTTGACAGCTATCCGCGTACCGAAGCGCAAGACCAAGAAAAACTGCAAGCCATAGGCGCGGATTTATTATTTCTGCCGTCAGTTGAAGAAATGTATTCGCCTACTGCAAAAACCGTTGTCAGTGTGGCAGGCTTGTCTGAACTGTATTGTGGCGCGTCACGGGTCGGACATTTTGATGGTGTGGCGACCGTGGTGTGTAAATTATTCAATATGGTGCAACCAGACGTGGCACTATTCGGGCTGAAAGATTTTCAGCAATTGACAGTGATACGCACGATGGTTAATGATTTGAATATGCCTGTGGATATTATCGGCATAGACACCGTGCGCGAAGCCAGCGGTTTAGCGATGAGTTCCCGTAATGGTTATTTAACGCCAGAACAGCGGCAAACCGCCCCGTTGTTGTATCAGTCGTTATGTGCGGCGCGGGAGGCAATGGTAGCGGGTTTGGATTACATGAGCGTAGAAAAAAACGCCTTATCAACGTTACAGAATGCAGGGTTTCAGCCCGATTATTTTCACATCTGCCGAAGTGTCGATTTAGCTCCAGCCCAGCAGGGTGATACTGAACTGGTGTTGTTGGTTGCCGCAAAATTGGGCAAAACGCGCTTGATTGATAATTTGTATTTTACCCGTTAAACGGATTTCTTGAGTTAAGTCGGTATTAAGTTACCTACATTATCGATAAAGCTACTCATAAGAAAGTATTTTTCGTATAGTTTTCGTCCTTCCGTTCCAATAGCAGTTAATTCAGTTGGATTTTGTATTAACCAGGCCATTTTCTCTGCAAGCTCTTCTGAGGATTCGTTAGTAAATACTAGACCATCTTTTCCGTCTTTTAATAATGGGGCTTGACCTATGACGGATGAACATAGACATACTTTGGAAAACATCAGCCCCTGTGTCATTACAATAGGCATAGGATCATCTTTCGAGGCAGAAACCAACACATCAGTTTCTGCATAAAATTCTAATAATTTATCCGATGACATACTTTCTAAACACTCAACTTCTGGTATGAGTGCCGCTTGCTCATGCAACTTTTTGCAGAAAGCAATAGAAGCATCGAAAGGCAGTGCTGAGCCAATGATACGAAAAATAGCTTTGCGTCTTAGAATTTCAGGTAGACGCTCAACAGCCTCTAAAAAAATATCTTGACCTTTGCGTGGTTCTAATGAACCAACAATAGAAAATACCATTTTTCCCGATAGATGCGGCTGGGCTGGCGAAGCGGTGTCGGTACAGCCATAAAGTAACAAATGCAGTTTATCTTGTGACGTATATTGCAAAGCCAGCGGAAAACACAGTGGACTACCCAGCCATACAGACTCGCAGGCAGCAAACAATAAAGGTAGGTCCTCTGTCATGTTGGCAACCGAGGTAAAGCCTACCTCGGTTTCATGTATCCACCATGTCAAGTGCTTGGCTATTCCTCTAAAAGCACGAATAAAATTAAAAGAAGCCAATGAGGTTACAATAACCTGTTCAAAATTGCCGATAAAACGACAAGTTTCTGAGGAGAAATTTTGGTAGCTGAATAAAGCGGGATCAACGATGGTAACAAAACCTTCTTGTTCAAAATCTTGACGTATTGAGCCATCTTTGGGGGAAATAATCACAGGGCGCACACCCTGTAGAGCAAAAAGGGCGCGAGCTAAATATAGCACTGTATAAGGTGCGCCTGTACGAGAAAGCTCATGTACTACTAACAGCGTTTTAATGTTAATTTTTGCTAACATTTCCGTGTTATAGGGTGATACTAATGGCTCATCCGATAATGCTGGTTGATGTGTCACAACATCCCAGTATTCGCGTAGCATAATCAGAAGTTTTCTACGGTTGTTATGATTTCTTAAAGTCCACAAAATCAGTAAAAATTTATGTAGTTTTGCCTTAATAGACTGTAATACATGATTAGTCAATCTGGTTTTTGTTTGGGACTTATTGGGAGCAACAAGTCTGGCAATTAAATGGAGTATTTGAAAAAAGTTGTGTACTGTTATTGGGCGTGTTTTCAACTCGATTCCTAATTTGTGCCATGTTGATTGCTGTAGCTTTAAAATTTCATCTTCATTTTTTTTCAGTTCAACATCTTTTGCTTTAATTATTTCATGCAAATAGTGTTCTTCTACGGCATATTTTTGTAAGTCTAGAGCATATTTTTGTGCCGTTTCTTTGTGCATCATAAATATTTTTCGATACAGTGTTGTCTTATCAGACAGTGAGGTGTCGATGGGTTCAATTTGTAAAATACTCTGGACTTCATTCAAAAAAGTATTAAACCCTTGTGCGACTGCCATTAGCCCTGCACAGTTTTTAAGCGTAGGGTTAAGTGCGTGACTCTCATCAGGGTAATCCTCAGATACTTCAATATCTGAGGCATAAATACCCTGAATAGCAATATCAACGCAGCCCAAATTACGCAGTAATAATTTAAGGGAATGTGCTGAAAAATAAATCAGGTGTGCGGGTGGATGACGATAAGCCCAACCAGCAGGATCAGCTATTGCATCAGCTGAACGGGCATTAGGTGTAGTAATGATAATCTGAGTTTTTTTGCCTATCGCGCCGTGCAGGAATAGGTTAATAAATAGCTCATAAGGGTTAGGTAGATGCTCTAATACGTCCAGCATCACAATCAGGTCAAATTCCAACTTGGGTAAGCTGGTTGTATTTTCAACGACATGAATTTTATCGCCATGACGTGACAAAGCCGTTTCACGGGCGTAGCTTGATAGTTCAATCCCCCATGCTTCCCAGCCTTGCTGAGCAGCTATTGCCAGATGTGTTCCAAAAGCACAACCTATATCTAATATTTTCTTTTCAGCAGCATTGGGAATGGTTAATAGAAAATCACTAAAAAGTGATAAAACACCATCGGTGTCCAAATCATAATCGCTATAACTGCCTTTGTTATCACCTTGAAAATAACTCTTGCTATCATAATAGGCTTTCAGAGCTTTTTCGTCTGGCATGGGCCAAACAAAATCACACGCACATGTTGTGCAACGTACTATGTCATACTTATTAGAATTACATAGTGGCACAATGTCAGCACTTGAGCAGACGGGGCAAGTTGGTTCACTTTGGTTAGGGGTATTCATTCTATTTCTGACAAATGTATTAGTTGCGAATAGCGATACACATCCAGTTCAGTGTATCTTCGGTATCGTTCCAGTGCTGGTTTAAATATAAGGAGAACCAGTTAACCATTTTATTAAGCCATTTTTTTCTTACGCCCCGTTCGTGCAAATGACTCAAAAAAATTTGACCAATAAGCGCGTATACACCGCCACAGGGGGATATGGATTTAATTGAAAATCCATGTCGCTCTAATAAACTAATTAAGCCATATCGGGTGAATCGCCAGTAATCATAAGGCACCTCATGATGTCGCCATTGCATAGGGGCTGTTAATATCAAAACACCGTCTGGACGAACCAACCTAGCGCATTCGCTGATATAAAATTCAATATCTTCTATGTGTTCCAAGGTCTGAGTGGATAATAGTGTGTCAATACTTGCGCCATCAAGTGCCAATGCCTGCTGAGGTTCTATCTCAATATCCAGACAGATACCGTCAGCTGCACTCACATCGGCACCGATGTAGCGTGATAGTTTCGGCATAAAGAAATTTTTATAGGGTTGTCCGCCGCAACCATAATCCAGCATAACGCCACTTGCTTCACTGAATGCCACATCTTGTAACCAGTTGCCAATTAAACTGAGTGAGATATAGTGCGGGTGATCAAGCGTTGCTCCCAATGTTTGCTGGCGTTGTAGCCCGTGTAATGCTTCTTTGATTGTACTCATATTATTTTATTTAGTGATTAATCCACTCGCAGGGATGAACAAATTTCCCCCATGTTTGATAATTTGTCCGCACCGAAAAGGATGCAACAAAATCGGTTAAAGCATAACAAGTTTTATGATCTGTAGAATACGCTCCAAATACAACTTTGTAATCCCCCGAAGCTAGACACAGAGGCGCGAGACTTAATTGTCCTTGCAATGTTTCACCCGCCGCACAACCAGACCAAACCACATTTTTTTCTCGACTGGTTTGTCCAATTAACCAATCACCATCGGCACGATAAATACTGATGGCAATGACACTTTCCTCAAGATCAGTTTCGGCTTCCAATGTAAATTCAAATCTGAGATCGCTACCCACATTAAAAATGTTGCTGGGTTCACCTGTATCATTGACTACTTTAATAGTAGAAAATCGTGCCATCCCTGTTATTTGCTGCACGATAACAGCTTCAGCTTCCTCAGTGGAGAGTGCGTTACCTGTAGGATTCACATTGTCTACATAGTATTCTTGACACACATCAACGGCATAACCAGACAGTTTTAAGTTACCATTTTTCATCCATATTACGCGGTCGCAGACAATCTGTACCGTACTAAGATCATGTGATACAAATAAAATACTGGTTCCTGTTTCTTTGATAGCTTTTATTTTTGCCATACATTTGTTCTGAAACGCAACGTCACCGACACTGAGAGCTTCATCTACAACCAGAATATCGGGTTTTGTATGTACAGAAACGGCAAATGCCAAGCGCACCATCATACCGCTGGAATAGGTTTTTACGGGTTGCTCTATGAAGTCTCCGATGTCAGCAAAATTGACGATGTCATCAAAGCACGCTGCAATTTCTGTTGGGCTTAAGCCAAGAATACTTGCATTCATATAAATATTCTCACGCCCAGTAAATTCAGGATTAAATCCAGAACCTAATTCTAGTAGTGCTGCAACGCGACCATTAACATCCACACTGCCAGCTGAAGGTGAGAGTGTTCCGCAGATTATTTGTAATAATGTGGACTTTCCTGAGCCATTACGCCCGATAATACCCACCGTCTCACCTTTCTTGATTTCAAAAGAAATATCTTTTAAAGCCCAAAACTCCTTAAAATATTGCTTTTTTCCCCTAAGCAAGCCCTGCATCAGACGATGATGCGGTTTGTCGTAAACCTGAAAACATTTACTAATCCCTTGCAGCTTTATTGCTATTTCGCTATCACGCATAACTTAATCAGTTGACTTAAAAAACATTATAAAATAGCTTCGCCGAGTTTTTCTTGCATCCATATTGCTGTTTTTTTCAAGCCATCAATCATGGGTACTTGAGGA
Source organism: Methylococcales bacterium (assembly GCA_030654015.1). GTDB lineage: Bacteria > Pseudomonadota > Gammaproteobacteria > Methylococcales > Methylomonadaceae > UBA4132. The sequence goes on along the minus strand of JAURYI010000127.1, from coordinate 95,559 downwards.
GTCCAACTTAATTCTTTTTGTGCCTTGGCAATATTTAACACATTCCTCGGGACATCAAAACTTCTGGAAGGATGAAAGATAATATCGGCTTTTTTAGCAGTCACTTGTTCAATCATTTCCAGTAGTTCCAGCAAAGAAACACCCGCACCGGAGCCGACATTAAACACATTCAATCTGCCGCCATATTCAGAGGCGGCTATCATGGCTTGCACCACATCCTGAACATAAACATAGTCGCGAATAATCGAACCATCTCCCCAAATATCAATGGTATGCCCACGCAGGACTCGTCCCATAAAAACAGCAACTGCCCCTTGAATGGCATAAGGTTGCTGCCCTTCACCATAAGGGTTGGCAATACGCAAGACAACGGAACGCACACTATGAAGCTCGCGATAAAGTAACAGATACTTTTCTATGGTTAATTTAGTGATGCCATAAGAGCATAGCGGATCGGTAGCATGATCCTCATCAATCGAATCAGTATTTATTTTTCCATAGACCGTACCGCCTGACGAAGTGAACACAATGCGAATGTTTTTCTTTTTTGCCGCTTCCAGAAGTTTTAAAGTCCCGATAACATTACCTGTTACATCGGCAATCGGATCATCATTAGAAGACTTGGGAACGGTAGTTGAGATAAGGTGATAACACACCTGAATACCTGAAAGTAACTCATCCCAACGATGTTCGTTACAAAAATCACCTGTAATATACTCGATGTTTGCACCCAAACCGCCTAGGTTTGTGCTATCAAAATGCCTGCCGTAAGCAGCCACCTGATGACCCAGGACAGCAAGTGATTTTACTAAGTGACTACCGATAAACCCGCTTGCCCCTAGAACTAAACAGCGCATGGAGAATCCCCTTCAGATGAGAGTAACGAGCTGCCTTCGAAATAGCCTTCAGTATTAATAAGAGCTAACTCAAAAGTTGCTTGCGTATGTTCGCTTTCAACGTATTTTCTGGCAGCAAGCGCAAGACTCTCTGCTTCTGCTGGATGCTCAAGCGCGTACCGAATGGCTGCTACATACAACGATACCTCATCAATATCCCGAATAGGAAAGCTAATAATATTACCGCTCTGATTTATGCAAGGGATAGCAATTGGCGGGGGTAATGTCAGTGTTATGGGAATGTTTTTTTTCATCTGCCCTGCCTACTGCCGATTATTATTTTGAATGTTTTTCTGCCAATGGCTGTTAGAAAGTCATTGGTAACCAGTATATCTCCAAGCCACGTTTTTCTAAGGAAAATTATAAATCGCACCATTATCTTCCTCATCAAAGAAGGCTCAAAGGTTTCTATCGACCATAAGCAGGCTACTGCGTCACTAAGACGTTTATGCTCAAGTGCCATTGATGCAAGTTCTTTGCCCAAACGTGGGCTGATTGGATAACGAGGGTGTTCAATTCTAAATTGATGTGCTTCATGCAAATAATTTACAAAGCTATCAATCATATTACCCCATGACAGTTTTGAACTGGCAATCAATTTACATTGCGTGGACATTTGTTGTCGCGTTGTGGAATCACTCAATAAACGGTGAAGTGCGTTGAAGTAGTTTTGAAGTTCATCCTTACCGTGTTCAATCAATATGCCTGCATTCGGGGTTACAATTTCCTCTTGACCGCCTACTTTAGCCACTACAGGTACAACACCTGCCGCCATTGCTTCAAGTAAGGCAATTGAAATGCCTTCATATTGAGACGGCATCAGCAAAATGTCTGAAGCAGCCAAAATAGCCAGCCATTTTTCATGTGCAACCGAACCCAACATTTGAATGTTATTGCTCAATTCATACTGGGTTATCAGACTTTCCAATTGTGTTTCTTGTTCACCCTCGCCAATAATCAATGCCTGAAATCTCAAGCCATTATCACGAGCCATTTTAAGAATTTCAACCAGCATAACAGGGCGTTTTTGTTCACAAATTCGACCAGCAAAAACAATAACGGGCATCTCTGCTGCAATAGTCAGCTCCGCGCGTATTTGCTCTCGCGTTGCAGACAAGTTTTCTTCGGGTAGGGTGCGGATACCCGTGTACATCACCCGTATGCGTTCACTGTCTGCACCGCGTTTTTGCATCCAGTCGGCGAGGTGTTGTGTTGTGACGATATTGAGATCGAGTGTATCCTGATAACCTACGCCAAACCTCGGATGACCGCCATTTAACCAATGCGGCTCTTCAACATGACTCATATCAACAAACGCCACATTAGGTGATACGGCTCTAAGATAGGGCAGGAAATGATAGCCAATAGTGCTGCCTGTAATCATCACCGTATCAATTTGCCGAGACTGAATCAAATACGCCAAAAACCGTGGATAGTCAGCGGCGTGGAGAAAGTCGGGTAAAATGAATATGTCGGGGGTAAAGCGACTGAACTGATGTTCCCATTGATGATCAGCCTGCAATGTCGCACAAACGGTAACGTCATGCCCTTTTTCCGTTAAGCCTTCAATCAGATCAAGATTAACCCGATCCGCCCCACCTGTTACCATCCAAGGCACGATGAACATAATCCTGCGTCCTGATGGATTATCTGCCAATGGATTACAAGCCAGCGATTGTTCAATTATGGTCTCGTAAGGCGATAGCACGCGACGCGAAGGCTCTGGAAAACATTGATCAAGATTCTGATATTTCTGTTGCATCATTTTGGCGAACTCGTCATTGACATAGCCCGACTGCAAAATCTGCTCATAACGACCACTACCCAGTTTTCGATACCATTGCAAATACTCTGGAATGGTATAGCCCCAGAGTCCTGCTTTTGCCATAGACAACCAAAAATCCCAATCCTCATAAAGAACACGAATAGTTTCATCAAAACCACCACATTCTAAATAGGCATCACGACGGACAACAGAAATAGGAGGGCCGCTATTTGCTTCAAGGAAAGACTTTCCTCGTTCAAAGCCAGCCGTCCACAAAAACTCCTGCTCGTCAAAAACAACGCTGTACGAATTACAGAATGCGAATTCAGTATTTGAATCAAGAAACCAGGCGCATTTTTCAAGGTAGGTTGGCTCAAGCATATCATCATGGTCAAGCAAACAAATATAACGACCCTTTGAATGACGAAACCCGGTGTTGCGTGCTGCGGCTGTGCCAGCATTTGTTTGCCGAACGATTTGGATGCGGTCATCTTTTGCTGCAAACTCGTTCAGTCGATTGACCGCTTCTTGGTCTGTAGAGCCATCATCAATGATAATCCACTCCCAGTTTTGTAATGATTGCGCCTGAATAGAGATAAACGTTTCGACAAAAATTGCCTTGGTATTGTAGTAGGGTGTAATAATTGAAACATCAATATGTTCGCAAGCCGTTATTCCGCGTTTATAGTGCAGCGAAATGTTTCGACAGCTCGGTAAGTCACTAAAGTTTGGTTCTGATTTGTTAATCATAAGTAATTAAACGGGTTATTAAAAAAATCCAATTAATACAGTAATGGCAAGCACAGTTGCCCATGATGCTTTAAAAACAGACTGCCAAGTTAATGGAATGTCTCTAAGATGAAGAAAAGGCTTTTCTATCATATTGTAAGTAATCCACGAAACAAAATAAAAAAGGCTGAAATAAAGCGGATATAAAATAAACGGATTATTATAAATTTGGTTGAAAATGCCAAAATAGTTAAGGTATGTATTAACGGCAATAATCACAAGAATATGAACGAGGTAAAGAGAGTATGAAAGCCTGCTTGTCAGCGAAAAAAAATTATTACCACTGTCAGTAGAGTGTACTCCATCAAACCACGGTAAAAGCAATGCACATAAAATCGACTGAATGGTAAATAAATTAACTTGTAAAGCGCGAGATTCCATCAAATGAGGCATATTTGCAAACCACCAAACACATAGCAACACAAACAGTATTGCCGTAATAGGTGTGCCTAGTTTAATCCAGTTAAACCCAGCGTGCCAATAAAATTTAATGGCGGCGATTAATACACCAAACATAATCGCATCCATACGCGCAAGTACGGCCATACGAATTAATCCATTATATTCATTCCAGTCTGAAAATAATGGGTGAGCAAGACGAAAAATATAAGAAACAATAATAAAAGTGACGGCAGTTAAAATAATAGCTAAATGTGATTTTTTAGTTATTTTTTCCCATATTAAAAAAGCGACTGGAAACCATAAATAAAAATGTTCTTCAATTGCCAAGCTCCACGATAATTCAAAAAATTCCGGTATTTTATAAGCAAAGTTTTGTACAAATAAAAAATAAGCAGGGTAATCAAATAATTCATGTCTGCCATGATAATCAAAGCGAATAAAGGCTAATAAAGCCACAAAATAAAGTGGCAAGGTGCGTAACCAACGTCTTTTCCAGAACGTAAAAACATTACTGAACGAATGAAACTGGTTGTTATCAATCAGCTTCATAATAATCGAACCAATCAAAAAACCACTGAGTACGAAAAAAATTTCCACGCCCAAGATCGCGAGGTTTCCTAATGGCATAATGTCGGGAGAAATTTTTGAATGCTGGAAACTATGCCCTATTAAGACAAATAAAATCGCAAAAGCTCGGAATACATCCAAGCCATAAACACGGTTGGTTTGGGCAAGAGTATCGTTCGTGGTCATGATTATTTCGTATCCCTGGGGAATTTTAAGGCTCAATTTCGTTTTGTTTGCAGCTATTAATAGAAAGTTAATTTGTAGTTACTATGATTAATGAACATAATAATCAATGCGTTAAAAAATTTAAAACCTGCAAACTTATTTTTAAGAATTTACAGTGATACTGGCTGTAGGAAACCCCATCCATTGTATCAGTCCAACAAAGAAGCGGAGCTGTTCTCTCATTTGACAGAAATTCGCAACGACACTGCGTGACATGATACGAAAGTTGCCTACCTCGCCATCGTAGTCAATATCTGCAAGGTAACTGAAAATCTTGTAAAACAGCCATGAGGTAATACGTTTGAGTAATGAATCACTCCGTTCGCCGCGTTGTGCCAGTACGGTGTCATAACCTTCCTGCGCCTTGGCATTTGGCATACAAGCGCGGAATTTCCTCAGGGCGATCTTGTAAGTCACAATCCATCACGATGACCCAGTCGCCGCGACAGTAATCCATTCCAGCCGTGATCCCGTAATGCTGACCAAAGTTACGACTGAATTGTATACCGCATACACGCCCATCAGTAGCAGCAAGTTGTTGTATCACTTGCCATGAATTATCCCCGCCACAAAATCTTCAACTAAAATAATTTCAAAATTTGGGGTAATGCTCTCCAACGCTGTTTTTAAACGTAAATAAAGCTCATCAAGGCAATTTTCAGCTTTGTATACTGGAATAACGACAGAAATATGAGGTGAGGCTAATTTTTTTGTACTGGTGTAGTGCTATACATAATGAATGTTAAATTTCAGATAATGCTGTATTCATGGATAATCAGCGGCATCTATGGTGGGTGATTATTATTTACGAAAAAGGGTGAATAATAACATAGGCTCTCTTATCAGTCGTGCCATAAAACGTAGAGGTCGAGTTACTTTCCATGAGTGTGAAGTATAAAGCATATGAATGACGGCATCCCTTTCGATAGCTACATTCTCCCATGCGGCACGTTGTGATGTATTTTGTTGTTCGCGTTCAGTAGCTGCGTTCTCCCATGACGCGCGTTGTGATTCTAGCCAGGTATTGCTTGTGCGTAGATGTTCTACTTCCGCTTGCAGTTCGGCGGCAGACACCGATTCGATACCATAAACATCAAATTCTGCTGTCAATTTGATTAAATCGGCATAATAAAACGCATACAGTTCTGTTATTTTTTGGTAACAAACGGGATCATTAACTAATTCAAATAACCACGTTAAACCCAGTTGCCAAGCATTTTTCTGTTTACATTCGTACAAACACGCCATTGCCAGTAGAAATTTATTATCAAACCCTGCTGGATTTCTATAGCGTTCGAGACTGGGGAATATTGCAACAATATCGTTAAAATCAGTCAGTGCCAGAAAATTTTCACGCAGTATATTCCATTCGTTACTTATTCTGATTTTAACGTCGATTCTAATGCCGCTAGTATTAGAATTATCTGTAAATAACCGATGTTTGGTGAGTTTTTCTTTAATAATATGGATTGGGAATTTTAATAAAACCCGACTCCACATTTCCGCATCGGGTGTTTGGGCTAAGCTATAGCGATATAACCCTACATCTTGGTAACATTGTTTTCTAATTAAAAGGCTGGGATGATTTAAACGGTTTTCACCTGTAAATAATTTTTGCAACCACTCCCAGCGGGTTTTGTTTGTTTGAGAAAAGTAATTATTTTCTTGCGTCTCACCCTGCTCATCAATAATTTTCGCCCAAGTAAATACCCCACCAATCTCTTGATTAGCATCAAGAAAATCAACCTGTTTTTCCAGTTTGCTCAATTCCCATACGTCGTCAGAATGATGAATAGCAATATAGTCGCCTGTTGCAATGTCTGAGATAGCCTTGTTGATTCCGAATACAGGCCCTTCATTGACATCGTTACGAACGGCTTTGAGTCTGACATCGCTATATTGATTGATTAAAGTCCACGATTCATCTGAAGAGGAGTCATCCCAAATAATCAACTCAAAATCAGTGAATGTTTGATTGAGTACGCTTTCTATTGCTTCATGAATGTACTTATCATGATTAAACGAAGTCAAAATTACGGAAACTTTAGGCATATTTTTTTGTTAAACGGATAAAAATTGGGTGTTTTCCTGATAGCCTAGCAAAACTAAGCGACAATATAAAATAAACAACGCTTTGATTTTTCAAGGCTGTAGAATATTACTAACAGGTTTTATATATTTGATGTAACGCATTCATTTTTTAAAATCAATGCGTTACAATTTTTGAATTCGCTACAACCATTGGTTTTTTTGAACCCCCTATGTAGCATCAGTTAATCATAAGAATTATTTGAAATCGTTGCTACTCGAAATAAAAGCAGCCTCTAATTCAAGCAAGTCACGTCTGCGCTCTTTTATGTGTCGCGCAGGATTTCCAGCATAAATACCAAAAGCCGGGCAGTTCTTTGTGACTAGGCTCAGCGCACCCACCGCTACCCCTTCTTCAAGGGTTACTCCTGGCAGAACCACACTTCCACATCCAACAATAACATGCTTGCCTAATAATACATCGGCATGAATTACGCCTGTGTACTGGTTTGGCAATGTTGGATTAGTCATTGTTAATCCAGAATAATCGTCATTACTTGAGTAAATAGACACGCGAGACGAGATGTTGCAAAAATCGGATAAAACAATTTTACCTGCGCCAATCAATAGAGAGAATACTGCAATATGGATGTGGTTTCCGATATTTATACCACCTGCACCCGCAGACAGTACGCAAAAATCGTCAATTCTGACGTTGTTTCCCAAAGAAATGTTGGCGGTATTGTAAAAAGAGGCGCGATCTGAAAGCTGTACATTGTTGCCAACTGATGCAAATCCCATTTGTTCAATTAAATCACGAGATAACATTGCCATTAAACAGTCCTCATCAAAGTTATTTTATTGCCTGATTTAACGCTTAAACTTGAGTACTTATTTCAACTATATGTCATAAAAGCATGACAAGGCAGTGCGTTATCGCCCAAAAATAATCAAAATAAATACAGTAAGTAGTTAAACTAAACAGTCCAAAATGTATAGCTGATAAAAATACACTCTGGCTTATAAATAAAAAATTTATTTTTTATACTGAATCTTGTTCTTTAGATCAGTTAATGCGTTTCTAAATGTGTGGCGTTTAGGATTGCGATAAAATCGTTTCAACGATTCTGGTGACGTTGTTTCCATTAACTCACGAAGCAATGTTATACGCGGCAACATCTGAGATTCATAGCTGTATAAATCTAAAATATGACATCGACCTTGTTCGCCAATCAATTTCAACTTAGCAGGATTGTTGTAATATTCTTCTACCTTGCTAACGATATACTCTAGGTCATATTTTAGTAGCACGATATTTTCCCCATCAGTAAATCGCCCAGCTACACCAGAGTTGAATTCGTCAGTGGCAAATATTGCCGCGCCGCGTAATCCTGCCTCCGTACAACTGGCTGTGGGAAAACCATCAAATGAGCCTGGAAATATCTGCCCACTGATATTTGGTGACAAAATAATATCTATATTCTGAAAAAAATCGTTGAATTGTTCTGGATTTAATGACCCGTGGAATTCGATTTTATCTTTAAAAGGCGTTACATTTATCAGGCGATGATCGTAAGGACCAACTACATGGAAGTAGATATTATCGTGGCGTTGACACAATATGCTAGCTACATTAACGAATACATCGTAACCTTTGTCTTCACCATATTGCGTGTAACGGTGCGCCATGAAACAAATATCCAAACGGTTTTTACCAAATCCCCATCGTTGTTTGTTTTCCACTATGGATTTAGTAAAGGCTTCTTGTGGCATAACGACACCGAAGAGCATCACTACTTTCTCAATTGGGCAGAGGTTACGGTCAACAATATAATCAAATGTGATTTGCTGAGTAACAATAACTTTTAAAAAACAAGGTGAGTCGAATACTCGCTTGAGCTTACTATCACATTCGCTGTCATTAAGCCTGAGACCCGCACCAGGATAAAGTGTAAATGCAAATGGTACATGCTCTTCTTCCAATAGTGGAAGAAGAGTGTAAGCATTAGTTAAAAAATTAATGTACACCAATTCAGCTAGCTGTATAGGGAATCGGTAGTTTTCATCTCTAATTAATATTTGATGTGCTAGATCTGGGTATTGTCGTTGGAATTTTTGTACTACCGCCTCCAAAGATTTATCTTCAAGACAGGAAAGTGACAAACCAGATGTCACTACCATTGATTTTGGAAATTCACGCATATAAGACGTGAACTCTGCTAGACGAAATCCGCTACGCGATGATGGAAAAACATCATCAAAAATAAGCAAATCAACAATTTTCTCATCCTGTGGGCTACTATTGACAGTATAAGAACCGAGCAACGATTTTTTATATTGTTGAAAACCCTCATCAAATTGAAAGTCTAGGAATGCGTTGTATTCTCCGATAAGCCCCCAAGTTTTAAGCAATTTAGCCTGTACTGGACGCATACTCCATTCGCCACCACTGTGTACCCGATAAACAGACAACGGCTTCTTTAAATGCCCAACCCCTCCGAACTGAGAGCAATACATATTGAACAGCCAGTCACCCGTGTAAAGATCAAATAATTGCTCAGGAATCACTTTAACAACAGAGCCGTGGTAGAAGCACGCTGCTAAATTACCGCACAAATTATTCGCAGCTAACGACAATCCATCTATGATGTCGTCTGGATTATTAGCATGATCTGAAAAAATTTCACGCGCACTACCGTCAGCTTCACACTTTTCTATCGTGTTGAATGACATGACACAATCTGAATGAACCGCTAGAAAATCCAGATGTTGCTGTATCCGAGTATCCGAACTCCAGAAGTCGTCGCCTTCGCAAAAGGTAAGATAGTCACAATCAGCTGCTAAGCGAATGGATTCACCAAAATTCTTGACCATGCCGATGTTATTCGGATGACTGCGTAGATCAAATTCAATGCGATCACTGCTTTGACCTGTAATGACTGTTCTTGCAACTTCAGCCGTTTTGTCGGGAGACGCATCATCAAGAATGATAACCCGCATACGAAAGTTGCCTTTTTGCATTAATATTGAATTCAGGCACTCAGTGATGTATTTCTCGTGACAATACGCAAGCACCACGACTGCAACTAGAGGCAATCCATCTGCATGGGGTAAGAGACGTGTGGTCTCAACAAAATGTTTGCGACGGAAAATATCCATTCTATAGCGCATACTGTGAATCGGATTTTCTCCATCAGGACGGGCGTAAACAGAAAAATTGGGTGCTTCCAATATCGGCTCTAGCACGTCACAGAAAATTTCACGCGATGGCGTGACATCTCCATCTACACAAATAATTCCTTTACGCGAAAGCAGGTTAAGGTAATTTGTGATTGACTGTGAATCAAGGCTATGAAAATCAGCATAATCCCAATAAATTAAATCGGCTTTTAAGTTATGACTATAAAATTGTTGCAGAATAAATTGAGCTGCAATACTTGAATTGGATTCAGTTTGAGGAAAAATATGTTGCTTAAGATCAAATTCTTTTACTACAAAATTTAATAAAGCTAGTTTTTCAGCATTTTCCAAACAACTATCCTTGTTAAAGCATTTAGATTCTATGTTCATTTGCAAAGGAGTGGGGATTGAAGTAGTTGTAACTCTTTCGACTATTTTTTTCTTAACCATATCGTAATACTCGTTTTAACAAACGACAAATCATGTCAATCTCTTCATCTGACAGTGTGTGATACATAGGCAAACAGAGAACCTGTCGAGAAAGCTGTTCAGAGATGGGGGTGCTTTGTCCGTGTACATAAGGAAGCTCAGAAAGTGATGGATAAAAATATCGTCTTGGATAGATATTATTCAGATTCAAAGTTTCCAGAATCTTCAATAGGATGGTCTCATTTTCAAAGATTACAGGATAATACGCATGATTGTATTGTGTGTTCGGTGCAATCTGCTGAAAGCTAACAGGTAAGTCTTTAAGATGTGAATTATATCTATTAAAAATTCTGTGTCTTACATCAAGAATACTTTGGATGTGTTTTAGATTACACAAACCCATTGCAGCATGGACTTCAGAATTTTTGCCGTTAATTCCAACTCCACCAAACTCAGTCAGTGTGGAATGCCCAAAATTTCGCATCATTGCCATGCGCTTGAGAATTTCAGTATCAGAGGTCGTTACCGCGCCGCCTTCAATGGTATGAAAAAGTTTCGTTGCATGGAAACTGCACGTTGCAATATCCCCGTAGCTTAATAATGAACGACCATTATGAATCGTTCCAAACGCATGAGCTGCATCATAAATCACGCGCAAATTATGTTTTTTTGCAATGCTGGCTATTGCATTTACGTCACAGGGGTTCCCAAACACATGCGTTGCTAAAATAGCAGTTGTTTTATCTGTTATGGCCTGTTCAATTTTATCTGGGTCGATATTTAATGTTTTTGGACAAATATCAACCATAATTGGCTGGCAATGTTCCCAGACAATGCTGGACGTTGTTGCCACATAGCTGAATGGTGTAGTAATAATCTCATCGTGTAAATCTAAAGCACGAATGGCGATTTGCAGTGCGATAGTACCATTACCAAGAAATAACAGATGTTCAGCCTCAAGATATTCCTTGAGTTTTAATTCAAGTTCGTTGACTAACGGACCATTGTTTGTTAGCCATTCACGTTCCCATATACCACTTAAATAAGCTTGAAAATCTGTATAAGGGGGTAAAAATGGCTTAGTGACTGTAATATTCATAATATCCTTTAGTTACAATAATTATTTACTCAACCTTCGCGCGGCAGATATTAATTTCCTACACAATGATGAGTGAAGCTTTATTATCTCTACTTCAAGATTATGAATATGAGCATCAAGATTATGAATATGGGTATTAAGATCAGTAATGCGCTGATTACATGATACTAAATCTGCTTCTCGTAATACCAAATCTGATTCTATAGTAATAATATGTTGACCACGTGAAATTATTTCTGCTTCTATCGTACTAAGATGAGTAGTCAAAATATCAATATGAGCAGTTAACTCAGCAATGCGATGGTCTCGCTCAGCAATGTGCTGCTCTCGCTCAGTTATGAGCTGCTGTTCACAATTCGCTAACTTTTCCTCTAAATTGAGAATATTGATAGACTGATCAGATATGGTTTGTTGAGAGAGTTTGATCTGTTTAAGTACCGACTTGTTTACTTTGTCTAGCCATACCTCGTTATCATCATATTCATTACTTGAAGTACAAGGAATACCAATGCCGCTATTATCTTTTCTTGCTTCTACAATGAGTTCATGATGAAACGGTCTGGTCTCTAAACCTATTAGTTCTTTATCGGCACTTTCGCCATAATTAACAAATTGAACTGAATTAAAACCAGCTTCTATCAGAGCCTTCACTAATTCCTCTGCATCATAAACAAATTGATGCCCCCACAGGCGCACTGCTTCATTTATCAAAAGACACGGGGTTTTAGGCTGCCACGAAACGTCTTGCCATTCTGTGATATTTCGAGAAAGATAAGCAACAGCAATATATTTTAAATTGGGAGTAGATAGCCGAAGTACGCCATCATTTTTCAACACGCGGTGACATTCTTTGAGTAAGCTTACACTTTCTTCTCTGGTAATGTGTTCGATAAAATGTTCGTTGTAGATATGCGTTATTAGCTGGTCTCCAAAAGGGAGTTTTTCTCTAAGATCAAGGTGCATATCCGCTTCTGGTGCATCTAAATCGACATTTTGCCAGCCATTTAATTTAACTTTTCCTGAACCAAGATGTAATTTCATTTATTTTTTACCTCATCTGAACCCAAAAGTAACTTGGGATTAATTGAACTGCAAGTGACATTATTACGCCAATAAACGGCTCCATAAATGGGTAGTGCTTGCCCTTTCCAGACCTTAATTTGAACGGCTATAGGCACAAAATCACATATTTCAACTTGCCCCGCCTTTAGATCCAGAGGAATAGAGAGCATTGCTGAAATCGTGTAATCACCCTCTCTCAATGCCACTTTAAATTGCCAATCAATAACATACAAATTGCCAACTTGAGTGTCGCTTATATGCTGCTCTTCAATTCCTGTATCAGAATAAACTAAGTCAAAACCGTTTCTATCCCTAATGTGATAAGCTAAACCCAATAACGGAAGAGCTGAATTAGCTTGAATAACCATTCGCAAAATCACAGGCTGATCAAAATCAACCTGATCAATTTCGCTGCCACTTTCGTCTAGTAACTGTACATTTATAAATTCAGCTTTACCATTTTGTAATCGTTGAAACTTAGCACGCTGTTGAAAAACTTCGTTATTTGACAGTAAGTTAGCTACTATTTCCGTCTGTTTAACGGTCGTTGTATTCTCGGCGGGTAATAACACAATATCTTGTTGTTGCTGAACGAAATTCCCATAATAAGCCTCTACCACTTTGTTGGTATCACCTTCACTGGTGACTACACCATGATCCAGTAGCACGGCACTGTTACATAACGACTTAACAGAATTTGAATCGTGACTCACAAATAGCAAAGTTACGCCTGATTTCATAAGGCTTTTAATTTTCATCATGCACTTTTGTGTGAAAAAGGCATCGCCGACTGAAAGAGCTTCATCAATTATCAAGATTTCAGCATCAACGTGTATGATTACTGCAAATGCCAGTCTTACATACATACCGCTAGAGTAAGTTTTTACGGGTTGTTCAATGAATTCACCAATATCAGCAAAAGTAATAATATCATCAAAACGCGCATCAATTTCCTCTTGGGTTAAACCAAGAATGCCAGCGTTCATATACACATTTTCACGACCCGTAAACTCAGGGTTAAAACCTGAGCCTAATTCTAGCAACGCAGCAACTCGACCATTAACTTCTACGCCTCCAGTCGTGGGTGCTAGTGTGCCGCAGATAATTTGTAATAGCGTAGATTTTCCAGAACCATTGCGACCAATGATGCCAACCGTTTCTCCTTTTTTGACACTGAAAGATACATCATGGAGAGCCCAAAATTCATGAAAGTATTGTTTAGGTCGTAGACCAACCATCCGTTGTAAATAGGGAACGACAAACTGTTTAAGGCGGTCATGCGGGTTGAGGTAGACGTAATAAGACTTGCTTATGTTGGTTACACGAATGGCAATATCGGTCATAGTTACTTGTAGTTTTTAAGTGAAAATACGTTGACTGGGAAATTATAAAACGTCGGCAAAGCCTTTTCTGGTCTTTTGAAACCAGATAAATCCCAACCAGGCGATTACGCAGGCTACCAAGGTATAAATGCCGATGCCCAGCCAATCGGGTGTATGTCCCCAGATAAGGACTTCACGTGCCTGTTCGATAATGAAAGTTAAAGGATTTGCCATGATGATGGGGCGGTATTCTTCTGGCATGGCAGTAATTGGGAAGAATACAGGAGAAATAAACATCAGGACAGTGGTAAGTAAACCGATGGATTGTCCGACATCACGCAGAAATACGCCTAGTGATGCCAGCATCCACGCAAAACCAAGGCTGATAATAATAAGGGGTAAAAACACCAGTGGCGCAAGGATAACTGTCCAGTGCAGGTAATGATTGAAGATCACAAAAGCAGTCAGTAAAACCATCAGGCTGACCAGACTATGAAATAATGCCGCGCATAAACTGATCAGAGGCAAAATCTCCAAGGGGAAAATAACTTTTTTTACATAGTTGACGTTGCTGGTGATGAGCGTGGGTGCGCGATTCAGCACTTCGGCAAACAGCCCGTGTACGATTATGCCGACAAACAATACGACCGCAAATTGGGTTTTGCTTTCTTCAACTCCGTCAATAACTCCCCAGCGGGCTTTAAATATCACGGAAAAAAAGAAGGTATAAACCACTAACATGAGAATAGGGTTGAGAAAAGACCACAATAAGCCCATGACGGAGCCTTTATAGCGACCTACCACTTCACGTTTAGCCATTTGTGAGATGAGTTGGCGATTGCGTATGACGCTGCGCAGTAACGCGACGGGTGAGATGGGTTGGGTTGCGTGAGGATTCATGAAAACAATTCGGCTTGAGAAAGAGGAGTGCCTTGCTGATCTTTGGCAGAGATCTGAGGTGTGTTATCCAGCGGCCATTGAATGCCGATAGTTGTATCGTTCCATGCGATACAGCGTTCAAACTCAGGGGCGTAATAGTCGGTCGTTTTGTACAAAAATTCAGCACTGTCAGTGAGTACCAAAAAGCCATGCGCAAAACCAGCGGGTATCCACAGTTGACGGTAATTGTCTTCTGACAGTTCCATGCCTACCCATTGCCCAAATGTAGGTGAAGAGCGGCGAATATCGACAGTGACATCAAAAACTGCGCCGCGTACTACGCGCACCAGTTTACCTTGAGGTTGTTGAATTTGATAATGCAGTCCTCGTAATACGCCTTTGCTGGAACGGCTGTGATTGTCCTGTACAAAAGACGCATTGAATCCAGTGGCTTCAGTAAACGCGGCTTGGTTAAAGCTTTCAAAAAAGAGGCCTCGTGCATCACCAAATACTTTGGGTTCAATGATAAGCACGTCGGGAATAGTGGTAGGAATTATGTTCATAGCAACCACCCTTTATTATGAATGCAGACGAGTGATTTAACCGATTGTTTACACATCTTGTTGGCAGTCAGATTTTTCTGGCTAAAGCAGATAATGGTCGGTTGTGGGGTTGTCAGGTTTTTGTGATTAAGCATACGGAAGTTAATAGCCGTTTTGTGTGTTGTTAGCAAGCTCAAAGTAAGCGCGGTTACGCCTGTTATTTATTGTTCGTGAAGTTGATTTATAGCATTTTTACAGAAGCAAATTAAAACAATTCTTTTATTAATCAAGTGAATAACTATCGGTTTTGCTAGTCAAAGTTTTATTATTGTACTTGACTTTAGCTGATAGTGCGGTTTTTTTTATGGAAAAGGCACTGCGTTGGAAGTGCATTAAATCACCATTTAGCCCAGAAAACACCATGACATA
The DNA here is from genome assembly GCA_030654015.1 of Methylococcales bacterium. GTDB lineage: Bacteria > Pseudomonadota > Gammaproteobacteria > Methylococcales > Methylomonadaceae > UBA4132. The sequence continues at coordinate 79,945 of JAURYI010000127.1, read as the reverse complement.
AATAATTTTTGGTAGACTTGCCATTTTTTTACCCTGAAGGACATCACCGTGCTGTCGCATATCAAAATCGTTTTAGTGGAAACATCGCATTCTGGCAATATCGGCGCAGTGGCGCGGGCGATGAAAAATATGAGCATGACTAATTTATGTCTGGTCAAACCAAAATTGTTTCCCTGTGCGGATGCAACGGCAAGGGCATCGGGTGCGGATGATGTGTTGGCACGCGCCGTCATTTATCAGAATCTGTCCGATGCAGTAGCCGATTGTCAGTTGGTCATCGGTGCGAGTGCACGCGGGCGTACCATCAGTTGGCCGGAAATGACACCGAGACAATGCGCTGAAAAAGTGGTGATTAATGAGCCGCACAATAAAGTCGCTATCGTATTCGGGCGGGAAAATTCAGGCTTAAAAAATCATGAACTCGATTTATGTCATTTTTTACTGCGTATTCCGTGCAATAGCGATTACAGTTCGTTGAATATTGCCGCCGCCGTGCAGGTAGTGTGTTATGAATTATTTGTCGCCACAGGCATCCGACAAGAAACGGTTGTCGGCGATAAAGGCGAGCAACCGTTAGCCAGTGCTGCACAACTGGAGTCTTTTTATGAACATTTGCATCAGGCATTAATTGATATTGGTTTTATGCACACTGATAAATCAAAATCCATCATGCGTCGTTTACGTCGGATTTATAATCGCACCCTGCTGGATACCAAGGAACTGGATATTCTGCGCGGTATTTTACGAATGTCGCAAGACCACAATAAAAGGCATGACAAATAATGTTGACTTGGCTGAAAGAAGATATTGCCTGTGTCTTTGAACGCGATCCTGCGGCGCAATCGGTGTTTGATATCATCACCTCTTACCCGGGCGTTCATGCGGTATTAATTCATCGCCTGAGTCATCGTTGCTGGATGGCTGATTTTAAATGGTTGGCGCGCTTTATTGCGCATTTGGGGCGTTTTTTGACGGGTGTTGAAATCCACCCGGGTGCGGTAATTGGGCGACGGTTTTTTATCGATCATGGTATGGGCGTAGTTATCGGTGAAACCGCGATTATCGGCGATGACTGCACGTTATATCACGGCGTAACCTTAGGCGGCACAACATGGAACAAAGGCAAGCGGCATCCGACGCTGCATAACGGTGTGGTGATTGGTGCGGGTGCAAAAGTGTTAGGCCCTATCGAAATCGGCGCGGGTGCGCGAGTCGGTTCAAATTCAGTGGTGTTAAAAGATGTACCTACGGGGGTAACAGTGGTTGGTATTCCTGCCCATATTGTGGATAGTCAGGCTAAAAAAGCCGAATTGAACGAAATCGCCAGTAAAATCGGTTTTAATGCTTATGGCATGACCGCTGATATGCCCGACCCGATTGCTCATGCCATTAATCAGATGCTGGATCATATTCAGGTATTGGATAAACAAATCGCCGCCTTACAAACAGCGGTCAATAAAGCGGGTATTAATTGCAGCGAAACCCCCATCAATACCCTGAATGGCTGTGAGATTGAAGACGGTTACAGCCATTCCCAGTCAGATTAGTTATTCTAAGTCACACCAAAGATAAGACCTCACCAGTCGGTATTCAGTCACTCACTTGGATTGAAACCGCCGTATAAAACCAGATGCGTAAAACATAATGAGTAATAGTTGACTAACTTACTGGGTTAAGTATAGTAGGCTTTTTAAACATTATTTATAAAGGGTGATTACGGTGCGCTTAACATCTAAAGGACGCTATGCAGTGACTGCAATGCTGGATCTGGCTTTTCACAGCCAATTAAAACCAGTGACACTGATCGACATAGCAGCCAGACAAACTATTTCTTTATCTTATCTGGAGCAATTATTTGCACGTTTGCGTCGTGCTAATTTGGTCAAAGGTGTACGCGGGCCGGGTGGTGGTTACAGCCTGTGCGGTGACGCGCACAACATCAGTATCGCTGAAATTGTCGCCGCCGTGGGCGAGCGTATTGATTCCACCAAATGCGGCGGTGAAGCCAATTGCCAAAAAACGCATGAGTGTTTAACGCACGATTTATGGATGGATTTAGGCGATCACGTCAAAAGTTATTTAGAGAAAATCACGCTGGCTGATTTGTTGGCAAAAAATCGCGTACAAGAAGTGGCAGAACGCCAAGACCAACACGCGCAACAAACCATCGAAATTCATAACCACGCCGATTTAATGCACACGCTGCAATGATCTATTTCGATCACAACGCCACCACTCCGCTCGATGAGCGGGTGCTGGCGGCGATGCTCCCGTTTTTGTCCACCTATTACGGCAATCCTTCCAGCTTATATCGGCACGGCAGACTGGTACGCAGTGCCATTGATACTGCGCGTGAACAGCTTGCCGCCTTAGTGGGCGTATCTGCCGCACAAATTATTTTTACCAGCGGCGGTACGGAAGCCAATAATCTGGCATTGGCAACGCTCAGCGCAAATGCTGGGCTTGCGGTGTCGGCGATTGAACACCCCTCGATTCTCGAACCTGCCCAGTATTTAACAACCCAAGGTCACGAGCTAACCCTGTTAGCCGTCGATAACAACGGGACAATCACACAGGACGCGATTAACCAGCTTATCTCGCGTCAACCGCAACTGGTCTCCGTGATGCTGGCGAATAATGAAACAGGCGTTATTCAGCCTGTCGCCGCTTATGCAGAGCAATTAAAAGCGAACAACATCCTAATTCATACCGATGCCGTGCAAGCCTTAGGCAAAATCCCCGTTGATTTTAATCAGCTCAATGTTGATTTAATGAGCGTATCCAGTCATAAAATATACGGAGCTAAAGGTTGTGGTGCATTGATTGTCGGAAAAGACATCACCATCAAGCCATTATTACGCGGCGGCGGACAAGAGCGAAACCTGCGTTCAGGCACAGAAAATGTCGCGGCGATTGTGGCGTTCGGTAAAGCCGCAGAGCTAGCACACAGTGAACTCAGCCAGCGCAATGAACACCTGCTCGCGCTCAGAACCTTACTCGAACAACAGTTAGCCACCATTCCCCGTTTAACTATTTTTGCCCAACACACGCCCCGATTAGCCAATACCGTATTGTTCGGTATTGATGAAGTCGATGGTGAAATGCTGGTCATGCGTTTGGATAAAAAAAGTATTGCTGTGTCCAGCGGTTCGGCGTGTGCCAGTGGCGGCAGTTTGCCCAGTCATGTATTACTGGCAATGGGCGTAGAAGAGGGACACGCTAAAACAGCGGTGCGGGTCAGTTTGGGCATGAGCAATACAGCGGCTGAGATTGCTGATTTTGTCACTACTTTAAAGAGCCTGATAGCGCAGTAAATCCTCTGGCGTATCCACATCCCACTGTGTTGCCAATTCCTGATAAACGATACCGTATTGCTGACAACGGGCGCGGGTCGCGCTCATCAAATGCGGCTTGCTCCACGGCATATCAACAAACAATTCAGGCTGCGGGCGACTCAAGCCAATCAACACATAACCGCCATCTTCTACAGGTGAAAATACCGCCGTCGTATGCTCATTTAACGCGCTAATAGCCTCGGCTAAATCTTGCGTCGTGAATGACGGGCAATCACAACCGATTAACACCGCGCGTTGATAGTGCTTAAGTGCCGCACACAGCGCGTGATTCATCCGCTCACCTAAATCTGCGCCGTATTGCAAATGGCGCGTTATCGGGTAATTTTTTGCCGCAGAAATAAAAAATTCATGGTCTATCGTCGGCGCACACCATAACTGCACCGCGCATAATGGCTGTTCGGTGGCGCGTTGCAAGGTGCTTAGACTGAGTTCGCTATGCACCTGCATGGCTTGTTCAGCGGTGAGCGTCGGCATTAAACGGGTTTTCACCTGACCTGCAATCGGAGCTTTGCAAAAAATCAACAGCACCGCATCGGGGTATAAATACCTCATCGTAAAGTTTTAAACGGCAGCAATAACAGTGCGACAAAACCCACTGTTTGAGGATAAGGCGTTAAACCGATGTCCATCGTGGTTTGTGGTTGTTTCGGTTCGGCGGTGTAAGTTCGGCAGAATTTATCCCAGCAAGACAGACAAAAGCCATAATTGCTGTTGTGTTCCACAGGGTCGGTGGAATGATGAATGCGGTGCATATCAGGCGTAACCAATACCATGCGGATACTCTTTTCCAGCAGGGCAGGGAGCTTGATATTGGCGTGATTAAAAGTCGCCGCGCCATTCAGCACCACTTCAAACACCAGCACAGCCGCAGGATTTGCACCGATAAGATAAACACACAGCGTTTTATACAGCATGGAAATCACGATTTCCAACGGATGAAAACGCACCGCAGTCGTGGCATCAAAAGCTGTATCGGTATGATGCACCTGATGCAATCGCCACAATAACGCCCAGCGGTGCGACACAATATGCTGGCAATAAATCGCAAAATCCAAAAATAACAACGTCACAATAATAGCCAGCCAATCGGGCGCGGCGAAAATGTGCAACAAACCGATAGACTGCTCAGCGGCATAAACCGCGCTTAAATACGCCAAGCCGCCGATGCTGACACGCATAATCAGCGTATTGAATGCCGCCAAACCCAGATTAATAAACCAGCGTGGTTTGCGTTGCGGGTCTGGGCGGCGTGGATTAAGCACCTCCCAGCCAATCATCACGGCAAAAATACCCAGCGCGCAACCCAAGCGAATTAACGTTTCCATAGTGATCCTGTGCGGTAAAGTTCAGCTAACAAATCAGGGTTTGCACCCAGCCAATATCGTAACCGTAAACTCCACATCAACACGATAGTTTTATAAATACCGTGTTGTTGCCAGCGACGTGCAGAGCTGGTCACTTTGGCAGTCAGACACACAGGTCGGCTGAGTTTTTTTAATGCGCGGCTGAAAGCAATGTCTTCCATTAACGCAATGTCAGGATAGCCACCGACGGCGATAAACGCCGATTGTGTGACAAACAACACCTGATCCCCTGTACAAATACCCGTGAAACGCGACCGCCAGTTCATCATGAAAGCAATGATGTTTAATGAAAGTTCTAGTTTATCTCGTTCCCACGCGCCGCGTGGGAATGCAGTGGCAACGCGCCGCGTTGCACAACCCGCAGAAGTTCTCTCGCCGCACAGCCGAATATCAAACCGACCCCAAGATTCCCGAGGCGTGATAGCGTGCGCAATCAGCGATAACGCCTGTTCGGGCAATGCCGTATCGGCATGAAGAAACAGCAAAATATCGCCCGTCGCCTGTTGCGCACCCTGATTCATTTGTCTGGCGCGTCCTCGACCAGACAACAGAATTTTATCCGCGTAAGGCGTGGCTAGTTCGACCGTATTATCAACACTGCCGCCATCGACAACAATCACTTCCCCACAGTCGCGTAACGGCTGTAAAGCAAGCAAACAGCGTTCAATATTGGAGGCTTCGTTAAGCGTGGGAATAATGATAGAGAATGTCATCATATTAAAAATCGTGGCGGTTAATTTCGTACCGATGCACTGGAATCAAAAATCATGATTTTTGACTCCGCTGTTTTAGCGTCACTTTGATTTTTACCACTACCAAAATCAGCCGACCATTTTTTCCAGAAATCAGCTTCATCATGAAGCGTCTTGTTCATCGGCAAACCCCACGCAATACTTTAAAATCGTCCTCATCCGCAATGCGTTTTGCTTCATCACTGAATAAATATTTGGAATTCGGCACAATACCGACACGCCCAATATCCAGCCTGTCCGCATCCCAACAAGTTGCCACCGTCGCACACGCGGATTTGCGCCCAAAAGTATGCCCACTGCACGCCCGACACAGCATAGCCAACTGCTCAGCGGTTAAATCCAATAAATGCTTATGCTGCTTGGCATACAAAGAACCACGCGCCCCGTGTTCTGGGTCGTCATACTCATTTTCCCTCATGCAGTCATGAAAATACGCAAAATAAGACACCACCTGCACATCCGCCCCCGTAAACTGGGCTAAATAAAGCCCGTTTCGTTGCACCGTTTCCCAATGGGTAATCCCATGAACAGGGCTATTAAAAAGTAGCGCGTCTTGTTTGAGTAACGCTAATAGGCTTGGATTAATCATATCTTCGTGTAATCTCCGCGAATGGGATGAAAATCGTACCATTTTACGCAGTCACATTGCTATTTTGGTTAGTTTCGAATCGTAGGTCGGAATAAGCCAGTCCGCGCGTAGCGCAGGGCTGGTGTTTCCGACAAAACGTGGTGATAAGCAGGTTTGGCGTTATATCCACGTTGTCGGAAACACCTGTTTTCGCTTACGCTCAAAAAGGCTTATTCCGACCTACAGGATTGGGAAATCGAGTAGTTATGTAGATTGGGGTGAGGTACGAACCTCAATATTTACAGTTAGCGTATGTTTTTGTTGGGTTTCGCTAACCTGCGAGTTATGTAGCGTACCTTATCGCGTTTAAGTTGTGGGCAAGCCTAATTTATCAAAGAAGGCTTTATTGCGTTCATTGGCGGCATTGACTAATTTGTTATAAGAAATGACTTCGATATAGGTTTTGTAGTTTTTGTTATAGCCAAAGTAACCCATATAGTCACTGGTTACAGTTAAATCAAACATTGCACATTGATCAACCATATTGGGTGTCAAATCACAGATAACGTAGCAATAACCAGGTATATCGCCTGAATTAGGAATTAGCTTGCCGTTAGCTGTTTTAACTTGTCCTTCTCGAACACGTTTTAGGTATTTAAGTGCTTGCTCAATCGGGTTTTTTTCTTCCCCTGACTTAATATCATTTCGCATCGGGCGTTTGATTTCAATTACGGTAATGGAAGCCAACGGTAGCATTTGTTTGTCAGAAACTAAAATCGGATTATCGTAAACACTGAGCGAGAGAATATCGGGTTCTTTAGTGGAGCTATCGCCTGTAATGGGCATTGAATTTAACGTTTTGTCCGAAGCAAGGTAATGATGAAACGCTAGTCTTTCATCAATTAACCATAAGTTATACGCATCATGCAGTAATTCATTTGATTCTTTTCGCATGGGCATGATGAGTTGATGAATAACGTCTTCTTTGACATAGCCACCGTTATCGGTCATTTGAATGGATTTTTCCAGTAAATCAATAATAACTTTTCGATGAGTTACATAATTGGCAAGGTCTGATTTTTTAATATCTTCAGCGGTTTGTAGGTAACGATTTAATCTCTGTTTATAATCATCAATGTCGCCGTTAAAACTTGCCATCACCTCATGCCCTTGGCTAATCATGTTCCTTTCAAGCTCAGCGAGACGTTTGTGCAGGAGTAAATCTAGCTCTTTATCCGATATAGCGGGGTCAATCGCTAAGTCATGTTGTTTCATGTAAGCGATAATGGGGCGATAGCGTGGTGCTTTTTCAGAGACGAATTTTAAAATTCTGTCTTTGCCTGACGCGATATTTTGTTCCAAGTGACTACTTAAATAGCCTTTTGCTTGAGTAAGTACATGGTCGCGAATGTCTTTTAGTGACAATTCTGTATCTGAGAATAAATCATCTGCATTTTCGGAAATATCAAACTCAGTACGCTCAGAGCGTACCTTATCGTCTAAATAAGGCGATGATACATAGCAACTATAAGTAAATTCACCCTTATCATCAGTTATTCTTCCATGTAAGCCAGATATTTTGCCACTAATGGTTTCCTCTTTAACCAAACGACCAGCCGCGCAAAGTGACAAGCTGTGTTTTTTACTAGAAGTGGCTCTAAATTTAATATGGGTTAATTCAAATGGCTGGTCTTTGATATGGATGGTTTCGCTATGAGCGGATTCGTGCATGGTACTGTCATACAAATCGTTTAGTGTGATGCTGTCGTCATTGCTGTCTTTAATGGTGATGTTTGGCGCACCTTCTGGTCTGACGAAGTACCAAAGACAATGTTCAAGTAACGCCTTAGCAATAGCATCAACGCCTTTTGGGGTAGAAGCGCGATATTTTTTATCAAAATGATGCAATTGCACCCGTGTTTTAATGTCGTTGTTAGTTGCATCATTGTCTTTGCATTTAATACCTTGCCTAAGGTCAAAACTCAAAACACGCTGTTTGACATTCTGTTGTGCATCAAGAAATGTGCTAGTTACCTCAACGTGAGAGAAAGCTTTTAACCATAGCAACCGCCCAACACCGCGACAGCCTTTGTCTATTTTGTGTTCAGAATCGAATGTTTGAAAAGATTGCAGATTAATATCATTAAAACCGACACCATTGTCTTCTACAACAAAACTATCTATATCCGCTTGATGTGAATTATCTTGAATGACAGGGAGCTGTGGTTCTCGTTGAATAGTAATATGAACATAACCATTCGTTAAATTACCGTTTTCTTCCAAGGCTTGAATTGAGTTGATGACGGTTTCAAAAACAGGGAATAAACCATGACTTTTAGGTAGTTGAGTGTTTCTCAGCCTGCCTTGTAAGTTTGTTGTCGTTGGTAAGCTCATGTCAAATTGGATGGTTGTCAGAAAATACAGCTAGTTTAATGTTTTTTTGTCAGCCTGTCCTTTTTCATAATTCGTAAGGAGGAATAGCGTAGCCTATTTCACAGAATGGAATATGATGTTCAATCATGCAGTGGTGCATTATGCTATCGCTCTCACCCTACAGCAAGCCCGCGTAGAGCTTGCGGAATGCGGTACTTTTCTTCTCGACTACGCAAATAAAGCGTCGTAGGTTAGGTTGCCGCTTTTTGGCAACCCAACATTTACGCTCACTATGTTGGGTTGCAAAAAGATGCAGCCCAACCTACGAAAACTCCAACTTTTAACGCGGTTATAGCGGGGTAAAAACCGCTATATTTTCACCGCGTTTCACAATGGCTCAAACAATACTGTTAAATCTTCGGCGGTTAGGGCGAGGCTTTCTTCTTTTGCGCCGTCGGTATAGATGCTGTCAGCTAAGGCGCGTTTGCGTTCCTGCATGGCGATGATTTTTTCTTCGACGGTGTTTTCTGTAATCAGTTTGTAGACAAACACGGGTTTGTCTTGTCCGATACGGTGGGCGCGGTCGGCGGCTTGGCTTTCGGCGGCGGGATTCCACCACGGGTCGTAAATAATCACGGTGTCGGCTTCGGTGAGGTTTAAGCCGACTCCGCCTGCTTTTAGGCTGATTAAAAACACGTTGACCGCGCCGCTTTTAAACAATTCAATCGCGTCATCGCGTCTTTTGGTTTGTCCAGTCAGTTTGCTGTAGCCGATGTCGCGTGCGGTTAGTTCGGCTTCAATCAGGGCAATTGTTGCGAAAAGATGCAACCCAACCTACAAAAACTATATAAAACCCCGCTAGGTCTGGGTGTCGGTCAGCATTTTTTTAAAGTTATCTGCGGGTACGGCTTTGCTGTATAAATAACCTTGATACATATCACAGCCTTGTTCGCGTAAAAATGCCAGTTGTTCTTGTGTTTCTACGCCTTCTGCCAATACTTTAAAACCTAAATGGTGTGCCATTGCAATAATAGTTGCCGTAATTGCCATATCGCCGTGTAAAAAGGGAATGTCGTCAATAAAGGTTTTGTCGATTTTTAATATATCGACAGGGAAGTATTTAAGATATGCCAATGATGAATAACCTGTGCCGAAGTCGTCAATGGCAAGGTGTACGCCTTGTTTATTGAGTCTGTTAAGAATAGAGGCGGTGTGTTTTTGATTGTCCATCAAGCCGCTTTCGGTGATTTCCAGTTCCAGATATTCAGCAGGAAAGCCTGTGTCATGGAGTACCGCCGCCACCAGTGCGTTCATATCACTGCGGCGGAATTGATGTGGCGAGACATTGACTGCCAAGGTGATGGGCGGCAAGCCTTGATCCAGCCATTGCTGTCCTATTTTGCAGGTTTCGCGCAGTACCCATTCGCCGATGGCGACAATTAACCCCGTTTCTTCTGCCAGTGTGATAAAGCTGCGCGGCATGAGGCAGCCTTCAATGGGATCATGCCAGCGCACCAGAGCTTCCGCGCCGATAATCTGACCGCTAGCAATATCAATTTGCGGTTGAAAATACACGCGCAGTTCCTGTTGTTCTATGGCGCGGCGTAAACGGGATTCCAGAACAATGCGTTCGCGTGCTTTTTGGGTTAGTTCTTCGGAAAAATAGGCAAAACAGCCGCGTCCCTGATCTTTAGCGTGATATAACGCGGTGTCGGCATTGTCCATGAGGGCTTCCATGGTGTCCCCGTGTTGCGGATGTATGGCAATACCGATGCTGGTACCGATAACGACATCGTAACTTTGACACAGGGTAAACGGCTGACTCAGGGCGTGAATAATGGCTTCGGCAACGCGGGCAACGTGTTCGTAATGCCCCACATTTTCCATTAACACAACAAATTCGTCACCGCCTAAGCGTGCCACCATATCGACTTCGCGCAACTGCATTTGAATGCGCTCTGCCACTTGCTGTAATAGTTCATCGCCTGCGGTATGCCCGAGCGTATCATTGACGGCTTTAAATTTGTCCAGATCCATCATCAGCACTGCCATTTGATCCTTGAGTCGATGATTCATTTTGATGCCTTGTTTAAGACGTTCTTGCAGCAGGCGGCGATTGGGCAATTGTGTCAGCGGATCGTAAAAAGCGAGGCGATTAATGTGTTCTTCGGTGGCTTTACGCTCGGTAATATCAATATGAGTGCCGACATAATGACTGACTTTGCCATCAGCACCTTTGACAGCGGTAATAGTGAGCCATTTGGGGTAAATTTCCCCGTTTTTGCGCCTGTCCCAGATTTCTCCTTGCCATGAGCCTGTGCTTGTTATGCTGTCCCACATCACTTTGTAAAACTCATCATCATGACGACCTGACTTGAGCAAATTCATTTTACGACCGACCGCTTCATCACTGCTATAGCCAGTAATGGCAGTAAAGGCGGCATTGACCCGCAAAATAATACTGTCAGTATCGGTGATGACCATGCCTTCTTGGGAGTCAAACGCGGCTGCGGCGATACGCAGTTCAGTTTCTGCCGATTTGCGTTCGCTAATATCACTGATAAACCCATGCCACAGGGTTGCTCCGTCCTGTTCACGTTGCGGCAGTGCGTTAGCCAATAACCAATGTTCGTCACCGTCTGCCAAACAGACACGAAATTCACACAGCCAAATGGTCAGGTGTTGCGCGGATTGCTCCATTGATTCAACAACGCGAGCGTAGTCATCGCGATGAATAAGGGTGAAAATAAGGCGGCTGTCGCCACACACTTGTTCAGGGCTGAGTCTGAAAATATCGCGGATACCTTCGCTGCAATAAGGAATGTGCGCACTGCCATCGGGGAACAAGCGAAATTGATACACCATTCCGGGTAGCCGACCCGCAATTTTTTGCAGGCGTTCCAGAGCTTCCTGATGGGCTTTATCAATTTGTTTGCGATAGTCTATTTCTGCCTGCAATTGGGCAGGACTGGGTAATTTTAATGCCAGTGGAATTACCCACCACATAGCTATAGCCGTGGCAACGGAAATAAATGCCGTAAACGCTTTTACCATGCCTTCTATCCAATACACGGGAAGCCATATTGTGACCACTGACAATAGATGTGTTGTGCCGCAGGCGATAATAAAAACCGCGAACATGGTAATCAGCCACGGGTAGGGTAAATCTTTACGCTGACGGACAAAATACAGCAGACTCAGGGGAATGGAGTAATAAGACAGGGTAATAAGCACATCAGAGGCAACGTGCAGCCACAGTAATAAAGGACTCCATGACAGGCAGTAGCCATGCGGCATCAGGTCGTTTATATCAAAAAAATCAATTAATATTTGCATGATAGGTCTGTATTGTCAGAGCAGGTACACGATATTTTATGTTGTCGTGACAGGTGTGCATTATCAGCGTTCCTCCAGTGCGGACAGCTCGCTATCGGTTTGGCGCAGACGGGCAGAAATAGCACTGGCAATGCGGGCGAACACACGCGCACCCAGCACGGCATTGTCATAAACGCGAATGTTGAATTTTTTTCGCGACAGGACATAAAGTTCACAGTCGGTACAGGCAATCGCATTGGCAGAGCGCGGATGACCGTCAATAAAACCCATTTCACCAAAATAATCGCCGCCTGAAAAAGTCGCTAAATGATGATATTTACCGCCTTTCAGGGGTAATAAAATGCGCACCGTGCCGCGCCGAATCAGAAACAGCTCATCGCCGCTATCGCCGACCGTAAAGACCGCTTCTCCAGCACGCAGAGTGCGCTCATGAACGCATTCATACAAGGCATGGATGGTGCTGTCATCCATTTTGCGCAATATTTCAATATCTTTAAACTCAAATACCCGTTCATCGGGTTTTTCAATGTCGCCCCATGCGTCGAGAATGTGCCGTTCCATCCATTCTATGCCTTCATCCCGCGATTCAAAAATGTGAATGCCATTTTGATTCAGCAGACCGACATCGGTCATGTAACGCTGTAAGTCCTGCCCGCTCAATAAGCAAGACGGCATCCCGCTGAACAGCAGTCCGCCGCCGCGTTCTTTCAGACGGTCGTGCATCAGGCTGAATAAATGGGTGGCGGTATAGTCCAGCGACTGCACGCGGCGCATATCAAATAACAGCCATTTTTGAATGTGTAAATCGTCTTCCAGTTGGGTGAATAAATGGTCGGTCGTGCCGAAAAATAAATTGCCCTGCAAATCAATCACCGCCGCTTCATCACCGTGCTGTTGCAAAATGGCATCTTCTGAGGCGAGGCGGTAGGTCTTGGAGGATATTTCTTTGAGTGTGGCGCGTCGCCGTATCACGGTGATGCGTATCTGATCCCGAATAAATAATAAAATCGCCAACGCGATACCTGTACCCGCCGCCGCTATCAAGCCCACCGTTTCCGCCACCACCACCACAGCGGCAATGACGACAAAATCAAAGCGGGTTTCTTTGTGTTGTAACAAACGAAATGCCTGCCAGTCAAAAATACGAAACGCGACCACTAATAAAATACCCGCTAACGCGCCAATCGGCACCCACGCAATCAACGGCGATAACAGCACGATGACCAGTACCACTAAACCGCCTTCAATAAAGCCTGACAGGATGGTACGACCGCCACTGCTGACATTAACCAGCGTTGCCCCGACCGTACCAGAGCCTGATAATCCGCCCGTCATAAAGGTGACTAAATTGGCTAAGCCCTGTCCGAATAATTCACGATTGGAATTATGGCGATTTTTGGTCAATGCATCGAGTATCACGCAGGTTTTCAGGGTATCAATAGACAGCAATGCCGATAAGGCAATCGCTGAATAGGCTACCTGACGTAAATCACTTAGCTGAATATCGGTAATGAACAGCATCCGTTCGCGCACGGTTTCTAAAAAAGACGTTCCCGCAGGAATAAGCCCCACCACCAGCGCGTTGGCATTCAATGACAGCAACGGCGGCATCCAACAAGCCAGTGCAAAATAACTGGAAATGCCCGCTGTTAAGCCCAAGATAGTCGCGGGGATTTTTTGTGTCAGGCGCGGCGCGACCAACATCACGGTAATGGTGATTAGACCGACCACAATGCCTTGCCATTGCCATAGGTCAGGCGTGCTGACACCGTGCCAAAGCTCTGTATTTTTCGGTAAACCCAATAATTTAGGCAGCTGACCTGTGGCGATAATGAGTGCTACGCCCGATAAATAGCCGCTGACGACGGGAAAAGGAATGTATTTGATAAGTTGCCCGCCTTTCAGCAGACCATACAGCATTTGTAATAAAGCGGCTAACAGCGCGGTTAATGCCAGTAAACCTGCCACATGATGAGTAGCGACACCTTGCTTGAGCAAATCAATCGCCAGTGCGGATAAAACAGCGGCGGCAGGTGCGCAGGGAGCGGAAATTAATGCGGGAGTACGACCGAACAGCGGCGCACTTAATCCTAAGATAGCCGCACCCATCATGCCGACAAATGCCCCTTCACCCGCCATTTGCGGCGAAATGGCGGAAAATACCAATACGCCGAAAGCGATAGCGGAGGGCAGGGCGACCAACATAGCAGTCAGTCCGCCCCAGAATTCATTCATCACCTGACGGTTCATCAGCCGCTCCTTTAATTTTTATTTTTTATGTTTCAACGTCCCATAGAAAACAGGTAAGTAACTGCATAAAAGTTTTCGAGTAAGGTGGAGTACAAACCTTGGTTTGTGCTGTGGTATTGAGCAAACCAAGGTTTGTACTCCGTATGCCTAGAAATTTATGTTTAGGTGCTTATTGGTTATTGGTTTGGGGGATTGTTGATGATTGCCAGTCATGCTTACAATCGAAAGCCATTAATGTTCACATCACTCGTTGTCGATACCTTGATAGGCTTCTTTACGCGCTTTAGCAAGCTCCAAGCGGTCTTTCATCTGCTGAAATAGGTTTAATAATACAGGTGCGCCACCGATAGCCACTGCATCCACTAAACAATACCACGCCGCCACGCCGCTGGGCGGATTACCTTGCGGCAAGTTAAGCACAGGATCAATCATTGCCCATTTCCATGTACCTACCGCCGTGCCGATAAGTTCCAGCCAAGTGGTAATAAAAAACGCTGCCAGATACACCATCGGCGACCGTCCTTTAAACAAATACCCCAAAAATACGCAATACAACAATGCCCCGACGGAATCGCCTTGTGCCGCCAAACCGCTGATGCCCCATATTGACCATAAGCCGCACACGATGACCACAAAGGTGGCAATCGCTCTGGCATGACGTAAAAATAAGCCCGAACGTGCCAACGCGACAGCGGTTAAGTACACCATGCCATGACCGGGCGGTACATAGAAAGGCACGTTATGAAAGCGATAGGTGTAACCGCCCATAAACGGCGAGGCAAAATGTTCGCCGACGGTGGCAAACATAATGGCGATGACAACCTGCGTGCGTACTTCTTTATTTTCACCATACAATAGGCACACTAAAAAAATCCAGCCGCAAGCACCCAGAAAGTATTGTTTTGCCAGACTGCCATTAGCATCACTGAGCAGGCACACGGCGACACAAAAAAAGGTAAACGCGGCAATAAAATAATCGCGTTTTTTATGCGTGTAGGGGGTATTAACGTGGGGGAAATGGCGGAGCATTAAAGACCTCGGTTTAAGTGAACAGCCATACAATCATGGCATAGCGAGTAAGTTTGCCTAATAAAATAATGATACAGGCGGTGATAAAAGGCAGTTTTAACCAACCACCTGCGAAACATAACACGTCACCGATGATCGGCAACCATGAAAAAAATAATACCCAAACACCGCGTCGTTCAATAATGACGAGTGCCTGTTGTTTTTTTGGAGATAACAGCGTTGCGACTGGATATTTTTTTGCCGCCAGCAGTCCTAATCCCCATGTGGTCAATGCGCCTAAGGTATTACCGACCGTCGCCACCAGCAGCAGTGTTTGATTGGCGTACAGCCCTTTAGCGACCATATAAGCCAATACCGCTTCAGAACCCCCAGGTGCAATGGTGGAGGAAATGAAAGCACTGGCAAACAAGCCCCATAATTCCAATAAGGTATCGTGCATTTATTGCTCTCAAAAAAAAACCCACGCTTTTTAACAAGCGCGGGTTTTTTTACGTTTAGTGACTTATTTATTGGGCAATACGTTGTTTTTCTTACTAAGCATCAAACTCAGTAAGCCCGACAACAGTTTCACGGTATAAACAATGCCTTTACTTAATAATTCAAAGCAGTAAGCGACGACTTCCGCTACGGTCATGCCTTTAAATTTCCGTGCCAGAAACGGTGCAACCAGCAAGCCGATAGCCAAGCCAATCACCGTTGTGCCTGTAAACAGCGAATCATCTGCTGGTGCGACTGCCGTAGCAGTTGTTGGCACGATACCCGCTTGTTTATCTGCGGCAGCTTGTTTGGCTACTGCTGCTACTTTAATCGCTGCTGCTTCATCTGCTTTAGCTTGTATTTCGGCTTTAACCGCTAATTCAGGCAGTGTCGCTTTGTAATCATCAGCAATAACTGGCGCGGTCACTCCGGGAATACTGGGCAGATCACCATCGCCTTTACCGACTTTTAATTGCGCTTTCATGCCCTTTTCCATGTGCTGGGCAATATCGCAATGCACTAAGTAGGTTTTATCACCCGGCGGTAAAATCAACGTACCTGAAATTTTTGAAGGCCCTGAGGCTTCTAAATGAAACATACCTTTAGGGTACAAATATTTAGGTAAACCGTGCATCATCCATTGATGACGTACATGATCTTCATTAATAAAATGCACGGTTAATTTAGTACACGGCTTAAAATTAAATTCCTGTGTATCAAAGGCGTACATTCTGCCGGGGAATTTTTCAGCGTACTTATGACCTGCATGAACGGTAATTTCTTTGGTTTCGGAGATGCTGTCGCAGCCACCGGGTAGTGTGCTGGTATTTTGCCCCATCACCATACCACCTGCCATGTCCATTAAATGACCATCACCATGATCCATGAGCATACCATCGTGATCTTCGTAGTCTACGGCCATAATCGGCGCGGAAAACGCCGCTAACAATAGACCGACCGATAATAATTTCACCATTATTTATTTCTCCCCTTTATCTGACAAACACACGCACTTTTCAACATAGGTTTACAATCAAGCTATTTTTTAGTCGATGATTTTGCCGAATATTTCATTTACTTTGCGTTTGAAACCCGCATTTGATAAATACACTGCATATAAACCTGCAAATCCTAAGAACGCATACAATAACATACTACCTTTAGAGGTCGCTTCGCCCGTACCTGCTTTAAAGCCCATGTGGACATCTAAACGTTCACCCTGTACGCGGTTATCGGATTTGCCTTCTTCGGGTACTAAGGTAATGTGAATCAGGTATTGACCGGCTTCAGGCACACCATTAGGCAGGTCGAGGTTAATTGTGCCTTTTTTATGTTTAGCACTGGGCAGGAAAAATACTTGCTTGCCTTCGGGTTCTTTGGTGACTTCAAATTCCACTAACATATCTCTATATTTCATGTCTTGATAGTCAAACACCAATTGAGTTTTTGTGTCCGTTGCAGGTAATTTGCCGCAAAATTCTTCCGCAGGGTAGGCGACAGGTTGATAGGCGGTGTAATGAATCCAGTGATTTGGTTCTAATTCAAATTTACATTGGTCAGTATCAGTACCCGCCGCACCGCCATGCGCCATTGCAGTCGCTGTAAACAGCGTGCCAAGCAGACCTAACAGACCTTTTCTTACTAATTGTGTCTTGTTCATAGTACCCTTCCTAATGTTATTAATTGTTATATGAAAAATCCGCTTACCCAGTTGGATGCGCATAGCGAACACAATTCATTTGCTACATTATAAAGCTGTAGCTAAGGTCAACTGTAGCACACCAACCTGTCCAAATAAAGGAATTGATACTGTATAAATACTGCACATCAGCCCAGCCCTTGATATATAAGCATATAGCGATAATCTTACGCACTATTGCTATCCGTCCCTGCTTTTCGTAGACTTAGAGGAATTTAATTCAAACGGAGCTAACACTATGTCATCTTTGGTTCATTCAAAAGTGTGGATTGCCTTGCAAAACCATTATCAGCACGTTAAAGACGGCTCTATGCGTGATGCTTTTAAACAGGATTCGCAACGCTTTACCAAGTTTTCGGTGACGTTTAATGACATCTTGTTTGACTATTCTAAAAATAGAATCACGGATGAAACGCTGCCGTTATTAATAGATCTCGCCAATCATGCTGACTTAGGCGCGAAAACCAAAGCGATGTTTGCAGGCGAAAAAATCAATACCACCGAACATCGTGCTGTGCTGCATACCGCATTGCGTAATCGCAGCAACCAACCCGTATATATGGATGGCGAGGATGTTATGCCTGATGTGCGTCGGGTGTTGGCAAAAATGCGGGTGTTCTGTGACAGCGTGCGCTCAGGCGAGTGGAAAGGTTACACCGGCAAAGTCATCACCGATATAGTAAACATCGGTATCGGCGGTTCTGGTTTAGGGCCCAAAATGGTCTCGATGACCTTGACTCCTTATAGTTCAGGCAAGTTAAAAGTCCATTATGTCTCCAACATCGACCAAACCAATATTGTCGAAGTGCTGAAACAAATCTCCCCTGAGACCACGTTATTTATTGTTGCCTCCAAAGTGTTTTCTACGCAAGAAACCATGATGAACGCCAAATCAGCAAAAAACTGGTTTCTGGAACACGCCAAAGACCCCGCTGCTGTTGCCAAACATTTTGTCGCCATTTCCACCCATGCGGAAAATGTCGCCAAGTTCGGCATCAACACCGACAATATGTTTGAATTTTGGGATTGGGTCGGCGGACGTTATTCACTGTGGTCAGCGGTGGGTTTATCCATTGCCTTATACATCGGCATGGATAATTTTGAAGAACTGTTACAGGGCGCGTTTGAAGCCGATCAACATTTTCTCAATACCCCGTTTGAACACAATATTCCTGTCTTAATGGGCTTGCTCGGTGTTTGGTATAACAACTTTTTCGATGCCGATTCCCACGCTTTACTGCCTTATGACCAATCCATGCGTTATTTTGCCGATTATTTTCAACAAGGCGACATGGAAAGTAACGGTAAAAGCGTCGATATGAACGGCGAAAAAGTCGATTACAGCACAGGCCCCATTATCTGGGGACAACCGGGTACGAATGGGCAACACGCCTTTTTTCAATTGATTCATCAAGGCACAAAACTGATTCCCTGCGATTTTTTAGCGGCGGCTAACAGCCATTATCATTTGCCCGAACATCATGATATTTTAATTTCCAATTTCCTTGCCCAGCCGCAAGCCCTTATGTTGGGCAAAACTAGCGACGAAGTGAAAGCAGAATTAACACCCGAACAACAAAACGATGAGGTGTTGGTGGCTTCCAAAGTATTTGAAGGTAACAAACCGTCTAATTCGTTCCTGTTTGAAAAAATGACACCTAAAACCTTGGGTTCGTTGCTCGCTTTTTATGAACATAAAATTTTTGTCCAAGGCGTCGTCTGGAATATCAATTCTTTCGATCAAATGGGCGTAGAACTGGGCAAAGTATTGGCAAATGTCATTCTGCCCGAACTGCAAAATGACGCGGTTATCGACAGTCACGACTGCTCGACTAACGCGCTGATTAACGCCTACAAACGTCTGCGTCACGCTTGATTCGTTTCCTAAAGCTATTAATCGGTTGTCTATGTAGTGTTTTACTCAGTCATTGCGATAGCACGGTATCGCAAACCAAACTGGAGAAAATCAAACAATCGGGTGTGCTGCACGTTTTAACCCGAACCGACCCGACAACCTATTATCAAAATGCAGACGGCTATGCAGGATTGGAATACGATCTCATTACCCTGTTTGCACAGCATTTGGGCGTTAAAGCAGAAATTGCAGTCCCCGACACCTTTGAAGACATTTTAAGCAAAATTGCCAAAGGTGAAGCGGACATTGCAGCGGCTGGATTGACCATAACCGACGCGCGTCAACAAACCATGCGCTTTGCACCCGCCTATCATGACATTACCGAACAACTGATTTACCGTTCAGGCACACGCCGCCCTGCGGATATTAACAGCTTAACGAACGGCATCATCGAAGTGACCAAAGGCACTAGCCACGTTGACACACTGAAACAAATCAGGGAAAGCAATCCTACGCTGGGTTGGGAAGTCAACGACCAGTTAGATACCAACGGCTTGCTGTATCTGGTCAATGAAGGACTGATTGATTACACCGTTGCCGATTCCAATCAAAGTACCCTCATTCGCCGTTTTTATCCCAAACTCAATATTGCCTTTGATATTTCCCCTTCGCGCCAACTCGCATGGGCATTAAGCCCCTCAGAGGACAACAGTTTATATGATGAAGTGGCGGTATTTTTCAATCGCATTAAAGCCGATAAAACACTGGAGCAGTTGCTGGAAAAACATTACGGACACGCCAGCAGCCTCAGCTATGTGGATAACTGCCAATTCCGCCAACACCAGAAAAGTCGCTTACCGCATTATCAGCATTACTTTAACGTAGCCTCTTCGCAGTACAACATTGACTGGCGATTATTAGCCGCCATCGGTTATCAGGAATCGCACTGGTTGGCAGACGCGCAGTCGCCCTATGGTGTACAAGGCATCATGATGCTGACCAACGACACCGCCGACCTGTTGAACATCAAAGACCGAACCGATCCCGCGCAAAGCATCGAGGGCGGGGCGCGCTATTTTCAGCAACGCCTGAAAATTATCTCCGACAAAATCCCCGAACCAGACCGCACATGGTTTGCCTTAGCATCCTACAATGTCGGCATGGGGCATCTCGAAGATGCTAGGCGACTGACCGCACAACAAGGCGGAAATCCCGATAAATGGATGGATGTAAAACAGCGTCTGCCGTTATTGACCGAAGAAAAATGGCATCAACAAACCAAACACGGCTACGCAAGAGGCAACGAACCCGTGCGCTATGTGGAAAACATACGCAGTTATTACGACTTATTAGTGTGGCTCACCGAAGAAAATCAGATTCAGAATGATGCAATGGCTATCAGGAATTCCCCTGAATCTGAGCCAGATCATGTTTTAAAGTAACCTAAAAGCAGTGTCCACGAAAAGCACGAAAGACACGAAAAAGAAGCACATTGCAGGTTTTATAAGCTGACATTTCACCAAGAATGCGAAAATTCAGTTATTTTTTCGTGCTTTTCGTGTCTTTTGTGGACAAATAGCTTTTCTGCTCACTAATAGGCACTATCGTCTAGCCCGAAAAAAATCCCGAAGCAAATCCCCGCATTCCGTTTCCAACACGCCGCCCTGCCAATCAACACGATGGTTTAAAAACGGTGCATTGGTCAGGCTCAAAGCATTACACACCGCGCCGCGCTTAGGATCAAATGCCCCGAATACCAGCCGCTTTATACGCGCATGACTAATCGCCCCCATGCACATCACGCACGGTTCTAAAGTCACATATAAAGTCGCGTCAATAAGCCGATAATTTTCCACCGCTTTGCCCGCATGACGTAACGCCACCACTTCCGCATGAGCAGTGGGATCATGACTGGCAATGGAATCATTCCAGCCTTCGGCGATGCACTTGTCATTTTTAACAATCAACGCGCCAACAGGTACTTCACCTAAACTTTCGGCGCGTTGTGCCAAACGAATGGCATAACGCATCCACGCTTCATCTAGTTCTTTTAATTCATCAATCATGAGAAATTGAGATAATTATTTTTGAGCTGTAAAAATTGCTCTGCAAATTCTTCTGCTTTTTTATAATTATTTAAAATTGTGATAGCTTCATTATTGTACTGTGCTTTTTTTGTCCAGTTATAAGAACCATGAATAACTGTTTTTAAATCTATAATACAAAATTTATAGTGCATTATATTTTCATACCGCCCCGTTTTTCTTATTCTGTATGTTTCAAATTCCTTTTCATAATTCAAACCAGATTTACTATTGATGTCATCATCAATAATAATCAATTGGACATTAACACCCTGCTTCTTTTTAAGAATTAACTGTTCAAATAAAACATTAGCAGTAAACCAAGCAACTGCTATCCAAATTGTGAATTTAGCTGATTGTATTTGTTCAATAATCTGTTGCTGAATTTTTTCAAAATGAACATCTAGTTCTATATTATCTACCTCTTCCTTCGTCGATATTTCTTCGAGAAGTCTTTTTGATATGACTTTACATTCATCAAATAATTTTTGTTCTGAAGTGCTAATATCTTGAGATTGTAATAGTTTTTGCGTTGACCAATATTCTAATAATGTTTCTATTAGCTTACCTACTATACAATTCGATTCTTCTTTCCAGAATGCTCTTAATCGGTTAGCTTTTGAACTACTATAGTATTCATACTTTGTTTCATATATATCAAGATTTGTATTTTCAAGAATAAACTCTTTAAGTGTTCTATTTGAAAAGTCAAGAACATACCCAGACCCCATTTCTAAAAAACTTTCAAGTTTTGATTTTTCGATGGATGTTAGATTTGACATAGAATATTGTTGGGTAATTTTTAAATTCCATACGTTGTTTTTATTCAACGCATGGAAAAATCAGAAGCTAAAACTTATTCCCATTCAATCGTAGCAGGTGGCTTGCCACTAATATCATAAGTCACACGGGAAATGCCTGCGACTTCGTTGATAATACGGCGTGAGATTAAATCCAAAAACTCATAAGGCAAATGCGCCCAGCGAGCGGTCATAAAATCAATGGTTTCTACCGCACGAATGGCAATCACATAATCATAACGGCGACCGTCACCCATTACGCCCACCGATTTAACGGGCAAGAATACTGCAAACGCCTGACTGACTTTATCGTACAAATCGTGACGATACAGTTCTTCAATAAAAATCGCATCGGCTTTGCGTAATAAATCAGCAAATTCTTTTTTCACTTCGCCCAAAATACGCACGCCTAAACCAGGGCCGGGGAACGGATGACGGTAGACCATATCGGCAGGCAATCCCAATTCCACGCCTAATTTTCGTACTTCGTCTTTAAACAATTCGCGCAATGGCTCAACCAGTTTCAGCATCATATTTTCAGGCAAACCGCCGACATTATGATGTGATTTAATCAAATGCGCTTTACCACTTTTTGAACCCGCTGATTCAATCACATCTGGGTAAATCGTGCCTTGTGCCAACCATTTGGCATCGGTGATTTTGCCTGCTTCATCATCAAAAATGTCGATGAATAAATTACCGATGATTTTGCGTTTTTGTTCAGGATCAGTCACACCGCTGAGCGCATCTAAATAACGCTGTTCGGCATTTACGCGGATGACTTTAACACCCAAATGCTCGGCAAAAATCGCCATCACCGCATCGCCTTCATTCAAACGCAACAAGCCCGTGTCAACAAATACACAGGTTAATTGCGTACCGATGGCTTTATGCAATAACGCCGCCACCACTGACGAATCCACGCCACCTGATAAGCCCAAAATCACATGATCCGTGCCTACTTTTTCACGAACCGCTCGAATGCTGTCTTCAATAATATTACTAGCATTCCAAAGGGCATCACAGCCACAAATATCCAACACAAAACGCGATAAAATCCGCCCGCCTTGTTTGGTATGCGTGACTTCTGGGTGGAACTGTAACGCGTAAAAGCCTTTAGTCTCATTGGCAATCCCCGCAATCGGCGCACCGTCTGAACTGGCAATCATGATAAAACCGTCGGGCAATTCAGTCACTCTGTCGCCATGACTCATCCACACATCCAGTAAACCAAAACCTTCTGCTGATAGATGGTCTTCAATGCCCGACAATAACTTGGAATGCCCACGCGCCCGAATTTGCGCATAACCGAATTCCCGATGGTCAGAGGTTTCCACCTTACCGCCCAATTGTTCCGTCATGGTTTGCATTCCATAACAAATACCCAGCACAGGCACGCCCAATTCAAACACCGCTTGTGGCGCACGCGGCGTATCGTTACTGGTCACCGTCTCAGGGCCGCCCGATAAAATAATGCCATTGGGCGCGAAGTTTTTCACTTCCTCATCACTGCATTCGCAGGAATAAATTTCACAATACACGCCGATTTCACGAATGCGCCGTGCGATAAGTTGCGTATATTGTGAACCGAAATCGAGTATGAGGATTTTGTGGGTATGTATGTTTTTTTGTGGATTCACGTTAGTTTTAACCTAAATTGAGACTGAAAATTATTAGATAGTTTTTACGTTCTTATACGGTAAGTAGAAACTGTAACTTTAAGGATTGAGATTTACAGCATTAAATATTTTTTGACCTAATAAAGAAATAAAATCTACGGATTCTTTGACATCACAAGCATCAATGCTATTTCGTAAATTAGTTTGTACATCAATATCTGATTCGTGAACAATTTGATTTCTTCGGCTGACAATATTTTTTAATCTCTTCTTTATATAATCATCTGACATAGTCAAAGAGTGTGCAATTTTTTGCCATTTCTGTTTTTCTTCCCAAATAAAACTCAACGCATCAGCAATTTTATCTGGGTCTTGAAAAGCTAAGTGCTTATGTTTGGCAATAATTTCCTGCTCAAAGAAATGCTCTGGACGCTCCAGTTGTAGTATTTCAGTTGATTGACTGAGTTGCTGAATTTTATTGTAGGTTTCTAAAGAAATTGAAAAGGTATTAAATTTATTGGTTTTTAGACGCTGCCCCAAAAAACTTTGTAACATACCAATCCTGACTAATTCGTGAATTAATTTATCTAACGCACTGACAGCATAAACTAATTGTGAGCGTAAAATATCTGATAAATCGTTAGGGAGTTGCATTTCAGAAATCAAGTGATAGTGAAGTATTTCTAACTCTTTAACAGACTTTATATTGTTGTTAAATTGATTAAATGCTCTTTGCATAGCATTCTAACTTTATAATTTTATTGGATAGTTCTCTAAAATCATTTGCAAATAAATCCCTATTTTTTTCCAGTCCTTCTAATACTGTTCCTGTTTCAGATAGTTGCTCAGAAGTCAGTGCAAATACTGGAACGCCCGCATTATTAGCTTTTGGCAACAAACCTTGAAAATCTTTTAATTGTAATAAACAAAAATCATCGGCAATGCCGACTTCATTATAAATGTCTTGAGAAAAAAGCATATTATGCTTTTTTATTTCTGGAGCAAATTTTTCACGCACAACAGTTTTAATTTCATCAATATTGTCACGATAAGGCTTTGCAGCTTTACCTTTTCGTATATTAAACCGTTGTATTATTTCACCAATAAATTTAGGTCTTGAATTAGATAATGGATAAGTTGCTTCTTCAAATAGTGGACGCATTCTATCAGCCCATTCTACCCATCTCGGTAATACTATTGAGAGCGTGTTAAGTGCCATAATCGAAAAGGGGTCTGGATTAGTCGGTATAATAAAAGCATCACTGGAAATAAAAAGATTTTGATTAATCGCGCTTAGTCCAGGATTTAAATCTATTAAAACAAAATCAATATTATATTCTTCTGATGTTTTTGATATTAATTCGTTAAATGCACCAGGTAAATTTTCTAATGCAGTAATCGCATTATTTGAATTTTGGGCAAAACTTAATGCTGCATCGTATTCACTTAAGTCAGCATGACCTGCCAATAAAAATAGATTTTCATTTGCACTTGGGCTAAAACAGGTAACCGCTTCTATAGGTTTAGGTTTTCCCTGAAAAGCCACTTTTACGCCGTCTTTAATATTATGCAGTTTAGTGGCATCATTAAAATAATATTCTTCAAAATATTCACCTAAAATAAGACTGGAAAGATTACATTGTGGGTCGGCATCAACAAGTAAAACTTTTTTACCCAAACTAGCTAACATCCAACCTAAATTATAGCTGGTTGTCGTTTTACTAACCCCGCCCTTATGATTAAAAAGAACGATTTTTATAGCCATGATTAACCTATTCGGTAATAGTGAGTCATCCCCAACATAGTGTATGGAAACGAGAAAAAGGTTTTAATTTTAATGCGTAAAGAGCGATAAATGATAGCTGTATTATCTGGCACTCAATTTACAGAGTACCTTATTTTAACGGATAAACCGTTTACTTGTATCTAAGCCTGTCGCAAAAACACCCAGCTATAGAGCATTTAAAACACCACTGGAAACGTGTAAGATGTAACCAACCCACATATTATCCACACACGCGGACACACACTCCGCCTACATTCAAATAGAAAAATGACTCAACGAATCGCCCAAGTCGAGCGTAATACGCTTGAAACTCAAATTAAAATTACCATCAATTTAGATGGTACAGGTAAAGCCTCATTTGTCACAGGTGTGCCTTTTCTGGATCACATGATGGATCAAATTGCTAGACATGGTTTGATTGATATGGATATTGTCGCACACGGCGATTTAGAGATTGATGCTCATCACACGGTGGAAGATATAGGCATTACCTTAGGAATGGCGTTTACTAAAGCACTCGGCGATAAAAAAGGACTTTGTCGTTATGGTCACTCTTACATTCCTTTGGATGAGGCGTTATCGCGCGTGGTAATTGATTTTTCAGGTCGTGCTGGCTTGTTTTATGAGGTCAAATATCCCAGAGCATCTATCGGCGGTTTTGATGTCGATTTGTTCCGTGAATTTTTCCAAGGCTTTGTTAATCATGCGGGTGTCACGCTGCATATTGATAATCTGAAAGGCGCGAATGCCCATCATGTAGCGGAAACTATTTTCAAGGCCTTAGGTCGCGCTATCCGTATGGCAATTACCGCCGATGAGCGAATGGCGGGTATAATGCCGTCTACTAAAGGCGTGCTTTAATACCGTCTGCATCCATAAACAGACCTCTCAGGTTTTCAAAACCTGAGAGGTCTACGCTATCGCCACTACCCTATTAATACTTATGTCTTCTGTTGCTGTCATTGATTACGGAATGGGTAATTTACATTCCATTGCCAAAGCCTTACAACACGCCGCGCCTGACGTGGATGTGTTAGTAACCGCTAACGAAAATGAAATTTTAAACGCGGATAGGGTTGTTTTCCCTGGTGTCGGTGCAATGCGTGATTGTATGCAGGCGTTGCAACAATCAGGTTTGGATAACATTATTAAACAAGTTGCCAACACTAAACCGTTGCTGGGTATTTGCTTAGGAATGCAGGCGTTACTCACTGACAGTGCGGAAAATGGGCATACCGATGGGCTTAATATTTTCCAAGGTCACGTCGTGCATTTTCCAGAATCGTTGCGTGATGCCCAAGGCGAGATATTGAAAGTGCCGCACATGGGCTGGAATCAAGTACAACAAAAGCCGCATCCTTTGTGGGAAAACATTCCCCAAAACAGTCGCTTTTATTTTGTGCATAGCTATTATGCGCAGCCTGATGATATGTCTGTGATTGCCGCAACCACCGATTATCCCGATGCCTTCGCCTGTGCTTTGGCGCGAAACAATCTTTTTGCCGTACAATTTCACCCTGAAAAAAGTCAGGCAGTTGGTTTGCAACTGTTACAGAATTTTTTACACTGGAATGGTCAAGTCTAATCAACATGACTGCCAGTCCTTTGAAGGACTGGCAGTCATTAACTTTTGAGGTTTTTATGCTGTTAATCCCCGCTATTGATTTAAAAGATGGAAAGTGTGTGCGCCTACGTCAAGGACGCATGGAAGATGACACGGTATTTTCTGACAACCCTGTTGAAGTCGCAGGTCGTTGGGTTGCATTAGGTGCAAGACGCATACATTTAGTCGATTTAGATGGCGCGTTTGCAGGTAAACCCAGAAATGCCGAGGTAATTCACGCGATAGTTGAAGCCTATCCTGATGTTCCTGTCCAAATCGGCGGCGGTATTCGTGACGAAGAAACTATTCAAGCCTATCTGAATGCGGGCGTGGAATATGTCATTATCGGCACTAAAGCGGTCAATGAACCGCATTTTGTCCGTGATATGGCAATCGAATACCCACGCCGCATTATCGTCGGCTTAGATGCCAAAGACGGCAAAGTCGCCATTGATGGCTGGTCAAAACTGTCCAAACATGACGTAATCGATTTAGCGCAACACTTTGAATCCGATGGCGTAGAAGCCATTATCTACACCGATATTTCCAGAGATGGCATGATGCAAGGTGTCAATGTCGAAGCCACTGCCCGTTTAGCACGCGCTATCAATATCCCCGTGATTGCCTCAGGCGGTATCACTAACATGGACGATATTCACGCCTTAGGCAAAGTCGCCCACGAAGGCATTATGGGTGCGATTACAGGTCGCGCGATTTATGAAGGTACATTGGATTTTGCCGAAGCGGAGAGGATTGCTGAGACTTACGCATGAAAACAGTTGCACAGATAAAGGAATTGGCTAATACAAGACTGGAAGAAGCAGAGATACTGTGTGCCTCGGGTAAATATGATGGCGCGTTTTATTTAGCAGGTTACAGTGTTGAGTTAATGTTGAAAGCAAAAGTGTGTGAACACTTTAAAATAGATAATCTGTTTGATAAAAATGGTTGTGCGATTCAAGGTATTGGTGATTTAAGAAAAGTTGTTGAAACACATGATATAAATTTGCTGCTTATTTTCAGTGGGTTAGAAGAAAAATTTCGCAAAGCAAAAATAAGAAACGAAAATTTACGTAACTCTTATTTGTTTTTTACTGCGTGTACTGGAAAGAAAGAAGATTGGAATGAGCAAGTTCGTTATTTGTCTACAAATACGAAAACCAAAGAAATTGTAGAATCGTTCATTGATTTGTTAAACCATCCAGAGGGTATCTTAAAATGGATAGAGCAGAATTAGAAAACAAATTGGAAAACTTCAAAAAAGTTTGTATTGAAATGCAATGCGTTGATGATAAAGCTGTATTGGACATTGAAGAATCCTATCCAGGTATGAAACCGACTTCATTTATTGTCAACGTCCATGTTAAGAAACAATGGCTAGAAAGTCAGTATAGTGTTAATGCACTAAAAAAATTAACCCAATTGCTTTATGACAACACCGATGAAGATGCTTTAGAGAACATATTAACATTGCGTATGAGCAGTCAAGATGAATGGCATTATTTTGATAATTTGAAAGATGGGAAAACCGCATGACCCTAGCCAAACGTATTATTCCCTGCCTTGATGTTGATAACGGTCGCGTTGTAAAAGGCGTGCAGTTTGTTGATATTCGTGATGCAGGTGATCCTGTGGAAATCGCCCGCCGTTATGACCGTGAAGGCGCGGATGAAATTACCTTTTTAGACATCACTGCCACCCATCATGAACGCGGCACAATGGTTCATGTGGTGGAACAAGTTGCTAGTGAAGTGTTTATACCGCTCACTGTGGGCGGTGGTATTCGTACCTTAGACGACATCCGCACCATGTTAAACGCAGGCGCGGACAAAGTCGGCATTAACAGCGCGGCAATATTCAGACCTGAATTTGTCCGAGAAGCCGCCGAACGTTTTGGTTCGCAATGTATCGTGGTCGCCATTGATGCCAAAAAAGTCAGCGCGGACGGCGAACCCAATCGCTGGGAAATTTTCACCCACGGTGGACGCAAACCCACAGGCATAGATGCTGTCGAATGGGCTATAAAAATGGTCGAATTTGGCGCGGGCGAAATTCTATTAACCAGCATGGATAAAGACGGCACCAAAAGCGGCTTTAACTTGCCCTTGACTCGCGCAGTGAGTGAAGCGGTCTCTGTGCCTGTGATTGCATCGGGTGGCGTAGGTAACTTAGACCATTTAGCCGAAGGCATACTCGAAGGTAAAGCCGACGCAGTATTAGCAGCCAGTATTTTCCATTTTGGGGAATACACCATTGAACAAGCCAAACGACACATGGCAGCAAAAGGCATTGAAGTAAGACTATAATCGAATCAGCTACGTTTTTTAGGTTTTTATGTCGAAACCATATCGCAATAAAAAATGGCTGAATTTTCGCCAAGAAGTGATTGATCTCGATGGTAACTGCTGTTCTGTATGCCATCGTTTAGAATCTGATGGTGTTGTTCTACAAGTGCATCACAAACACTATGTTGATGGAAAAAGTCCTTGGGAATATAGTTACGGTGATTGTGAAACACTCTGCAAAGGATGTCATGCAAGAGAACATGGACTTATTCCTCCTAATTCTGGATGGCATTTAGTTTGTGAAGAAGACTTGGGTGAGCTAAACGCTTCATGTGAGCTATGTGGCACTTCTTTACGTTATGTTTTTACAGTTCATCACCGACATTGGGAGCCATTAAATGTAGGAACTAACTGTTGCGACCATTTGACGGGTACAAGAATAGCCAGTGAACACATGAATTCCAAAAACCGTTACGAGGAGCGGCTAAAACGGTTTCAAGAATCTTCACGATGGAAACAAAGTGGGCGTAGATTAAGAATTCATCAAAAAGATATTTATGCAGATATAGTGACAATTGAAAAAGGCTTTGTCGTTTATATGAATGGTGTCAGAGGCAAAAAGATATATCAATCCATAGATGAAGCTAAAACAAAAATATTCCAAACTATTGAGGATGGAACTGCACAGAAGTGTCTTATTTCGCGTAATAAAATGAATAATGGATAACAATATGAATTGGCTAGATGAAATCCGCTGGACAGAAGAGGGCTTAATTCCTGTCATTGCACAGCAACACGATAGCGGTAAAGTGGTGATGTTTGCGTGGATGAATCGTGAATCGTTGGCTTTAACGGTGCAGGAAGGTTATGCGGTGTATTGGTCACGCTCACGCGGTCGGTTATGGCGTAAGGGCGAAGAATCAGGGCATAGACAAAAAGTCATCGGATTATTTATGGATTGTGACGAAGATGTGCTGTTGCTACACATTGAACAAGAAGGTGGGATTGCCTGTCACACAGGACGTGAAAGCTGTTTTTATCGGCAGTTGGTTGATGGCGAGTGGCAAGCGGTTGAACCAGTGTTAAAAAATCCTGACGAGATTTATAAGAAATAATGCCGTTTGAAATCATCAGCGAATTGGCTCAAGTCGAAACCTTTGCGGTCGGGACAGCCATTCGTGAATTGGATAGGTTGCAACGTATTTACGGTAAAGGACGATGGCGAAAATGCAAAGGCATTGCCACTATCAAACTTGAAGATGGCGCGATTTGTTTGGCTGAATTACATTGGTATGAAGCAAAAGGCATCGGCAAAAAGGAATTTAAAATTAAACAATTTATTGGGTGAACATTATGAATTTACATCATTTTGTCGTTTGCATAGACAACGCCGATTATCCTGCGTCATTAGAACGGTGCAAGATTTATCAAATGTTGCCCGGTGAACAGGCAAAACAACATCAATATATTCGTGTTATTGATGAATCAGGTGAGGATTATTTATATCCTCAAACATTATTTATTCCTATCACTCTGAGTAGTGAACTTGAAACCGCTATTGTAAAAGCTGCTTAATTTATGAACGATACATTATCCCAACTCGCCGAAGTCCTAGAACAACGCAAACAACAAACTGCCGATAAATCGTATGTCGCGAGCTTGTATAGCAAAGGTTTGGACACCATATTAAAGAAGATTGGCGAAGAAGCCACTGAAACGGTGATTGCCGCTAAAGGCGATGACAAATCACAGATTGTTTATGAAATGGCAGATTTGTGGTTTCATTGCATGGTATTGTTAGCGCAACAAGACCTGCATCCTGATGATGTGTTAGCGGAATTGCAACGCCGTTTTGGTTTGTCTGGCTTGGAAGAAAAAGCTGGACGCAAATCATAAAAGGTAGACGCTGCCCTGTAGCATCTCTACGATACCAACACGACTGCCAATCCTTAAAAGACTGGCAGTCGTCATACTGCATTTTTACTGGAGTCAACCATGATAACTGTCCCTAAATTATTAATTTTATTAGCCATTATTATGGTGGTGTTCGGTACGAAAAAACTGCGTAACATCGGCACGGATTTAGGCGAAGCCATACGCGGTTTTCGTTCCGCGTTGAAAGAAGGCGAGGGCGAAAAAGTTGCCGAAGCGGATGATGTGAAAGATAAAATCATCGAAGGCGAGACCGCCAGCAAAACCGATGAAAAAGTGTAAGTGTCATGTTTGAAATAGGCTTTTCTGAATTGGTCATGGTCGGCTTGGTGAGTTTGCTGGTCATCGGCCCTGAACGTTTACCCGCTGCGGCACGATTGGCTGGATTTTGGCTCGGTAAAACCCGCGCCATGATAAATTCCGTTAAGGCGGAAATTGCCGTTGAACTCCGCGCCGAAGAAATGCGCCAGCTATTTAAAGAAGAATCGGGCTTACAGGATTTTCAGCAACTGGTTGATGAAACTAACGAAACCGTGCAGTCGATTCACTCCTCCATCACGTCGCTGTCTCACGACGGTGTCGATTTAACAAAACGCCCTCCTCATGAGCTTGAATGATTTTGACCCGCACACCTCGCCGTTTTTAAGTCACTTACTTGAATTGCGAGATCGCCTATTAAAAGCGATTTTAGCGGTGTTATTGGTTTTTCTGCCGCTGTCTTTTTACGCGAACGACATCTACAGTTTTCTGGCTGAGCCGTTATTAAAACACCTGCCTGAAAACAGCACCATGATTGCCATTGATGTGGCATCACCCTTCCTCACCCCGTTTAAATTGGCGTTGGTTGCATCGGTATTTTTAGCCGTGCCGATTATTTTGTATCAATTTTGGGCGTTTGTTGCCCCCGGTTTGTATAAAAGCGAACGCCGTTTAGTGTTGCCATTATTGGTCGCCAGTACGTTGTTATTTTATCTGGGTGTGATGTTTGCGTATTTTGTGGTGTTCCCGTTGGTATTCGGTTTTTTAACTACCACAGCACCCGTCGGCGTGTCGGTGATGACCGATATTAGCAAGTATCTGGATTTTATCCTGACTATGTTTTTCGCGTTCGGCGTGTGTTTTGAAGTGCCGATTTTTACCATTGTGTTGGTGTGGACAGGCTTCACATCGCCCGCTGAACTGGCAGATAAACGCCCTTATGTGATAGTCGGCGCGTTTATTATCGGAATGTTCTTAACCCCACCCGATGCCATTTCCCAAACCTTATTAGCCGTGCCGATGTGGTTGTTATTTGAAATCGGGCTGGTATTTTCGCGGTTTTTTGTGCATTCGCCTGATAAGGACGATAGCTATCCCAAAGTCATTGAAGATCAGGAAACGGATTTGTAGTTCGTAGATTTATCTTGGGTTAGTTAGGTTAGGGCTATCAACTAATCCAATCTACGGTTTACGGTTATTCAATTTAAACCCCGCCACCAACTTAGCAAATTTCCCAAAATCCTCGCGTGTAGTTACTCTGCCATAGCGTAGCTGAATAAATGCGGTGGTAATTTCTTCAATTATTTCTGCGTGTTCGGGCAGGGCTGTGGTGGCGCGATGGGCGAAATCTACCGCGCCTTCGCGGTCGGTTCTGGTTAATCCTGCGGCTTGTAATTTCTGGCAAAACTGCTGATAAAGCCGTAATACGGGGTCGGTGGCTTTTTTCTTTTGGTACAGTAAAAACCCGCTTAATATCACGGTCATCAAGCCGACTAAGGTCATTAACCATTGCATCATGGTTTTAAAATCATGAATGCCGAATTGGGACAGGAAGTCGGATTGGTTGTTGCTGTCGTAGTTGACGACCCAGCGTTGCCATTGGTAATCGGCGTTTTCCCAGAGTTGGCGGGTTTGTTTCAGCCAGTTCAGTTGTTTGGCATCGCCTGCATCGAAGCGAATATCACCGCCGAGTTCGAGCTGGTCGAGATTCAGTTGTTGTTCAATGCGTTCGGGGGCAATGGCGGCGGTCGGGTCAACGCGCACCCAGCCTTGATTTTCCAGCCAGACTTCTGCCCACGCATGGGCGTTGGCTTGGCGTATTTCCAGAAAATTGCCGACGCGGTTGAATTGACCGCCTTGATAACCAGTGACGACCCGCGCGGGAATGTGGGCAACGCGCATTAAATAGACGAATGCGGAGGCGTAATGACTGCAAAAACCGCGCTTGGTGCTGAATAAAAAGCTGTCGATGGGATTATCTTCCATCAGTGGCGGGGTCAGTGTGTAGTGAAAATCCTCTTGGCGAAAATGGTTGAGTATCTGCTGAATCAGCGCGTCGGGTTTGCTGTCAAAACCGTGCAGCTGGGTGACGAGTTGCTTGATTTTATCGGAGGGTTCACGCGGCAGCTGGATGCTGGTTTGGTATTCGCTTCGGGTCAGATTGCCTGTGTTGTATTGTGAATAAGAGGTGATTTGATAT
Organism: Methylococcales bacterium; assembly: GCA_030654015.1. GTDB lineage: Bacteria > Pseudomonadota > Gammaproteobacteria > Methylococcales > Methylomonadaceae > UBA4132. The sequence goes on along the minus strand of JAURYI010000127.1, from coordinate 46,319 downwards.
TCGGCGCGTTTATGCGGATTCTCCAGATTAATGAGCTGGTAATAACCGTTCTGCACTAACGGATTAGAGAACTGTGCAGGAAGATCCAAGCCGAATACCCAGTCTTTTTCCTGCGTTTCCATTAATAGCGTGTAGGAATAGGCGGTTCCCGCATAACTGGGGTTAGCTACGGGGGCTTTAAATCTGACTTGTGTCCAGCGTTTGCCGTCGGTGTATGACAACACAGGGCCGCGCCAATAGCGTAGTTTTGGCGGCGGTATGTCACCTGTAAATTTCACACGGAACACCAGTTCTTCCGATGTGCCTAAGTCGCTGATAGATCCCGGTTCCATGCTGTCGCTTAAACCGATTTTAGCTTTGTTTTTTTCTTCAAACAGCATCCAGCGCGGGGCTTCGACGCGCGGAAACAGGATGAAAATAATCACGGTCAGCGGTATGGCTTGCATGACTATCACGGTGGCGGTTTTCAGCGCGGCGCGGGTATGTATTTGCAGGCTGTTAATGGCAACTAAAGTGGCAAACAGCACACAACATACGGCGAGAATATACGCCGCCATGAACAGGCTTTGCTCGTATAAAAACAGCGAGGCGGCAACGATAAACGCCAGATAAGTGACCAGATAAATGTCGCGCTCGGCTTTGATTTCCAGCAGTTTCAAACCCAGTGCGAGGATGAATAAGTTAGTACCCGCGTCACGTCCTAGCAGGTGACGGTGTTGGCTGAGCAATAAGACGAGGGCGAGCATGGTGAGGAAAAACAGTACCCGCACGGTCGGTAAATACTGAGGTCGCCAGACACAGGCAAACCGCCAGCCTAACATCAGGCTGAAAAAACCGAACAGGGCAGGGGGGATGTTGACGCTGTGCGGCAAGACAATCAGCCCGACTGAGGTCAGCAAAAAAATCAGAATGCGTTTATGGTGTGGGCTGTTCATAAGAGAGCAAGGGCTTCTAAGCATTGACGGTAATGGTTTGCACCATTATCTGGCATTAATTTTAGATTGGGCAAGACCAGACCATAGCGGATGTCTGCCCGTTCAGCATCTATCACCCAGCGACACAATTGGCTCAGGCGTTGTTCGGTATCGTGTCCTGCGGCGTAGTCGTAATGCAGCCACACTTCTGCCGCTGTGCCATTGCCGCTGTATTGTTTGCTGAATATACCTTGCCCTTTGGCAAAGGCTTTCCAGTGAATGTGTTTAATGGAATCGCCTGCTTGATATTCTTGCAAGCCGTAAAAATCATCCGCGCCTTTGTGGTTCACACCCAGTTCGGCATCGGCGGAGGGCGTTTCTGGAAAGGGTAATTCCAAGGTGGAGGGTTTGGGATATACCAGTGCGTTGGTGTTAAAGCGTAACGGCGACCACGCATAAAATAAGCCGAACGGATAGGTGCTGAATACCGTCACTGTGCCTGCATTGTGCCAGCCGCGTTTTTGCGTGGGCGAGTATAGGGTTTGGGTGGTTTTACTGTGCGGATTTAGAAAAAAACTTTGCGGCTTGCTGAGTTTAATTTGCAGATGCGGGCGTTCAACGGCGTTGGGGTTGTCAATATGAATATCAAAACCTGCCGCCTCACCTGCAAATACCGCTTTGGTTTGCCCTGCTTGCACCACCAATCCTGCCATCGATTTGAAGGTATGCAGGATGGTGATAAAAAACACACTGGCAATTAGAAACGTCAGCAAATACGCGAGGTTGTTGTTATACACAAAGGCGATTAACAGCAGTATCACTATCAGCAAACCCATTCCGCCGCCGCGTTTGGTGGGCAAAATAAAAATGCGCCGATGAGTCAGGGTGATCGCGTCATCCATAGGTTTTTCACCCGCAAAAAATCGACTGAGTTGAAAGCGTTGTTTTAGATTCAAAGCGCAGGTACTTTATCAAGAATGGGCGCAACAATAGCGTCTGAATTAGTGTGACCTGCGCGTAATCTATGCCCTGCGACGGCGGGTAATACGGCTTGTATATCTTCGGGAATGACTGCATCACGCTGGTCTAAAAATGCCCATGCCTTTGCCGCGCTCAATAAGGCCAAACCTGCTCTGGGCGATAGCCCACAATGGTATTCTGCCGATTCGCGGGTGAAGTTGATAATCGCCTGACAGTAATCGAGCAGTGCGTCTGAGGTATGTACTTGGGTCACTAACTGCTGCATTTCCTGTAGTTTGTCAGGTGGCAGTTGTACGGGCAGGGAGGCAATCAAACTCTGACGGCTTTGTCCTGTCAGTAAGGCGCGTTCTGCTTTCGGGTCGGGATAGCCCAACTCAATGCGCATTAAAAACCGATCCAGCTGCGATTCGGGCAAGGGAAACGTGCCGATTTGATGCGACGGGTTTTGCGTGGCAATGACAAAAAACGGTGTCGGCAGGGGGTAGGTTTTACCCTCAATCGTCACCTGATATTCTTCCATTGCTTCCAGCAAGGCACTTTGCGCTTTGGGGGTGGCGCGGTTGATTTCATCGGCTAATACCATTTGATTGAACACGGGGCCGGGATGAAAGGTGAATTCGTGACTTTTACCATCAAATACCGATGAGCCGAGAATGTCGGCGGGCAGTATGTCGCTGGTAAATTGAATACGCTGATAATGCAAGCCCAGCAATTTTGCCAAGGTGTGTGCCAGTGTGGTTTTGCCGACCCCTGGAATGTCTTCAATCAACAAATGTCCGCGTGCCAATAAACAACAGACGGCAAGGCGAATTTTGTGTTCTTTCCCTAAAATAATGTGGTTGGCTGAATCAAGTAGTTGCTGGGTATATTTTTGCATGATGTGATGGTAGGATGCTGGGTTATGAAGACATCGCGTTGTGTGAGCCTTAGTATAAATGAATATCGCTCGATTTTAGTAAATAACAGGAATGATTATGAGTAACTTTGAAGAAGTGAAGCTGGTACTGTGTGAAATGCTGGAGGAACTGGATGACCGTCTCGCAAAAATTACTGATGATGTCAGGCATACCGATGATCCTGCCGAAAAAGATTTTTCAGAACAGGCGACACAAAATGAAAATAATGAGGTTCAGGATTTTTTGGGTAATTCTGCCAGAACCGAAATAGATATGATTAAACAGGCACTGTCCAGAATAGAAAGCGGTGAATATGGGGTTTGTCAGGTATGCGGAGAGCCTATCAATGTGGAACGTTTGAAGGTTATCCCTTATTCTAATATGTGTGTTAAATGTGCGAGTGTGGCTTCACATTAAGCATTATGTGGTAATCAATTACAGAGAGGTTTTATTATGAACAGCAAAAAAAAGTCAGGATTGCATAAACTATGTTGCGCGATTTTCTTATGTTCGTTTAGCGTTGGTATCTGCGCGGAAACAAGCATTGCTATCTTGGATTTTGAATTAAGTGATGTAACGCTGGCACCTCGAATACCTGCCGAAATTGAAAGAACGGCGAGCATAAAGGCTATGCTGGAAGGTGAATTGAAAAGGGCGGGCTATAAGATTATTTCTATTGACTTAGATACTCAACATGAAGCAAACGGCAGTTTTGGGTATCTTTTTGACCACAATGATGTTGCCGCAGAATTAGGTAAGAAAGTAGGGGCTGATTATGTATTAGTTGGCAGACTACATAAACCCAGTTTTTTATTTGCTTATCTAATGGGGCATTTAGTTAAGACGGGTAGCGGTGGGCTGATAGAAAATTATGTGGTGGAAACAAAAGGCGGGGATAAAAAATTAACGCTAAAAGCGGTTGAAACATTTGCATCCAATATGGATAAAAACTTGGATAACATTTATACACCACCCCCTCCTATCAGAACGCCACTGTAACGTGGAGCGTGAAACTCATCTTATCAAAACTGATTATGATGAGTTTCAGTTATCTTCAGTTATTCTACGATGCAGCCAAGACAAGTGCTAAGCCATGTTTATAACACTGGTTAGCACTGTCTTTATCGCCTTGTTCCGACATTAAATCACCCAGTAACTGATAGGCTTGAACCGTTGGCATGGCAGTGATGCTTTGTGTCAGATAGGTTTTAGCTTTTTCAACATCGTTACATTTGCTGCTCAGTTTACCTAATACCGTTAATAACAAGGCATTTTCTGGGTGAAATTGCAGCCACAACTCCGCCATTTTGCGTTGTTTTTCGACATCATTAGAGGGAATGTCGCCGTACAATTTCAGCAGATTTTCATCCCAGTTCAGCGATAAAGTTTTGGTCAACTCATTTTCAATTTTTGCCCCTGCACCGACATTGAACATGACGGTAAAATACACGGTCAGCACGCCGTGCATATTTTTGATGTATTTAGGGACTTCTGCCCATAGGAGTTCAATTTTTTCCACATCGCCTTGTTCGGCAGTCTGCTTTAATAATTCACAAAATACTTCGGCTTCCAGCAGTTTTACTTCGGCTTCCATCAGCACTTTATTTTTATGCAGCGAGGGAATCAGTTTTTGTACGCCTTCCCAATCGCCCAAATGCTGGTAGGTTTGGTGTAATAATTTTAAAACCCCTGCATGAGCGGGGTCGATTGAATGCAGTTGTGTGAGTGTAGTTAATGCCTGCTCAAATTCTTTGCCAGATAAGTGAAGCTCTGCTTGGGTTAAGCCGATTACTACACTGGAATCAGGGGCTTTATTAGCGGCTTGTTGCAGGTATTCATCCCTTTTGTCCAGCGCACCGCGTGCCTGTGCGGCTCTGGCGGCAGACAAATAGTGAATCAACGGTGCGCCACTGTGCGGCGCGTGTTTAATCAGGACGTTTTCCGCGCGTTCAAAATTACCTTCCGCTGAATCGACTAATCCAGCAATCAGGGCTTCTTGTGAGCGGTTGAATTTAATGTTGATACCGCGACGTTTTAATTGTCCGGGGATTCGATATAACCAACCGAGTAATCTGAACAGTACATACAGAATAAAAAAACCAATCACCAGCTGCATCGTAAAATCGACCAGTGTTTTTTCTAAAGACCAATGCCCCATGCCAATAATCACATAACCGGGATTTTCTAAACCAGTCATCCATTGGTAAGCAAAAAAAATGGCAACGATAACGCCAAGAAAGGGAGCTAAAAAATAAAGTAGTTTTTTCATTATTGTATTCTTAACTTATCGCTTTGCAGGTGCTGCCTTAGTAGCGGGCGTTGGTTTGGTTGGTTTTACTGCATCAACAGGTTTTGTCGTTTCAACAGGTTTCGTTTCTTCGGCAGGTTTTACAGCCTCAGCAGGTTTGGGTTCTTCGGCAGGTTTTACGACCTCAACAGGTTTGGTCACTTCAGCCGATTTTTTAACCTCGGTTTGCGCTGGTTGAATTTCCGCTTTGTCCGCTTCTATACGCAATTTACTAATATCTTTGAGCATTTTTAACGACAGGCTAATATCAGGAAAATCGCCGTGAATTTTAATAGCACTGTATTTATCCAGTTCAGCGATAAAGTTGCTGCTTGCCGTATTTTTAGTGAAATGCTGTTCAATCCATTTTTTGGCATCTGCCAGAGTCGATTGAAACAGCACTTCATTATGCTGAACCAGTGCCAGTTGTGCCATTTCCAGCTTTACTCGCAGTTGTTCATAAATAAATTTCGCTTCTTCGGCGGTTAATATTTCTTCAATCGGCTGTTCTGAGTATTTAACGCCCAAGCTATCCAATATTCCTTTATCTTCACTGGCGTTCTCTTTGGGTACAGCGACAGGGGCTTTTCCTGCAAAAGGCAGTAACAAAGTCAATTGGTCAACGTGGTCTTGCTGTGACTGAATCGCCACATAAATACCGATAATATCGGGAACAGTAATATTTTTGATAATAGTGATTTCTTCGGCAATTTTTTCGCGGACTTTAATCACGCCAGTGTCGCCGCTTTCTCTTAACCGTTGGTCGGCGGCTTCCAAGGCTTCCAGCGTGGTATGCGTATCGCCGATTAAATGTAGCCGTTCATTAGCCACGCTTAAGAGATATTCCGCATCGGCAATTAACCAGTCACCGCGTGTTTTGCCTAATTGACGTTGTATTTGCTGAATGGACTCGTTGAGTTCTTTTTGGGTAGACTGGAGTTTTTCTTCGTGTAATTGCGAGAAATCCGCGAGCGTTTTGTTGAAATGCTCATCTTTACTGGATACTTCTCTGGAGACATTCGCGAGTTGTGACTGAATGGCGGTGAGCTGTGCCTGATAGTCGCTCAGTTGCTTGGACATTTCGCCCTTTACTTCGCCGCCTAAATCTTTTTGCTGATCACGCAGTCCCTGTAATAAATAAAAACCCGCCCCTGCGAGTCCGATAACAATGAGCAGAATAATAATGCCAAACCAGAATCCACTGCGTGACCTGTGAGCTTTTCTATCATCGCCTAGGTCGTGTGCTTGTTTTTCGTTCAATTCGGTCACGCTATTCCCCTGTTACTCTGGTTTACTGTTTCAAGAATTGCTTCGTCTGAAGGGCTGTCTGCCACGGCAATTCGTTTAAATCCCAACTCGGTAGCCAATTGTTTAATTCTATCACTAACAACGATTAGCGGTAAGCTAAACAACGGCTGATGATGCGCCACATCCAGCATAATCAATAGGTTTTGCAGCACTTCACCACTGGTTGCGGTGATAACGTCTAATTGGTGTTGTTCCAGCAATGCACTAACATGAGCATTATTCGTGCTGGGTATTATTCTTTTATACACATTCAAATACTGAACATCCGCGCCGCGCTCACGCAAGGTATCGGCTAATTCATCACGTCCGCCTTCACCGCGCACAATGAGAATGCGTTGCCCCTGTACGGCTTGCATTGCGGGTGCGGCTAACAATGCTTCGCTGTTATAAGGTTGCTCAGGGATTAAATCAACGGCTATCCCCGCTGTTACCAGAGCATTCGCAGTGGCTTTGCCGATTGCGGCAATATGTCGCGCTTTGAATTGGGGTATTTTGCCATCATTCGCCTTGAGTGCAAAATTTACCGCGTTGCTACTGATAAAAATAAGCCAGTGAAACAAATCCAAACCTGACAGGGTTTTTTGTATCGCCAAGCGATTGTCACACTCCGCAATTGCCAATGTGGGAAACCGTACCGCAATCCCGCCTTGTTGTTCAATCAAACGGCACAGGTTTTCCGCCTGATGCGCGGGGCGCGTCACTAACACTCGCGCCCCTTTTAAGTCTGTCATTGTGCATACAGCGCGCGCAGAATTTTATCAGCACCTTGTGACAACAAATCTTCTGCAATCCATTGTCCCAGCAGTTGCGCATCATCCACTGCCGCTGAGCGTTCGCTACGATACAGCACACTGCCATCGGGACTACCCACCAAGCCGCGCATAAACAACTGCTTGTTTTTCAGTTCCGCAAACCCTGCAATGGGGACTTGGCAGCCGCCATTCAAGCGGGCATTCATCGCCCGTTCCGCTTGAACACACAAGCCTGTGTCATTGTCATGCAACGCGCTTAACAGTTTATTAATTTCAGCATCATCAACGCGGCATTCAATACCGATTGCCCCCTGTCCACAGGCGGGTAAACTCACCTCAGCAGGCAAACATTGGGTAATACGTTCTGCCATACCCAAGCGTTTCAAGCCAGCGGAAGCCAAAATAATCGCATCATAATCACCTGCGTCCAATTTCGCTAAACGGGTATTGACATTGCCGCGCAAGGAAATAATTTCAGCATTCGGGAAACGTTCTTTAATCTGACATTGACGGCGTAAACTGGACGTACCGATTCTGGCATTTTCAGGTAATTCCGCAAACGACGCATAGTGATTGGAGACAAACGCATCCGTCGGATCTTCGCGTTGTAAAATCGTCGCTAAATGCAAACCTTCTGGAAATTCAACAGGCACATCTTTCATCGAATGCACCGCAATATCCGCCGCGCCTTCCAGCATACCCTGTTCCAATTCTTTGACAAACAAACCCTTGCCGCCGATTTTAGCCAACGGTGCGTCGAGAATTTTATCGCCGCGCGTCACCATTTTAACCAGTTCAGTTTTTACCTGAGGAAATAGCTGTTCCAACCGCGCGGCAACGTGTTCCGCCTGCCACAACGCTAAAGGACTTTGCCGTGTTGCGATACGAATAATTTTTTCAGCCAAAACGAATCCTATTTATCAACTATAAAAATATCCGCATTGTACTCTTAATTGGGCTAACGGTCTGTTGGTAGCGGTTAAAAAAATTTGCAGCTGGGTGTAGAATTTAGCAAGAAACAGCGGAGATACACCATGACAGCAAATATTAGCGACATTGAACTAGGCATAGAATTTATCAGATCAGACTTTACGGGAGATGGCGAAGCCTTTTTATCGGTAGCAACAGGGGAAGTTTTTTACCGTTCTGAATACATCGACGAAGAAAACCCACTGCCTAACGATATTGACGACCAAACCAAATACCTCCCACTACCGCATAAAAGAGATTTGGATTTAGGCGCGGTATTAGTTTTTGATTTTGTCGAACAACAACGACCCGATGAATACGCAGAAATACGGGCGATGTTTAGAAAAAAGGGAGCTTATCGCCGATTCAGTGATTGGTTGGATAGACATAATCTTTTGGATGACTGGTATCGCTTTAAAAATGAAACCACCAAGCAAGCCATTATCGCTTGGTGCAAGGATAACGGCGTGGATGTGTAGCGTATCCTACACGGCTTAACTCGTTCCCAAACTCCAGTTTGGGAATGCCTATTGCCAAGCTCCGCTTGGTGTGTCACGGAATAAAACAGGTTTATCTTTATGCTCATAACGCACAACGTCAAGCAGAGCTTGAGGGTAGGCATTCCCAAGCCAGAGCTTGGGAACGAGACAACTCCAGTTTGGGAATGTCTATTGCCAAGCTCCGCTTGGTGTGCCACGGAATAAAACAGATTTATCTTTATGCTCATAACGCACAGCGTACCCTACACGGCTTTGTCAATATTTGTTAATTGACTCAAAAACTCCTTATTTTCAATACCATTGATTCTAGGGATGGCTGTATAAATAACGGGTTTACTTAAATTATTTATTTCATTTGGATCAAGAATATCATTCTTGATATAAACAGATATTGACTCTATTTTTTTTGTATCGTTATTATATAAACCAGACGCATAATACTCAGTGCTTTTTATTTTTAACAGAATCAGAGGCGGCGCGACGTGATCGATTGGCACTTCAACAGAGTTTAGTATTGGGCGCATTGCGGTTTCATCCCCTCCATCAGGTACGCCCCCTTCATCAACTTGGATACACCATACCCACACAGGATATTTAATGATGTCGTAAAAATTTATATCACTTATGGGCTTCCAAGAGCCATACTCTTCAAAAATATTTTTTTTCATATTAATACTTTTCCTATTAACTCGCCAAGCCAAGTAGGGTACGCTGTGCGTACCGAAAAAGCTGATGAGTCTACAATATAATGGATAATCCAGTGTTATGAATATGGTACGCACAGCGTACCCTACACAGCTAACTTGGCGCGTTTGTATAAGGGTGGGCATCTTTGCAAATCAAGCTAATCCATATCAATCTGTTCGGCATCCAGCCAAGTAGGGTACGCTGTGCGTACCGAAAAAGCTGATGAATTTATAATGTAATGGATACTCCAGTGTTATAAATATGGTACGCACAGCGTCACTGCCATTAAGTTAAGGATTTTTCCGTTCGCCCTGAGCTTGTCGAAGGGTGAATAGAAAAATTCCAGTCCCGAAGTTAAGCCGTTCATGCTTCGACAAGCTCAGCACGAACGGCTTAACTTAATGGCATTGACGCACAGCGTACCCTACACAGCCTAATCCATATCAATCTGCTCAGCATCCAAAAACATTTCTGCGTAGGTTTTATAGACTTTTTGGGCGATGAATGCCTCGTATAGGTCGGGGTCGATGTGGTTGTCGGTTTTCATCTGTTCTAAGATGGCGAGGGCTTCGGAGAGTTTTTTGCCTTGTTTGTAGGGGCGGTCTTTGGCGGTCAGGGCTTCAAAAATATCGGCGATTGCCATGACACGCGCGGGGATGGACATTTGTTCGCGGTTCAGTCCGTTGGGATAACCTGTGCCGTCCATGCGTTCATGGTGTCCGCCTGCGTATTCGGTGACTTTTTGCAGGTGTTTGGGAAATTTAATTGCCGATAACATGGCAATGGTGGCGTTGATGTGATGGTTGATAATCTGGCGTTCTTCGGTGGTTAATGTGCCTTTGCGAATAGTTAAGTTGTACAGTTCTTCATCACTTAATAACGCTGTGTCGGTGTTATTTAGCTGCCAGTTAAGGGCTTTTAGCGACGTAAGGCGTTGAATGTCCGCATCGGACATAAATTCACCGCCCGTGTTGCTGTGTTTAATAAAGGCGAAATCATCATTTAAGCGGCTGATGGTGCTGTGCAGCTGGTCTTGCCGCGTGGTGCTGAGTTGTGCATTGCCCTGTTGTTCGGCCAGTTGTTGTTTGAGCAGGGCAATTTCGGCATCGCGTTTTAATACTTCAAAGCGGGTTGCTAACAGGTCAATGCGGTCAAAGAGTGCTTCTAACTTGGTGGCTTTGTCGATAACGTATTCGGGCGTGGTAATTTTGCCGCAATCATGCAACCAACCCGCAGTGATGAGTTCGTAGCGGTCTGCATCATTCAGTTGGAAGTTTTGCAGATAGCCGTCATCGGTGTTGTGCGCGGCTTCGGCTATCATCATGGTGAGTTCGGGAACACGGCGGCAATGCGCGCCTGTGTAGGGCGATTTTTCATCAATGGCGGTAGCGATTAGTTTAATCATGGATTCAAACATGGTTTCCAAATCGCCAATCAGTTGCTGTTTGGTTAATACGGTGGCGGCTTGCGAGGCGAGTGCTTCAACAAAACGTTGGGAAACAGGATCAAAATCGACAATTTCCTGCGTGTTAATATCAATGGCGTTGATGAGTTCCAAGATACCGAGGGTTTCACCTAGATGATTTTTTAACGGAATTGCCAGAAATGATGTGGAGTGGTAGCCATATTGTTTATCAAATTTTTTCGTTCCTGAAAAATCAAAATGGTCGGTGTCGTAGGCATCATAGATATTAACGGTTTTATCTTTATGATAAGCATAACTAACCACATTGTGTAAGTTTGGCTCGCCGTTTTCAGCGTACAGTGGCACACTGGGTTTATCCATGAAGTTGTTGGTGCAGTCATTAAAAGATAGCCCTAGTCCATCCGACTGAAAAATTTTTACGACCATCATATCGTCCTCGGTGAGAAACAGGCTACCACCGTCGGCATTGGTAATGGATTTTGCACCCAGCACTATTTTCTCTAATAGTTTGGCAAACTCTTTTTCAGCGGATAAGGCAATGCCAATCTCGATTAGTTTTTCTATTTGGTGAATAATTTTTTGTATAGCCATAGCGGGTAAGCTCATTAATACCAAAAGAAAGGCGTTGATAAGTTCGACGGTATAAATAAACCTGCGAGGTCTTTAAGACCTCGCAGGTTTGAGTTATTTATAATCGCCTATTTTTTGCGCCACCATGTGTTTGAGACAATCGGCAAAATCAGCGGTAAATGCCGCGTCATCGCATAATTGGCTGTTGGCAACACGCTCGCGTAAACCAGTCCGCAACGCGGCTAACTTATCCAGTGCGGCGGTGTGCTGTTGTGCCAAGGCGATGTAGTCCTCGGTGGTGTGTGCCAGCCAGTCTTGTTCCAAACCCACCGCTGATAAAATACTCACACCCATCCGTGCCACCGAGTTATCACCTGCCAAAGACAATACGGGTAATCCCATCCACAAGGCTTCGCAAGTGGTGGTCGCGCCATTGAACGGAAAAGGATCAAGCGCAATGTCGATTTCGTTATAGGTTTTAAGATGGTATTCACAGGCGGGGCGAAATTCCAACCGTTGCGTATCAACACCGAAGGCTTCAAATAAGCCGCGAATCCGCCCCGCAACGCCCGCATCAACCAGTAATTTGTTTTGCAGAATTAGGCGGCTGTTGGGAATGCGCAGTAAAATTTCACTCCAGACCGCTACCACGCTACGGTTCATTTTCTGGACATTATTCAGCGACCCGAAAGTGATATAGCCGTTGTGTAATGCGGGTAACGCATTGACGGGCAGGGCATTGGGGTGCGGGCGGTAATTAAACTGGTTCTGTAAATAGACTACTTGTTCGGTGTGCTGGTGCGGTGCGACGGCTTCGGGATCTGCCCATTTATCGGTTAGGCGATAATCAAATGCGGGTAAACCAGTGGTAAACGGATAACCCAGCCACAACGCGATAATGGGCGCGGGTTTTTTCGCCAGCGCGTATAAACGATGCCCTTTACTGTGTCCGCTTAAATCAATCAGGATGTGCAGTTGGTCTTGTCGGATTTGTTCACACAATGCGTCATCGGACAAGGCGGCAACGGGTCGCCAGAGTAGCGGCATGGCTTTGATGCGTTGTGTCACATAGTCTTCACCTGTTTGATTGGCATAGCAGACAATGTCGAATTCCTGCCGATTCAATTGTTTTAATAAACCTTCGGCAAAATACATCACCGAATGTTCGCGAAAATCCGCAGAAATAAAACCGACGCGGATTTTATCAGTAGCAGGAATAGTGTGGGGCAGAGCAGGGAAGCGCAGCGATTCACCCCATTGCCTGTGTGCATCGACCACTTGTGCGCTGGTTAAATCATCACGATACAGTTGTAAAAATAAACTGCCGCTACCCGCATTATGCTGGGCTTCCAGTTGATTGGGATTCACGGCTAATGCGCGTTGATAACAGCTGATGGCTTCGGCACAGCGTCCTTGTTCGGATAACGCCGTGCCTAAATTATTCCACGCTTCGGCAAAATCGGGGCGCAATGCCAAGGCTTTACGCGCATGACTTTCTGCGTCGCTGATTCTGCCCACCAGTCGCGCCACATTGGATAAATTGGAATGCGCACTGGGATAGTCTGCCCAGTATTGCAGAGCTTCACTGTAGGCAGTTTCGGCGGCTTGCATTTGCCCTGCTTCTAGTAGCGCGTTGCCCATGTTGTTGCTGATAATGGCAAGCCGCGATAACAGCTCGGCGCGTTGCTCATCGGTCAGTTGTGCGCTGCTCAGGTGGGTGTTCAAAATGAGCATCAACGATTGATACGCAGGCACAAACAGCGGCTGTTGATGAATCAATGCGGTAAAAAGTTGCTCCGCTTTGTCGGTCGCGCCGATATTACGGTACAGCTCCGCTAAATTATGTTGTAAGCCTAAATGTTGCGGGTGTTGCTGCACCGCAGGCAACAGCACCGCCAATGCCTGCTCGGTTTGCCCCAATTGCGCCAACATCACCGCTAAATCTGCTAGTGCATCAATATCAGTAGGGTTAGCTGCAAGATGCGTGCGTAAATTAGTGAGCGCGTGCTGTAAATGTGTGATGTTGGTCATTATGATGTGTGGGTGTTATGTCAGGTTTTGTTGCTTGTTGCCATACAGGCATTCACAGGAAACTCTATGTGCATTTGCCAGTTTTTGGATAATTTTATGCCGTCATTTTCTATTTCAATTAATTCAACGTTGTCGTTATAGGGTTTTAGGCTGTTGTGCTGAGTAGACAGAAAAGTGGTCGCGGCTTGTAAGGGTGCTGTTTGTGCTAACAAGGATGATGATCTCATACTGACGGGGCTTGCTAAGCCTTCCAAAGAGGCTGGATCTTCCGCGCTGCTAACATTGAAAAAATTTGCCTCATAAATGTCTGCTATGTCGCTACCTGTAAAACTGGCAAAATTGAAAGGAAGATTTCTCTTGGCAAGCGAGGTGCTGTACAAAAACCAGTTGCCTGTGTTGGCATAGTGCGGCGTTGTGCCTGTGTAAGGCTGGTCGTAATGAATGCTATCGGCTGTCATATTGCTTAGTGTGTTCAGTCTGGGGTCGATGGTATACACCAGCCATTGACTGGCGGTAATGGGGGTGCTGTTCCCTGAATTATTGCGGAACATATCAGCGGCTAAAATGACTTTACCCGCACCTGTATTGATAGTTGCCCCTGAATCCAGTTTTATGATGGAGAGATTGTCGCCTGTGGCAACAGCCGTTAATGTGCCATTGGCAGTATAAATGCTGTTGAGGTTAATGCGGTTTGCGTATAGGGTCAGCGCACCGCCGTTGCTGCCGTTGACAAATAGTCGGTCTTTAAAGGTGATGGTGTTATCAGCTTGCAGGGTGACATTAGTGCCTGATGTCAGGGTTTCTGCTAACTTAAGCGCGTCAATTGCCGAGCTGTTGGCAAATGCACTTCTTGGTGTGGATGCAAATTGTAAAATGACGAGGTTTTCTGGGTCTATTACTAAATGCCCTCCCGCACCTGCGTAGGCGAAGCCTGAGTATGTCAGCATTAATTTACTGGATACTTCAATATTGCCACCATTATTGGCATTGATAGAGCCGTAATAATCAGTTTGGTTGTCCGACCACACCAGCACTTTTCCTGCGCCGCCATTGGCGGTAAGGGTGGTCGCAGCATCAATGAAGGTAGTTTGTGTCGTCATTATCTCATTATTGTTGCCATTGTTGCCATTGTTGCCGTTGTTGCCGTTGTTGCCGTTGTTACCATTGTTACCATTGTTACCTTTCACACTATAAGAATTGCTTGCGCCCACACGAATCGAACCGCCTGTTTTACTGCCGGACGCATCGAATTGAGCGGTCGCTAAAGTGACGCTATTGCCTGCAACTGCGCTGATAACACCGCCTTGTTCACCTGTGGCACTGAGACTGGCTGAGCTTAACAGCGTGTTGGCAGCTTCAAGGTGGATTCTGCCGCCCGTGGTTGAACCATTGGCGTGCGTGCGTGCCGAGGCGGTTTGAATAATAGAATCACTGGCAATCATGTTGATGTTGCCACCACTGCCCGCCGCCCCATCGGCATTGATGATGCCTGAATCATTAACATCGGTAGCGTTGATATTGACTGTACCGCCTGTGCTGCCTGAAACGTCCAGCGTACCCGTTTGTGCTACGCGGTCGCCATCGAGAATAATTTCACCATTGCGTTGTGCCAGTCCTTGAGCGCGAATAATGCCATTTTGGTTCATCACCGTGTTGATGAGATTACCTGCGGCTTTAGCCGTTAATACCACTCTGCCGCCGTCCGCCTGTATCGCACCTCTATTAATCACTTCAGCGTTTAACGCCTCTTTACTGACGCTGACAGCAACCAGTCCATCCCCCTTAAAATCCAAATCAACGGTTTTACCCGCAGCAAGTACCGTTGTGCCTTTCGGGGTGCTGATAGTGCCTGTGTTGATAACGCTGTCACTGATTAACGCCACCACGCCGCCATCGGATGTTTTTATGATGCCCTGATTTTCAACACTGCCTTTTGTGCCATTTTGGGTAAAGCGCACTTGATTATTCGCCAGAAAATCTGCGTTGTTGATGTTGTGGGTAGAGGCTATCAGACCGCCGACATCGACTTGCGCGGATTGACCGAACAAAATGCCATTCGGATTAATCAGATACACCTGCCCGTTAGCGGTAATTTGCCCTTGAATTTGACTGGCATTGAGTCCGACCACGCGATTTAATAGTGCGGCATTCACGTTCGGTTGTTGGATATTGACGGTTTCATTCGCGGCAATGGAAAAATCCTGCCAGTTAATAATGGCTTTTGGGCTGGTTTGATTGATTTGCATCACATTGGTAGTAGGGATAACGCCAGTGGTAACAGTGGGTGTAAAGCTAACAGTGGCTTGCCCTGCAACCAGTTGATTACCCAATGGTAACGCCCAAGCGGGTGAAACGCACACAAGTAAACTGACTGCCAATAGTTTACTGCGGCGGTTTGATGAACGCTTGCCTTGCCCTTTGGTAATGTCTGAAACGGCAATCCACGCGGACAAGGCTTCGATCCAGACGCTCTGATAAATAGGGTTCATAACGGCTTGCCTTCTGTTTGAGTAAAGTTGCCAGATTATAATTAGACTAAAGCAGCTTTTAAAAGTTTTGTTCACTGGAAAATAGAAATGTCGTTCACTTGGATGGGAGACAGGTCTTCTTTAAGAATATAAAATTCAATGATGAATGGTAACGTCATCTTGTTTTTTTTGGTTACGGTGTACTGGCTGTTGATGCACAGGCGTTTATGGGAAAGGCGATGTGTCTGTGCCATTTATCCGTTAATTTCAGACCGTTATCTTCGATTTCGATTAATTCAATGCTGTCATCATCAGTACGCAGATTTTCACGATAACCCTGTAAAAAACGGGTCGATTGTTGTAACGCGCTGATTTGTGCAGACCAGAATGACAAGGGCAGTTGTATTTGACTGGTTTTAATGAGGGGTGGTGCAGTATCAGCAACGACCAGTTCATTAATGGAAGCCGTATTATCCGCAAACACATACCCCAAACGGCTTGCCAAGCCTTTTAAATACTGGATATTATAGCTCCCTGATTTGCCTGTAAATTGTCCGATTTCAAACAAGGCAGAACCATAAATGCCTGCCGTGTCGTAGGTATCATCATCAAGAAAGCCTGTGATGGTGTAAGTGATGTCAGCGGGATTTGTACCGAAGGCAATGGTTTGGCTGTCAGGGGTAATGGTTAATACAGGGGTAATACTGTACAAAAACCAATTGACTGTATCTGCGTAACTTTGTACCCAGTGATCTGCCCCACCGCCAATGTTCAGCATGAGTGAATGCAGTGCAGGTACTTGTCCCCCGTAGGCTTGCCCGTACTGTTTGCTATCGGCGACCATACCGTTGCGTTGATTGAGTCGGGGGTCGGTGGAATACACCTGCCATTGACGGGCAGTAATAGGCGCAGTTGAGCCTGTGTTGTTGATAAAATTACCGCCGATAGCCGCCAGAATGACCCTGCCTATTCCCGTGTTAATGCTTGCGCCCGCACCCAGCGTAATAGTTGGCGTACCCGCATCACGATCCGAAGCAAGCGCATTAGGGTCACCTGCAATCGCGCTGAAATTCCCATTGGCAGTATTAATTCTGGCATTCAGGGTGATATTACGCCCTGCTTTTAAGGTCAAAATACCGCCGTTGTTCCCGCTGACATTAATGTCGGCATCCAGCGTAATGTCGTTGTTCGCCTGTAGCACGATATTGGTGCCTAATGCCAGTGTAGCGGCGAGGGTTGATGGATTAAAGATCATGGTTTGACCGATGCCATTGGCAAAGTAGATATTTTCTGGCGTGACGATGCGTACTTGCCCCGCATCGACTAAGCCTGCATTATCCCAACTGCCGCTATGCAACGCATAATTGTTGTTGTGCAAATCAACGACACCGTAATTAATCTCTTTATTCGGTAATGCTCCAGAAAAATCACCTGCGACTGAGCCTGTCAAACTGTTAGTGGTACTGACGATACCTGTAATGCCCGTATTACCATCGCCCCACGTTGCCGCACCGACATTGGCATTGCCGCCATTATTCCAATTAGTGCTGGAGACGACATAATTGCCAGTGCGTTTAAATGCGTGAAACATGAATGACAGCCTGTCATTCAAAGGCGTGATACCAGCACTGCTCACGCGATCAAATGCTGTCGAGCCTGTTAAGCTATTGGTAGAGCTGATGATGCCGCTTATGCCCATGTCGCCATTGCCCCACGTTGCCGCGCCGACGCTGGCTATTGTGCCATTATTCCAATTGGGACTGCTGACCACATAGTTACCCGTGCGGGATGAATACGGATTGCTGGGGATTAATGCCGTAATGCCGCCGCTGCTTACCGCATCGCCTGCCGCAGAGCCTATCAAACTATTGATGCCGCTAATCGTACCGATAATACCTGTACTGCCATTGCCCCATGTTGCCGCACCCGCATTGAGTAACGCACCATTTGACCAATTGGCACTGCCCACCACATAGTTGCCATTATTTAACGCCGTGATACCGCTGCTACTGACAAAATCATTGATACCCGTACCGATGAGACTGTTCGCGGCGTTAATTGTGCCGCTGATGCCCGTTGCGCCGTTACCCCACGTTGCCGCACCTGTAAAAAGTACCCCGCCGTTTGACCAGTTCGGACTGCCCACCACATAATTACCGTTGCTTAATGCAGTGACCACACCAAAACCACCGCCGACCGCATCACCCGCTGTCGAGCCTATTAAACTGTTGGCGGCACTAATCGCACCGCTAATGCCTGTATTGCCATTGCCCCACGTTACCGCGCCGACACTCAGAATTACACCGTTTGCCCAGCTGCCACTACGCACCACATAATGACCGTTCGTCAGAGCGGTAACCCCCCAGTTACTGACAAAATCATTCACACTCGAACCTGTCAAACTGTTGGTCGCAGTGACTATGCCGCTAAGCCCTGTTAAGCCATTGGCAAAGGTTGCCGCGCCGACATTCTGTATCGCGCCATTATCCCAGTTGCTACTGCCTACCACATAATTACCGTTGCTTAAGGCAGTGATACCGCTATTGCTTACCGTATCGCCTGCGATAGCCCCTATTAAGCTATTCGTCGCCGTAATGATGCCCGTAATACCCACTGTGCCATCGCCAAACGTCGCCGCGCCGACATTCTGTATCGCACCATTGCTCCAATTGCTACTACTCACCACATAATTGCTATTGCTCACCAGATAATTGTTACTGCTCAACGCAGTCACTGCATTGCCGACATTGTCAGCGGTACTGACACCGACCAAACTGTTACTGGCACTTACTGCACCGACAGTTCCCATCGCGCCATTACCAAAGGTTGCCGCCCCTGCATTCACGATTGCGCCATTGTCCCAGACAGGACTTTTCACCACATAATTGCCATTTTGTAAGGCAGTAATACCCAAATTACCGACCGTATCATTTGCTGTAGAGCCGACCAGACTATTACTGGCACTGACAATGCCGCTGATACCCGTGTTGCCATTACCCCATGTGACGGCACCTGTATTGATAATCGCACCATTATCCCAGTTGACGCTGTTCACTAGATAATGACCGTTACTTAATGCGGTAATACCATCGAGACCGAACCCGATATTATCATTTGCACCAGAACCAGTAAGCGCAGACAGCAATGCCCCTGTGGTGGTATTGAACAGATAGACCGCCCCTGCATTGGTTGCGGCAAAATCATCGAATGGACTGCTGACCACCATATTGCCATAGGTCAGTAACGTGGTATTAGCACCAAAGCCATTCCCCGCCGCCGCGCGTGGATCAAGCAGCGCGTAATTAGCCACCCCTGCATTGGCAGCAATGACGATATTTTTCGGATCAAGCAGTAAACTGCCACCGACACCCGCATCGGCGCGTCCTGCGTAATTCAGCAAGCCTTTACTGGAGACTTCAATCTCGCCCGCTTTATTGGCACTGATAGTACCGTCATAGTCGGTTTGCGTATCTGACCAGACGACAACTTTGCCTTTGCCGCCATTGGCTTTTATGTTGCTTGCGCCGTTGATAATGGTGGTTTTGGCATTGTTAATGTTGGGATTTGCGCCATGAAAATCACCGCCGATTCTGACTAAGCCGCCTTGGTTCGTTCCCGATGCGTCGATGTCTGCCGCCGCTAAGACCACTCGGTCATTGGACAGCACATTTATCGTGCCGCCTGTGTCGCCTGTTGCAGCGATTTTGCCTGAGCTGTAGACGCTGTTGGTGGCTTCTAAGTGAACCGTACCGCCTTGTGTTGTGCCGTTGGCGTGGGTGTCTGCGGATGCAGTTTGAATAATGGCATCGCTGGCTTGCATTTTTATAGTGCCGCCGTTGCCCGCTGTGCCGTCGGCGTTGGTTTTACCTGCGTCCAGTATGGCTCTTGCGTTAATAGCTATTTTGCCGCCTGTGTTGCCTGAGGCATCGAGCGTACCTGTGTGTGCAACGTAGCCGCCGTCCAAGATAATTTCACCGTTGCGTTCGGTGAGTCCTTGGGCTTTGATAACGCCTTCTTGGTTGATGACGCTGTCTATCAGTGAATTGGCAGCTTTGGCGGTGAGAACGACTCTACCACCGTCCGCTTGTATCGCGCCTTGGTTGGTAATCTGGGCGTTTAACGCGGCTTCGCTGACTTTGACTTCCACGAGTCCGTCACCTTTAAAATCTAAATCGACGGTTTTACCAGCGGCTAATGCGGTTGTGCCTTTCGGGGTGTTGATTGTGCCTGTGTTGCTGACTTGCTCACCAATCAAAGCAACTACGCCGCCGTTAGGCACGTTAATTGTGCCGTGATTGGCTACCGTGCCGCTCGCGCCGTCTTGGGTGAAGTGATTTTTGCCTGCGATAAAATCAGCGTCTTTGATGTTGTGCGTGGTGGCGACCAAACCGCCGACATCAACCTGTGCAGTTTTGCTGAATACTACACCGTTGGGATTGACTAAATACACCTGCCCGTTGGCGTTGATTCTGCCTTGTATCTGCGAAGCATCGGCACCAACAACACGATTCAATAACGCAGCTTGGGCGTTGGGTTGGTTAATGTTGACGGCTTCATTCTGCCCAACAGAAAAACCCTGCCAGTTGACGACGGCTTTTTGGCTGGTTTGGTCAATCTGCATTGTGCTTGCGTTGGGATTGCTGACCGTGGCTTGTCCTGCAACCAGCTGGTCACCTGTGGGTAATGCCCAGCTTGCAGAGGAGCAGAGGAGCAAGCCTGTCGCTAAAGGGAGCGAGAATGACGACTGCCAGTCCTTTAAAGGACTGGCAGTCGCTGGCGTTTGACGGCGATTGGCTGAGCGTTTGCCCTGTCCTTTGCTGATTTCAGATACGGCAACCCACGCGCCTACGGCTTCGTTCCAGATGCTCTGATAAATGTGGTTCATGATGACAACTTGCCTTGTGTCGGGGGTTTTTGAACAGCGATACAACGTAATACTGTTGACGTGAAAATAGGTTCATATTATCACCATCGTCTGTATCATGCTAAACGTAATCATCTAAAAATTAAGCGGTTTTTGCAGTGTAGCTGTTAAAATCGGCTTATTAAAATTCAACGCAATACCCTGAGTGTGTCATGCCTACATTACTGCACCACCTGCTATTCAAGACCGCGCAACACGCCCCGCTTCGCCCTGCTATCATCCATAAAAAAACTACCGTGTCTTATGAACAACTGGCAGAACAGGTACAACAGCAAGCGGCGGCTTTAATAGCCAGCCACTTAAAGCCCCAACAGCGTGTAGCGATTTTTCTGCCCAAACAACTGGAAACTGTCAGCAGTATGTTAGCAATCAGCTTGGCAGGTGGCGTGTTCGTACCGATTAATCCCGTATTAAAAGCCCCGCAAGTGGCATATATTCTGAATGATTGTAATGTGCATATTTTGATTACTTCAAAAAGCCGCTTGCAAAGTCTCGCGCCTGTGTTGGACAACTGCCCTGATTTGCATACTGTCGTTTTGGTTGACCACGATACGACTGCCAATCCTCCAAAGGACTGGCAGTCATACTCAATTTTGAACTGGGATAGTTATTTACAAAACGCGGTCATACACACATCACCCAACATCATCGACACCGACATGGCGGCGATTTTGTACACCTCAGGCAGTACGGGCAAACCTAAAGGCGTAGTGTTATCGCACCGTAACTTGGTTGCAGGTGCAAAAAGCGTCAGTGAATACTTGAGCATCACGGAAGCTGACCGTTTATTAGCCGTGCTACCGTTCAGTTTTGATTACGGTTTAAATCAACTGCTTAGCGCGTTATTGAATGGCGCGTGTTGCGTGTTGCTGGATTATTTATTGCCGCGTGATGTACTGACGACCTTGGAAACGCACAAAATCACCGGCTTGGCGTGTGTGCCGCCATTATGGGCGCAACTGGCAAAACTGGACTGGTCGCCCAGTATTAATGAGCATTTACGCTACCTGACCAATTCAGGCGGCAAAATGCCCAAAGCGGTATTAACCGCGATACGTCAACGTGTGCCGAACGGGCAGTTTTTTTTAATGTATGGCTTAACCGAAGCGTTTCGCTCCACTTATTTACCGCCTGAGCAACTGGACATCCGCCCTGATTCCATCGGTAAAGCCATACCCAACGCCGATATTTTAGTAGTGCGTGAAGATGGCACGCCGTGTGTCGCGCATGAAGCAGGGGAGCTGGTGCATCGTGGCTCATTAGTGGCACTGGGTTATTGGAATGACCCGATTAAAACCGCCGAACGCTTCAAACCCGCACCCAAGCAAAATGCCGCGTTGCCGTTTACCGAAATTGCCGTGTGGTCGGGTGATACCGTGACGATGGACGAGGAGGGTTATTTATATTTTGTCGGGCGTAAAGATGACATGATAAAAAGTTCAGGTTATAGAATCAGCCCGACAGAAATTGAAGAAGTGATTTACAGCTCAGGCGTTGCCAAAGAAGCCGCCGCTATTGGTATAGCACACGAGAGTTTAGGGCAGGTGGTTGTTGTCGTGCTAAGTCCAGAACAGCACTACGACGAAGCTCTGTTAATGCAACATTGCCAAGCGCAACTACCCAATTTTATGCTCCCTGCTAAAATCATTGTATTAGCCAGTTTGCCGAAAAATCCGAACGGTAAAATCGACCGTAACGCCTTGGCTCAACAATTTGCCGAACTTTTTTTATCATGACAAAGCACACATCCCTACAGCACCAGCCGTGCATTAACAATCAGCTAAGTATCGGCGGCATAGCATTAACCCGTCTCGTCAATCGGGTCGGCAGCACGCCGTTTTATGCCTATGACCGACAGGCTATCATCAACCGTATGGCAGAATTACGCCAACAAATGCCGCCTGAGTTAAAAATTCACTACGCGCTGAAAGCCAATCCCATGTCTGCGGTCGTGCAACTGATGGCAGGTTTAGTCGATGGTTTCGATGTTGCATCAGCCGCAGAAATGAAAACCGCTTTAGATACCGCCATGCCCGTTGAACATATCAGTATCGCAGGGCCGGGCAAACGCCCCGCAGAATTAAGCCAAGCGATAGCGGCAGGCATTACCATCAACGTGGAATCGTTCAACGAACTGGAAACCATCGCCCAGTTATCCGCACACACGGGTATTGCTGCATCAGTCGCCATACGCATTAATCCCGCGTTTGAACTGAAAAGTTCAGGCATGAAAATGGGTGGCGGCGCAAAACCGTTCGGCATTGATGAAGAACAACTGCCCGCCGTATTGCGACGGGTACACGCTTTAGAACTGGATTTTCAAGGCTTTCATATTTACAGCGGCTCGCAAAATCTCAAAGCCGAAGCTCTGATTGAAGCCCAGCAACAAAGTGTCGCGCTCGCGTTGCGCTTGCTGGAATTTTGCCCCAACGGTATCAAAAAACTCAACATCGGCGGCGGTTACGGCATTCCCTATTTTGCCAATGAAACGCCGTTAAACACCCAACAAGTCGGTGACGCACTGAATGTGCAGATGGATATTGTCAAAGCGGCACAACCCCACGCGGAACTGATTATTGAACTAGGGCGTTATTTGGTCGGTGAAGCGGGCGTGTACGTCTGCCAAGTGGTGGATAAAAAAATCTCGCGCGGGCAAGTGTATTTAGTCGTCAATGGCGGCTTGCATCACCACCTCGCCGCCTCAGGTAATTTCGGGCAAGTGATACGCAAAAACTACCCGATTGCTATCGGTAATAAAATGTACGCCGAACAACAGGAAACCGTGAATATCGTCGGCAGCCTGTGTACACCATTGGATATACTCGCCGACAAAATATTATTACCCGTCGCCGAAGTCGGTGATTTAGTCGTCGTCTATCAATCGGGCGCGTACGGCTTAACCGCCAGTCCGAATGCGTTTTTAAGCCAACCGAGTGCGGAAGAGGTGTTGGTGTAAATGAACACATCGTTCCAATGCTCCAGAGACTGTGAAAGTATTTAGTGGGAGAGGCTTTAGCCTCGTTTTTCGGGGCTAAAGCCCCTCCCACATTATATAAAAACAATGACTTACAAAATTCAAAAATTGTTTTGTGAGTTATTTTCATAATACTTTCACAGTCTCTGGAGCGTTGGAATGCCGCCGTGGACGCTCCGCGTCCTCTTACCAAGTGTCTAAGGCTATTAAACCACCTAAGCCGATATATCTCGTTCCTACGAGCGGTGGTGCAAGACGCGGCGCGTGGGAACGAGAGAACAATGCCATACGATTACCTAGTTAGCCCATCGTATAGGTTTAACCACTCTAACACTTGGATTCAAATCTTTAATTCGCATTTCTTTTAAAACTTGAGGATGAAGAAGTTGTAATGATTCTTCAAATCTTTCCTTGTTTTTTTGAGTTGCGAAACGAATAACAATTGACCATTCTTCCAATCTTGAATCCGTCATTCCCTTTGTTGCAAGAAAACCATGCTCATTGTAAACTCCAGAGCGAATCATACATGCAAGAACTTTAAACTGTTTGCCCTTAAAGTCCTGAATGCCAAGTTGGATGCTGTATTTAAATTTTTTCATTATAAATTACCTCAAATTTTTTTTATTTCCATACGTTTGTTTTTGTTAACTGCAATCAATAGTCTTCATCTTCGTCTGAATCTTCACTCCCATCAAGCTCATTTAGAATGTCATCAAAATTTATTTCTTTTCTCCGAAGTTTCTTAAGATCATCAATTAAAAATTTTTTGGCAGTTATCGCAGGCGCACCATTTAGCGCACTGGCTGAAATAAGACCAAAGCCATCACGTTCTAATTCAATAAAGATAATTCCTAAACTGTCTAGTTCATCAGTTAGCATTTCTATGAATACGCTTCGCAGAAGCTTTCTTTTAGAAAGATTTTTTATGGTGAGTTTACTAATTCTTGCGCGACTTTTTTCTGATCGTTTGAAAAGCAAAGCTATTAAAATGGCTGTTTGAAAAGGAGTTCTCATGATTAATTACCTCTTAAAAATCCTATTATAGGATTTTTATCTTAAGGGTCAATAGAATAATAATCCTAAAAAAGGATTATTGCATAGTTCCCACGCTCCAGCGTCCTACACAACACCAAAAGTTAAAGATTCATAGGTCGCTCTGAGGTAAGAAGCGCATCAATTTTGAATAAAAAATTATTATTCAGCGCATTCCGTAGTAAATATAGTGATGCCCGCTTTTTAGTAAGCCACTTTTGCCCCTAGCAGGACTATTGCAAGTTCAACACTGCCTAAGTTGCGAATGACTATGATAAAATTCTGCGACATCGAAAGCCTGCGCGTTGGATTGTTCAGTGCGTTGCCGCGATAAACCTTAACTTTTAACTTTAGTGAGTCTGTTATGAACAAACCTAAAAAAGTCGCCATTCTTACCGCTGGCGGATTAGCTCCTTGTCTTAGTTCTGCCGTTGGTGGTTTGATTGAGCGTTATACTGAAATTGATCCCAGCATTGAAATCATCTGCTACCGTAGCGGTTATAAAGGCTTGCTGTTAGGTGATTCTTATGTGGTTACGCCAGAAATTCGTGAAAAAGCAGGTTTGTTACACCGTTTTGGCGGTTCGCCGATTGGTAACAGCCGCGTTAAATTAACCAATGTAAAAGACTGCGTAAAACGCGGTTTGGTACAAGAAGGCGAAAATCCACAAAAAGTGGCGGCGGATCAGTTGATTAAAGACGGTGTGGATATTCTGCACACGATTGGCGGTGATGATACCAACACGGCGGCGGCGGATTTGGCGGCGTTTTTGGCGGACAATAACTACGGCTTAACCGTTATCGGTTTACCGAAAACCGTTGATAACGATGTATTCCCGATTAAACAATCATTGGGCGCGTGGACGGCGGCTGAACAAGGCGCGCGTTATTTCCAAAACGTGGTCGCGGAAAACAATGCGAACCCAAGAATGCTCATTGTTCATGAAGTCATGGGTCGCAGTTGTGGTTGGTTGACAGCGGCTACTGCGGTTGAATACCGTAAATTATTAGACCGTGCTGAATGGTTGCCAGAATTAGGCTTATCGCGTGAATCGTATGAGGTTCACGCGGTATTTATTCCTGAAATGGGTTTTGATATTGCAGCGGAAGCGGCACGGTTACGCGCGATTATGGATACAGTCGATTGCGTTAATATCTTCGTATCAGAAGGTGCGGGCGTGGAAACTATCGTGGCGGAAATGCTGGCTAAAGGTCAGGAAGTACCACGCGATGCGTTTGGTCATGTAAAATTGGATGCAGTAAATCCGGGTAAATGGTTCGGCGAACAATTTGCGGAAATGTTGGGTGCGGAAAAAACACTGGTACAAAAATCAGGTTATTTTGCCCGCGCGGCAGCTTCTAACATTGAAGATATTCGTTTGATTAAATCGTGTACTGATTTGGCTGTTGAATGTGCATTGCGTCGTGAAGCGGGCGTTATCGGTCATGATGAAGATAACGGCAATGTGTTGCGTGCGATTGAATTCCCACGCATTAAAGGCGGCAAACCGTTTGATATTGATACCCCTTGGTTTAATGATGTGTTAGCGGCGATTGGTCAAACCAAAGGCGCGAAAGTCGAAACCAGTCATTAAGATTGCTTGAGCTGGGTTGAGTGTCGCTTTTTGGTCACTCAACCTATGGCTAGCGCATAATAAAATGATGCCGTTCGTGCTGCGCTCACGCTTCGACAAGCTCAGCGCGAACGGTTTTTAAATCACGAATACTGTCCCACTTATACATCGCTATACTCCCCGCCTAACAGCAATCATCCATTTGTTTCATAGCTAAATGCGTTAAGCCTTTTTAATGGGTGTGATACCGCACAGACTGTCTCAATTAGCTGACGTACTCTGTAATCCTATTGTTAATCAAACAAGGGGAATTACCATGAAATATTCAAAATTAGTTATCGCTGCATTGTTAGTTATCGCTGTAAGTGGATGCGCAGGTCCAGCGGGTCCATCTGGTCCGCAAGGTAACACTGGCAACACTGGATACACAGGTGCAACTGGTGGCACGGGCGCGACCGGATACACGGGCGCGACTGGAAATACAGGGGCAACGGGCGGCGCAGGTGCGACAGGAGACACGGGTGCAACTGGCTATACAGGAGCGACTGGTGCGACTGGAAACACGGGAGCAACTGGTGCGAAAGGAAAACCAGACGCTCGTACTTACGTTATCGTACCTGAGCGTTAAACCGAATATGATAAGGATGGACTTTTTATTTCAGTCCATCCTGCATCACTATTCCATCTCTATTTTCTGATTCTTAATACCATGCGGCACATGAGCGGCAGAGACCTGCTCTGCAACCGCAGAGTCACAATGTCCTCTTTGATCGTCAAAAAAAATGTCTGCGCCAAAGGCTTTTAAAAACGCGCCTTTCGGTAATCCACCCAAAAATAATGCTTCATCAATACGAATGCCCCATGCGCGTAAAGTTCTGACCACCCGTTCATGAGCAGGCGCACTGCGTGCGGTGACTAATGCGGTTCTTATCGGTGAATTGTCGGGTTCAAATTGCGTTTGAATATGATGCAAGGCACTGAGAAAGTCTTTAAACGGCCCGCCCAATAACGGTTTTTTGGCTTCATGGCGTTCATTTTCAGCAAATGCTTCCAGTCCACGCTGTTGAAATATGCGTTCGGATTCATCGGAAAATAATACCGCGTCACCATCAAAAGCAATGCGCAACTGGTTTGACGAAGGGGTCGGCGCAGAGCCGCTTAAAATAGTGGCGGCGGCAAAACCAGCATCCAGCGTTTTGGTCACATCATCGACATTGGTCGATAAAAACAAATGTGCGCCGAAAGCAGAAATGTAGTTGTAGGGTGATGAGCCGCTGGTAAACGCGGCACGGGTAATATCCAGACCGTAATGTGCAATGGAGTTGAAAATGCGCAAGCCTGTGTCCGCGCTGTTTTGCGAGACCAAAATCACTTCAACAAAGGGATCATCAGGGCAATTTGCATTAATGGCCAATAGTTTTTTGACCAAGGTAAAACCATAGCCCGCTTCCAGCATTTCATCTTCGTGTTTAATCTGATAGCGGCAAAAGGCTTCCTTGCCTTGACTTTCAAAGACCGCATGGGACGCATCCAGATTAAACAAAGCTCTGGATGAGATGGCAACGACCAGCTTTTGTTTGGGCATAGCGGCGGGTTAAGGGTTAATCCACACGGAATTTAAATTCAGCGTATTTTTGGCTTTATCGGCATACGCTGCTGCTTCGTCTTTGGTTTTAAAGCCTTTTACTTGCAGGCGATAGCGGGTTACGTTTTTAACCGTGGCTGAGGAAATAGTGACGGGGATGCCTTTTTGCGTAAAGCGGGCGGCGGTACTTTTCGCTTCGTCCAGTTTATTGGATGAACCTAGATTAACTGTCCAGCCTGCACTGGTTTGTGACTTGCCAGTAGCGGCTTGTGGCGCGGCAGGGGTCGCCGTTGCTTTTTGATTGGCGGCGGCAGTGGTTGCGGCGGCATTGACTACTTTGTTGATGTCATTAGCAGGAACTTGCATGGCTTTATCAGGAATATCGCTGAGTTTTTTAGGTGCATAGACCCCTGTTTTACCAGCCGCTTTTGTAGTGTCTTCTGGCTTGCCTGTGGTTACTTTAACGACGGGTTCGGCAGGTTCAGCCGCTGTATTTTTAACGGCTTTGGTCGCTGGTGCGGCTTTAGCGGCTGTTTCGGGTGCGGCTTTTTTCTCGGCAACGGTAGCGGGTGTATTGCTTTGATGTTTAGCAGTTTCTGCTTTGGCGGTAACGACGGGTTTTTCGCTAGGTTCAGCGGCTGGTTTGGCAGTAAGAGCGGGTTTTTCTACGGGTGTATTCGCCGCTTGTTTGGCATTTTTCTCTGAGCCTGATGTTTTGTTTTGATGCGCGGTGACTTCATTCAGCTGTTCGACAACTTCATCAACCCGTTGATTTAACAGATCTATTGAAGGGTCTGTGCCTTCCATGTCATCAGGGGTTACTTTGGCAATGTTTCTTATATCGTCTTTGATGGCGGTGGTTGTGCCTGCTAAATCGGATATTTCCGATTTGGTTTGCAACAGCATCACACCCAGCGCGGCGGCGGCAACTAGAGCGGCGGCACCAAAAAATACCGCTGTGTAAGTGACCGACTTTGCCTTTTTTACTTGCTCGGAAAACTCGTGTATCAGGTCTTCCTGTTGTTTATTAACGCGCTCTTGTTTGGATTTAAATTGACTTAACGCAGCGACGGCGACACCTGCACCATTAAAAACAGGTGCGTGTACGTCTTCATCATCGGTATTAAATGATTCTGCGGGTGTTTCAGCAGTATGTTCGGTTGTCATGGTATCTTGACTCCTATCCTCAACGGTGCTGGGTTGAGTGGTATTCTCGACGGGCGCAGGTTTTGTTTTTGCCGTTTTAACGGGTTTACGCTGATCGAAATAATCGACATAAAAATTGGTTTTTATGTCGGGAATAACTTGTGCAGGGGCAATCAGCGTAGTCGGTTTGTTAGTGATAAAACTGTCGGGTTCGGTAGGGTGTTCAGGTGTGGGTTGTTGACTTTCCGTGTTATCAACAAACAAATTATCGGTTACAAAACCACCTAACGCGCTGGGTTCAGGGGCTTCCTGATCGGGCGTTACCTGCATCTCAACCAAGTCAAAATCAAAATTCTCCGCCTGAGAATTCAGTCTGTTGCGTCTGGGTGTGGGTTTTTCATCTATTGAATCTGTCATCGTTGAACTCATGGATTAGGAGTAAATTGAAACGTAAGCATCATTTTCATGCGTGGCGGTCTGAAAATGCTTTATTCTATATTCTAATACTAATGGAACTTTATGTTGATAAAGTTTCGCTCATTTGCCCATAATCTCCAAAAGAACACAAAATACTATGCAACTAGCTATCACCATTTTAGGGCATCATCAAAGTCGTTTTATGGCGGAAATACTGCCCGCTATCCGCGACTGTAAGTGTCATATTTTAGATATAAAATCCTCCTGCATCGGTCAGGCTACCGCCGCTTATCTGTTGATTGACGGTAACTGGAATCAAATTGCCAAATTTGAAAACACGCTGGATGTGATTGAAAAACGTCTGGAGTTAAAGGTTCAGACCCTGCGCACCGAACCAAAAGAAAAAACCAAAGATTACCTGCCGTATTCCGTGGAAACTATTTCCTTGGATCATGAGAGCGTGGTCGAATCCATCGCCACTTTTTTAATGGATCATGAGATAGAGATTGAAGAAATTACGGGCAATTCCTATCAAGCTCCCTATCTGCAATCCACGGTTTTTTCCAGTAAACTTATTATTTTAGTGCCTTCATCCGTGTCATTGCTGATATTACGCGAAGAGTTTATGGATTTGTGCGACCAGCTCAACATAGACGCTATTCTTGAACCTGTTAAACGTTAGGATTATTTATGACCCAAGTTACACTCAATCAGCCTGTGCCTGATTTTGAAGCCGCCGCCACTGGCGATAAAACCCTTAAATTATCAGATTACGCAGGGCAGTTTGTGCTGATTTATTTTTACCCCAGAGACAATACCGCAGGTTGCACCCAGCAAGCTCAGGATTTTCGTGATGCGAGTGCGCAATTTACCGCCCTCAATACCGTCATTCTGGGCGTGTCGCGTGATAGTGTGCGCAGTCATGACCGTTTTAAAGCCAAGTATGAGCTGCCGTTTGACTTGCTTGCCGATCAGGATGAACAACTATGCCAACTGTTCGACGTGATAAAAATAAAACCCATGTACGGTAAACAAGTGCGCGGCATTGACCGTAGTAGTTTTTTAATTAATCCAGACGGCGTGCTGGTTAAACAATGGCGCAAAGTGAAAGTTGCCAACCATTGTGATGAGCTGTTACAGGCAATCAGTCATTTTGCATCCTGATGGTTGCCTTATATAAATTATTGTTTAACACACAAAAATAGTACAAAATGACCGCTTTTTTCACAGCTTGCTGATCAATCAATACGCGCAATGAACCGACTCATTCTTTCAACACTGTCTGCATTAAGCAACCGCGAACGGCTGTTGCTGGTGTTCGGCGTGGTGTCGGTATTGGGTGTGATATTGTTTAACAGCGTAGTCGCTTCTGTGGATGTCGCGGGTTGGAGCAGTGGTTTTACCCATCCGTTGCACGGTGGCGATCATTTTCTCACCATGTTGGCGGTCGGTATCTGGGCGGCGCAACTGCGCGGTAAGGCAATCTGGTTATTGCCGCTTACCTTTGTCGGCGTAATGAGTTTAGGCGGTTTAGCGGGTGCGGCAGGTTTATTCATTCCCAGCGCGGAACTGATTATTTTACTGTCTGGCTTGGTGTTCAGCGTCTTCATCGTCCGCAAAATCCGTTTCAGCAGTCAAACCAACGTCATCATCGTCGCCTTCTTCGCATTTTTTCACGGTTTCGCCCACGGGCAGGAAATATCCACCTCTGCCAGCCTGATTTCCTATACCTTAGGATTTATGGTCGCCACCTTGCTATTGCATGGTGCGGGTATTTTAATCGTCCGTTTACTGGTGATGATTTTCGCCCTGTTTATCAGTCATGTTGCCTATGCGCAGTCATCCATCAGTCATTTAGTTGCTAAAGCAACCGTACACACCACACAAGCGAACAGTACAGCCGAATTTTTTATGGTGGCGCATCCTGCACCACCCGATAACAGTCAGCATCGACAATGGTTATACAGCGGTGAAGATGGCGGCGGATATGAAACCATAGGATGGGCTGAGGTACGAAGCCCATCAATCGCGAATGATGGGCTTCCTTGCGTCAGCCCATCCTATGGTATGAGTCCGCCTGCAAGTTATGGACATGACTTTATCCGCACTGTGCATTCAGTTTGCAGCGACATCGCTTATGCGACGACCACCGCGTGGCTGCTCAGTCCGCAATTGGGTGTACATTTTTTAACCAATGGGGTTGGATTAACTTCGCCACCTGCTGCGTTGCTAACTGACAACACCCCGCATTTTTGTGTTACCGCTATTTTTTGTCATGCTGCCTCTTACGGCAATCAGGTTGCTACAACCGCCCCCAATTTCGATTTACCCAACCCGCAAACACTGGCTATCCGTTTTTTAACTAATGGCGTAGGTACGACTTCACCGCCCGTATTGCCTACATTCGCTGTTGTTATCTCTCCCGATTTTCACGAGTTCATCTTTCGCAACTCGACCCGCTTTACCCGTTCTACCGCGCTGTCCACCAGCCACCCCTTATTTTCCAGCACTTCGGTATTTCCCCAAACGCGATTCACATCACGTTCGCCGCCGTTTGCTTTTTTTTCATCGACCAACCGCGTTGGTCATCCCGTTTTACCAATCGTTTAAACATAAAAATAATATAGAGGAAGAAGATGTATATACAACAGATAGTCCCGTTTAACCTTGCCTGCAAACCGCAAACCCTACGCTTACAAAAAGCGGGCTTAGCGATAGCCGCTTGTGTGTTGATGCTGAATTATGCAGATAACGCACAAGCCGCTGACAAGACTAAAACCAAAGCCGAGCAGTCGAGTAAGGTTCAATCTCAAGCCAAGGAAGAAAAGTCGATAGAGCTAACCGAAATGGAAGTCAGTGCCACGCAACGCGCCGATGATTTGGTCGGTATTGCCAGTAGCGCGTCACAAGGCAATGTCGGACAAGAACAATTGAAATATCGCCCGATTACCCGTCCCAGTGAAATATTGGAAGCCGTTCCAGGGATGATTTCCTCGCAACACAGCGGCGAAGGCAAAGCCAGCCAATATTATCTACGCGGGTTTAATCTCGATCACGGTACTGATTTTTTAACCCAAGTCGATGGCGTTCCTGTGAATATGGCTTCCCACGCGCATGGGCAGGGCTGGATGGATACCAACTTTTTGATTCCTGAAATGATAAAAACCGTCAGTTATCAAAAAGGCAATTACTACGCGGAAAACGGCGATTTTTCCAGTGCTGGCGCGGCAAATATCGAATATTTCAACGAACTGGAAAACAACACCGTTAAATTCACAGGCGGCAGTTTTGATTATTACCGTGGCTTAATGATGGGATCTAAAAAAGTCGGTGACGGTAATGTGCTGTTCGCAGGTGAAACCGTCCACAACAACGGCCCTTGGGATGACGGCAATGATTACATGAAATTCAACGGCGTATTGCGCTACAGTCAGGAACACGCCAACTCAGGTTGGAGTATTACGGGTATGGCATATAAAGCCGATTGGAATTCGACTGACCAAATCCCCAGACGTGCAGTTTTAGATGGCACACTCAACCGTTTTGGTGCAGTGGATGCAACCGATGGCGGCGGTACGCAACGTTACAGCTTAACAGGCGAATGGCATAGACGATCTAATGACAGCGAAAGCAGCATCATGGCGTATGGCTTATATTCCAAGTTGAAATTATTTTCTAATTTCACCTACTTTATGACTAATCCAGAACTGGGCGACCAATTCGGGCAACCTGATGAACGCTACACCACAGGCTTAAAAGCCAAACATACGTTTTTTCATAAAATCGGCAGTGCGGAATCTGAATCCACGCTCGGCTTACAAGTGCGTAATGACAATATCCGCAACGGCTTAACATTGACGCAAGCCCGTCAACAATACGCCACTGTGCGTCAGGATGACGTATGGATTACCAACGTCAGCCCGTATTTTGAAAACAAAACGCGTTGGAATGATTGGTTTCGCAGTACCGTCGGTGTGCGTTTTGATGGCTATCAATTTGATGTCAGTAACAGCAATCAGGCGGCTAATAACGGCACAAAATACGACGGTATGGTCAGCCCAAAATTGGGCTTAACCTTTGGGCCGTGGGCAAATACCGAACTTTATCTGAATGGCGGTATGGGTTTTCACAGTAATGATGCTCGCGGTATTAATACCCGCGTTGATCCCGCTACTGGCTTGAATACAGCGAGTGATGGCAGTGAAATTAATCCAGCACAACCGTTAGCACGCACTTACGGCGCGGAAATCGGGGCAAGAACCACTTGGATAAAAGGCTTACAAAGTACCTTGGCAATCTGGTGGTTAGACATCGACTCAGAATTATTATTTGTCGGTGATGCAGGTACAACCGAAGCCAGTTTACCCAGTCGCCGCTACGGTATCGAATGGGCAAACTATTACTCACCCACCGATTGGCTGACTTTCGATGCCGATTTAAGTTTTTCTAAAGCCCGTTTTCGTGGTGATACCTCAGGCGGTAAATACATTCCAGGGTCAATCAACAGCGTGTTAGCCACAGGCGCGATGGTACATGATGTCTGGGGCGGTTTCTTCGGTGGCCCGCGTCTGCGTTATTTCGGCCCGCGCGTATTAATTGAAGACGGCACACAACGTTCCAGACCCACCATCATGTTATCAGGCATGGTCGGCTACAAATTCAATCCAACGTGGACAGTCCAAGCCGAAGTCTTCAACCTGCTCAATCGCAAAGACAGCGGCATCGACTACTACTACGAATCCCAATTACGCAATGAAGCCGCCCCCGTCGGCGACACCCATTTTCACCCTGTCGAACCGATTAGCTTTCGTTTGACTTTGAACGCGAATTTTTAACTAAAAATCTCCAAAATTACGATAAGGAAAAAATCATGAAAAAAATTATTTTACTGGTGGGCTGCGCGTATTTGAGTGGTGCTATAGCCGCCGAGCCTACTACTGCTACGAAAAAATCAGCAATAAACACCGATAAAGCGAAAGAAATGCCAGAGATGACGGTAACGGATACGTCAACTAACTCGACTCGACTATTTCCTAACACTGCCAAGGCAACGCCCAGTTTTACTATTGATAAACTAGACATTGAGACTAAGGTGAATGCGACCACGGTTGAAGACAGCTTAAGGTATGCGCCGGGTGTGCTGGTACGCAAGCGTTATATGGGAGATCCCAGCGGTGCATTGGGTATTCGCAGCTCAAATTCGTTTCAAAGTACGCATTCTTTGGTGTATGCCGACGGTATGCCGTTACATAATCTTTTACGCACCACTTCTTTTGGTGCGCCGCGTTGGTCTATGGTATCGCCGAGTGAAATTGAATCGTCAGAAGTGCTGTACGGTCCTTTTTCCGCGCAATACAGTGGCAATGCAATGGGCGGAGTTATTCAGTTAAACACTAAAATGCCTGAAAAATTTGAAGCTGAATTTGATGCGACGGGGATGTTCCAAACAATGAACCGTGCAGGACGCAATCAAACGTTAGACGGTTTTAGAACCTTTGTGGCAGCGGGTAATCGCGTTGATAAATTCAGCATTTGGGGGTCATATAATCATTTTGAAAACCAAGGGCAACCACAAACCATCAATGCGGCAGCACGGACAACACCTGTTCTTAATACAGCCGCACAACGTACTGCCCAAGCGGCATTGCCCAGAGTTGTCGGCGGTGAAAATTATCAATTACCGAACGCCAGCCCCGCCGTTGCTTACGGTGATATAGGTGTCGCGCAACCCATTACTGATTTATATAAAATGAAAATGGGCTATGACTTTACCGACGATTTACAAGGTCGCTTTACGTTTGCCTATGAAAATCGGCAGGATACGGTCGATGATGCAAATAGTTTATTGAAAAATCCCAATGGTACAACTAACTGGGGCGGTGCAACGGCTGCGGGTTTATCGGCTAGTACCAACTATTACAATCCGTTATTTAATCAAAATATGGTCGTCCCCGGTTCGGTATTTAATGTCAGTAACGTGGAGCGCAACGCCTTTAACTATGGTTTAAGTTTAAAAGGCAAAATATCAACCAACTGGAAAATTGATACCACTGCCAGTTATTACGATGCTAAAAACCATGATGTTAGATCAATCCTCAATCCCAATCACCCGCAAAACCAAAACAAAGGGCAGATTATTGATGAGAAAGCATGGTGGGCTTCTTACGATTTGAAACTGGCTACTGATAAGTTTTTGGGGCGTGATGATGTGTCGTTTATGGGTGGTTATCAATTCAATCATGCCAGTTTAGGGCTTAAAACCTATAGCAGTAATAATTATGCGGCACAAACGACCAATGCGTTACTCAATGATAACGCGGGAGCAACGCAAACTAACGCCATATTCTCTCAAATGGAATGGCGATTTCTGCCCGATTGGAGTTTGATGGCGGGTGCAAGATATGATCTTTGGCAAACGATGGATGCCCACGTTTATGATTACAACTTGCCTGCAAACTCAAGATTACGCATTCAAAATTATGAAAACCGTGATGCGTCACGCATTTCACCCAAAGCCTCGTTAGAATTTTCACCGAATAACTGGACATTCCGTTATTCATTCTCTAAGGCGTATCGTTTCCCGATTGCAGAAGAACTGTATTCCAGTCAAAACACCTTAAACAGAGCTACCATCGCTTACCCTGGTTTAGGCCCTGAACACGGGTATTTTCATAACTTAATGGCGCAGTACGACATTCCTAGAGGTTATGTTCGCGCCAATATTTTTTACGACCAAGTCAGTGATGAAATCAACAACACCTTCCAGACGATTAATGGTCTGACAACGACTGCCTTCTTACCCATCGACCAAACCGAAACCGTCGGTGTTGATTTAACCTATCAACAAAATGAAGTCTTTAAACTGCCTGTTGATCTGATGTTTAACACCACCATCATGAATAAAGAAATTACCAAGAATGCGCGTAACCCTCTACTGGTGGGCAATCAGTGGGATCGTTTGCCCAGATTGCAAATGAACGGCACAGTGACTTACCACATCATGCCAACATGGGATGGCTCAGTCGGTGTACGTTATCGCAGTGATGCGTTTCAGACCTTAGCCAATACAGATGTGGCTAGTGAGGTCATGGGCGGCACAGATGAATCAACGTTCGTTGATTTAAAAACCGTTTATAGATTGCCCGTTTATAAAAACTTAAAAAGCACGGTGTCCGCAGGTATTGACAATGTTTTCAATGAAACCGCCTTTGAAAACCATCCTTATCCACAGCGTACTTATTTTGTGAGTGCATCGTTTAAATACTAACCGCGTCTTAAGGATATGAATTACTAACAACTGATGAGGTGATGTATGGCTTTAACCGACTTAACACTCTACTGATAATAATTATTTGGAACAATATAACGATGACTACCTTACCCCCTGTACTTGAAGCAAAAAACTTAACTGTCCATTACAAACAACATTGTGCGATAGATTCTTTAAATCTCAGCGTGCCTAAAGGCTGCGTTTATGCGTTGTTAGGCGGTAACGGTGCAGGTAAAAGCAGCACGATCAGCACTTTTTTAACGTTTAATCGTCCGTCTAGTGGTCAGGTGTTGATTGAGGGTGAATCGCCGCACAGCAATGCGGATTTGGTACGCGCCAAAATTGCCTATTTACCTGAAAACGTAGCGTTGTATGAATTGATGAGCGGTAGCGAAAACTTAACATTTTTCTGCACCTTAGCGGGTATTGCCGTCTCGCGTGAGCAAGCGGGGCATTTGTTGACCGAGAGCGGCTTACAGGCGGATGCACATGATAAACGGGTGAAAATGTACTCTAAAGGAATGCGGCAAAAAGTGGGTTTAGCAATTGCGTCGGCAAAACACGCGAAGGCAATGCTATTAGATGAACCGACTTCTGGGCTAGATCCCAGTGCTGCCAATGATTTTGCCCAGCGCATTCGTGCCGCCGCCGATGCGGGTATGGCGGTGTTAATGGCAACACATGATTTGTTTAATGCGAAACAGGTTGCTGACCGCATCGGTATTATGAAAAACGGGCGATTGGTGGAAGAGTTTGATGCCCATACCGTACAACATGATGAATTAGAACAAAAATATTTGGCACACGCACGGGGGTTGGCATGATAGCGGCAATTGTGCAGAAAGAATTTACCTCGACTTTGCGAGATGGTCGCTTATTGACCTTAGGTTGTGCCTTGCTATTACTGTTTATCGGTTTTTTTCTGGCATCCACGTTTGAACTGGAACAGTTACGCCAAGAAAAAAACAGCGTGGGCATTACGGCAAAAGAGCAGTGGAATACGCAAAGTGTTAAAAATCCTCACGCCGCCGCGCATTATGGCATTTATGTGTTTAAGCCAGATTCGCCTGTTGCCGCCTTAGATCCTGGTTTAAGACCGTTTATCGGTCAATCATTATGGTTAGAGCCGCACAAACGTAATTTAATGCGTTTTAATCCCAGCGCGGATCAGATTGTGGCGAATCGTTTTGGGCAGGCAAGCACCAGTTTTGTGTTGTATGCGTTATTACCTTTATTGATATTGGCATTAACCTTTAATTCAGTCAGCCAAGAACGCGAACGCGGCACGTTGCGAATGCTGCATAGTTTGGGTTTGAATGCCAAAGCCTTGCTGTTTGGCAAATTACTTGGCTTGTTAGCGGCGTTCACTTTAGTGTTATCGCCCGCCTTATTGATTGCCTTGGTGTTGATGCAACAACGCTTTAGCCTGAATGGCGATGATGTGTTGAGATTGCTGTTATTGCTGGGCGCGTTTTTACTGTATTACTGCATTTTTGTTGCCGTTGCGATTGCCGCGTCTGCGTATTTTAAAACCAGCCGCGTGACTTTATTTTTCTTATTGGCTTTTTGGCTGGGCGGGGTATTTATCGCGCCGCGTTTGGGTGCAGTTGCTGGACAAAGCCTGATTACCCTGCCCGATACCCAGCAATTTTGGGCGGACATTAAAGAGGATATAGAACACGGCTTGAACAATGACGGTACACACGAACAACGCGCCAAAGCCTTTGAAGCCAACATTTTGCAACAGTACAATGTCAGCCGTAAAGAAGACTTACCCGTTGGTTTTGTGTCCCTGAATCGGCAATTTAATGATGGCTATTCCAGTCGCGTTCACGCCCTGCATTTTGACCAATTGCGCGATAACTTCCGCTTTCAACAGCAACTCACACACCTTGCGTCATGGTTAGGGCCAAGCCTTGCCATTCGCTCAATTTCCATGAGTTTAGCGGGCATGGATTTAGCACACCAGCGGCATTTTGAAGATGCGGCAGAAGAGTATCGACATTATTTTATTAATCTAACGGAAGATTTAGACCGTGAACGCAGTCATGGTACGGAACGCTCTGCCAAAGGCGAAGAAGCCGATTGGCGCAGTGTGAAAGACTTTGACTATAACGCGCCTAATCTATCGTTTGCTCTGCAAGCCGCACAACTTGATGTGCTGGTATTACTGCTATGGCTTGCTATCGCACTAATCTTACTTAATTTATCTGCCAAGAGATTAACACCATGATGAATCTAATCACCATTGAATGGACACGTTTTAGTCGTAACGCGCTCAATCTGTGGATTGTCGGCTTATTTATGCTCATGATGATGCTAAGCGCGGTATGGTCTGGACTGGCAGCCCGCGAATTTCGCGCTCATGTCGGTGAACATCCGACTGAACAAAGCGTAAAACCCACAGAAACACACGATGCGGCAAAACACGCCGATACCGCTAATTCCGCAGAAATGCACGACGCGCCTAAACAGCCAGAAAATAAGGAAAAAGCCAGCGCGTTTTCTGCCAGTTCCAAAGCACCGCCGTTGGATTTACCTGCCTTAGGCGGCTTGACATTAAATGCCAGTCAAATGGATTTTTTAAGCACTCATATCAAAGTATCAACCCGCAGTCGGCACACCGATGGACGCACCACCGATTCCTTATTTAACCCCTTAATGCACGAATTTGGCTTTTTAGATTTTGCCACCTTATTGGCATTACTCACCCCATTAGTCATCGTTGCCTTAACGTATGGTTTAGTGCAGGAAGACCGTGAAAGCGGGGTCTGGCGATTAGTGTGTACCCAAACGGCAAAACCGTGGCAATTAGTATTCACGGCACTGGCAGTGCGTTATGGCTTATTACTGGCGGTTATTCTGAGCAGTTCGCTCATCAGCTTTGTTATGGATTCAGACGCGACTGCTAACGCCGTAGGGCATTGGCTGTTGTTCAGCAGTTTATACACCTTGGTTTGGTTTGCGATTGCAGGATTATTCTTGTTACTGCCTGTGTCATCGGGTGCGGCGGCAATCGCCATGCTGGGTACTTGGCTGATTCTGACGTTTGCTGTGCCTGCTGGTTTAGGCTGGGCGGCGAATCAATACGCCAAAATGCCTTCACGCATGACCACCATCATCGACATTCGCCACTTCCAAGAACAAACCAACTCACAACGCCCTGCCATACTCGCCCAATGGTATGCAGCCCATCCTGACATTCAACAACCTGCTGGCGAATTACCGCGCGACATTGCCAACTTGCCCGCCGCCTTACAACTCGATAAACAAATACGCCCATTGATGACGCAATTTGAACACGCGCGGCAACAACAATTTGAATTCATGGAACGCTGGTCTTTCCTCTCGCCCTCCTTAGCGGTTATTTTGATGGCAGACCGATTAGCGGGCATAGATGCACCGCGTTACGCGCAATTCATAGAGCAGGTCAACCAATTTGAAGACCAATGGCGTGATTTTTTTGTGCCAAAAATCATGAGTAACGCGGAATGGACAGCGCAAGCACAACAAAATATCCCCGTTTTTCACTTTACCGCGAAACCAAAAACCAGTGCCTATTGGCGGTTATCGTTAATTCAACTGGCAACCGTTACGGTATTGCTTAGCGGGTTATTTTTATTGCGCCGACAGTTTACCAAAACCTGATAGCGATTTTTTGGACACAAAAATGGTTCTGTAGCTGTGTAGGGTACGCTGTGCGTACCTTACCACTACTACTACGAATCCCAGCTACGCAATGAAGCCGCCCCCATTGGTGACATACATTTCCACCCAGTTGAACCGATTAGCTTTCGTTTGAGTGTGTCGGCCAATTTTTAAACAGCCAAAACGATAAAATGGGCTGTAACAACAATACACAGCCCATTTCCGCGTTACAATAAAATACGCTATTTCTCACCAAATCTTAATCCATGCCCACCATCCACCACCTACTCAAGCAACTATCCCCCGACTCCAACACCAAAGGCAAACAGTTTGAGAAAATTACCCTGTGGTTTTTACAAAATGAACCTGAATGGCAAGCCAAAATCGAAAAAGTCTGGTTATGGGCTGATTATCCCGACAAATGGGGCGTAGACCGAGGCATAGATTTAATCTGCCAATTTAAAGACGGCACACTGTGGGCAGTGCAAGCCAAATGCTACCACGCTGATTACGCACTCAAAAAAGCCGATATAGATTCCTTTTTGTCCGAATCCAATCGCCAACAAATTGCAGGACGCATACTGATTGCCACCACTAACCAGTTAGGCAACGGTGCAGCACAAGTCATTAAAGCCCAAGAAAAACCCACGGTTTGCTTACTGTTAAGCCACTTAGAACAAGCCAGCGTTGAATTTCCTGCCGACCTAAACACCCTTAACCCTGTGCCACAACGCGCAAAACCCACACCCAGACCACACCAAACCGAAGCCATTAATCACGTTGTCCAAAGTCTAGCCACTCAAGACAAAGGACAATTAATCATGTGTTGCGGCACAGGCAAAACCTACACCGCCTTATGGATAAAAGAAGCCTTAAACGCCCACACCACGCTGGTGCTGTTGCCCTCCTTAGGCTTGTTATCGCAGACCCTAAAAGAATGGTGTTTTGCCAAACACACCGACTTCAACTTTCTGTGCGTGTGTTCCGATGCCACCGTCAGCAAACAAGACGATGAAGCCATTGCCCACACCCTAGAACTGGGTTTACCTGTCACCACCGATGAAAACGCCATTGCCCAGTTTCTGCAAAGCGCGGGCAACAAAGTCATCTTTTCCACCTATCAATCCTCGCCGCAAATCGCCAACGCCCA
Organism: Methylococcales bacterium; assembly: GCA_030654015.1. Taxonomy (GTDB): domain Bacteria; phylum Pseudomonadota; class Gammaproteobacteria; order Methylococcales; family Methylomonadaceae; genus UBA4132. The sequence goes on along the minus strand of JAURYI010000127.1, from coordinate 4,811 downwards.
ACAAAACCCCAACATTCCCGCATTTGACATCGTATTTGCTGATGAAGCCCATCGTTGTGCGGGTAACGCCTCCAATGATTTTGCTTGCGTATTGGATGACACAAAAATCAGGGCGCGAAAAAAACTCTTCCTAACCGCCACGCCCAGAGTATTTTCCACAGCAGTCAAAAAAACCGCCGAAGACCGAGGCGTAGACATTGCCTGCATGGATGATGAACACCTGTTTGGACAAGTGCTACACCGTTTAAACTTTAGCGAAGCGATAGCCCGCGACTTATTAACCGACTACAAAGTCATCATTGTCGGCGTTGATGACCCGATGATAAAAGCATGGATAGACCAGCGCGAACTACTCAAAACTGACACCAACATCACCGCCGATGCCCAAACCTTTGCCGCCTACGTTGGCTTAATGAAAGTCATGCGTGACTACGACTTAAAGCGCGTCATCAGCTTTCATGGCAGAGTACAACGCGCCCAAGACTTTGCCAGCCAATACCTTAAAGTGCTGGACTGGGCAACGCCAGAACACAAACCTGCGGGCGTGATAAAGGCGGATTATGTCTCTGGAAATATGAATGCGGGCGACAGAAGCCGCAAAATAAACCAGTTAAAAACCCTGTACCGTGCCGACAGAGGCTTACTGGCAAATGCCCGCTGTTTATCAGAAGGCGTTGATGTCCCCGCCTTAGATGGTGTTGCGTTTATAGACCCGCGCAAAAGCCAAGTCGATATAGTCCAAGCCGTCGGGCGAGCCATACGCAAAAGTGACAACAAAACCCACGGCATTATCATCATCCCCGTATTTATTGGTGACACTGACAACCCCGAAGCCGAATTAGAAAACAGTCGTTACAAACCAATATGGGATGTATTAAATGCCTTACGCTCACATGATGATGTACTTGCCGAAGAGCTGGATAATTTTAGAACCGCGTTAGGCAGGAATAAAGGCGGTTTTAATGGCGCATTTTCAAAGTTTGAAATTGATTTACCGCGCAGTGTGGATAATAAATTTGTCGCCGCGTTAAATGCACGGATTGTTGAAATAACCACAGTATCTTGGCATTTTTGGTATGGGTTGTTGTTGGAGTATTTCGAGGAATTTGGTCATGCGAGAGTACCTACTGCATTAAAATATCAAGATTTTAATTTAGGCTCATGGGTGAACAACCAAAGAGCAGGGAAAGATAAACTTAATTTAGAAAAAATACAGCAATTAGAATTGTTACCACAATGGTCTTGGAGTCCTTTTGAAGACCTATGGAATGAAGGGTTTGAATATTTAAAAAAATATGTTGTAGAATATGGTTTTGCTAGAGTTCCTAAAGGATTTAAATATGGAGATTTTAATTTAGGCAGATGGGTAAAAAGCCAAAGATTGAAAAGGGAAAAACTTAGTATCGAAAAAATCAGTATTCTTGAATCATTACCCCAATGGTCTTGGAATCCTTTTGAAGAACAATGGAATGAAGGATTTGAATATTTAAAGAAATATGTTGAAAAATATGGACATTCAAAAGTTCCATCGCAATTTAAAGACAATGATTTTAATCTAGGAATGTGGGTAAGCACGCAAAGAAAACGTAAAGATAAAACTGACTTAGAAAAGCAACAGCAACTTGAATCATTACCGCAATGGTCTTGGGATATTCTTGAAGACCAATGGAATGAAGGATTTAATTGGTTGAAAAAATACACTGAAGAACAGGGTCATGCACGAGTCACTAAAGGATTGGAATATAATAATTTTAATTTAGGGACATGGGTATCTAGTCAAAGATACACAAAAGATAATCTTGATTTAGAAAAAATTAAAAAGCTTGAATCGTTACCTAAATGGTCTTGGAATATCATTGAAGATCAATGGCATGAAGGATTTAGTTACTTAAAAAAACACGTTGAAAAATATGGTCACGCTAGAGTTCCCCAAAGATTTAAATATGATAACTATTCTTTAGGGCGATGGGTTGGTATTCAAAGAAAAAATAAAAAAAATAATAAGCTTGATTTAGAAAAAATTAAAAATCTTGAATCGTTACCTCAATGGTCTTGGGGTATAAAACCCGAATAACATACAAAGGAATAAAATATGCCAGATAATAACGAAGATTTACTAGCTGAACTGAGTGATAAATCTAAACAAAACCTTCAATCTATACAAGAAGAACTTACGTTGCTTAGTGTAAAATGGCATATTTATTGTGAGTTATTTCAGAATTTAAACGGAGCTAATACGTTATGGGAAGCATCTGAATTAATATATTCTATTTTTATAGAATCACTTAGAGATGACTTAATTATTACTATTAGCAGATTAACTGACAGTGCGAATACTCGTAAAGATGAAAATAGTACATTTCTTCGATTATGTAATGATTTAGAAGAAGTTTTGTCAAAGCGTGATGATAATGAAAAATCGGAATGTAATAGTAAGCTATTTAACGAACTTAAAAATAAACTTTATGAATTAGATAAATGTATTAAGGAAATAAAAATTTTAAGGAATAAAAGAAAAGCACATAGGGACTTAAGTACAATAATTAAGCAAAATGAAGATAGACAAAATAATCAATTTGTAGATAATAATTTTGATTTAGATGTAAATAAAAGCATCGAGATAATGCAAGAAATTTTGTCTATATTTTTCTCTATTTTTGGCATATATCTAGTTAAAGGATTTAAGCTAAACACTGGAAATAAAGATGTTGGTTATTTTATTAAAAACCTTGAAGAAGGAAATAAATGGCGAAAAGATGATATTGAAAGGATATTAAACCAATTAAAAGTCCCGTAGGGTACGCTGTGCGTCACTGCCATTAAGTTAAGGAATAAGGTTTATAAATCAATATGCTATGTAACGTGGAAATTTACACCATCGACTTAAACCGTTCGTGCTGAGCTTGTCGAAGCATGGGCGGTTTAAGTCGATGGTCATGGATTTTTCCATTCATCCTTCGACAAGCTCAGGACGAACGGAAAAACCCTTAGTTCACTACTTGTATCATATTGATAATAAATAAAAAAATCCTTAACTTAATGGCAGTGACGCTGTGCGTAACGAAAAAGCCGACGAATTTACACTAAATGGATAATCTCGTGTTATGGAAATGGGACGCGCAGCGTCCCTACTCGGCTGCTGTGATAGTGCCAAAATAGCCATCAATGCGCACGGCAACAGCTGAAATTAGTGCATTCCAGAAAAGGCAAAGACAAAATAAATAGTGTGAAAGTGAAATTCATTTAAACAATTAAATAAGGTGAATAATATGGGAATGTTCGATAGCTTCTATACTGACGACGGAAAAGAAATTCAAACCAAAAAACTCAACTGCGTTTTAGATAGCTATTACCTCGGCGACACAGTACCTAATTACGAGTTGAATTTTGATGGCGCAACGGGAAATTACTATCTGATTGAGGAGTATGCCAATGCCAGCGTCATTATCATCAACAATATTTTTATCGACACGCTTATTAACGATGATCTTGAAAATTTAAAAGCCAATACAGATGCTATTTTTAAAAGTTATTTAGCAAATCCTGCTCTACTTTCTTTGAAATTGAGCCAACTCATCAAAGAAAAACTAAATCCACAACGCACCGTTTTATCCAAAAAATTGAACGCGGTTAAAGGCATACTGCATGAATATAAAACCTATCAAAATGACTCTTTGTGTCTTGAAGGGACATTTGCAAAGTTGTGCTATCGCCATGTAGAGCGATTTAAGCAAGGCGAATCATTAGATTCATTGCTGACCGAAGCCATAAACATCGAATACTCAACTGAATCAAGTTTTTTTGATTAGTAGCGCGGTAGGATAGGTTTCGCTTGGTGCTTTACAAGGCATCACTTAACGGCACAAAAGCTGATGCCCTTAAATATCCTGCAACGGCGCGAGACAAGCACCATTGGCTAATACGTTATAATGGCGTTATTATTAATGTTGCAACAACGGTCAATTTGTGAATAGGGAGAGTATTTAAAAACAAAAGACGGGTATCATCTAAAAATAATAATTATGAGGAGATTAACATGAATCTGGAAAATAAATTTACTGCCCTACAGCTCGCCATAATCAACGAGCAAGCCGCCCTTTACACCTGTGCTTGTCCTGTTCATATCAGTATGCAAATTACCAACTTGCGTAAATTGTTCGATTATCAACAGACCTGCATGGATATACCATCCGAAAGCGATACACACTTGCAAGTTCACCAGCGCATTGCCGAAGTTACTAAACTGGCTCATCAGCTGATGGAAAATTGTCTGGATGAAATTCTTGATATGGAAGGCTGGGATAAAACCAAGCTGGAAATGCCTGCCGGGATTCGGACGCGGATAGAAGAGAGTTGATGCGCAAAAAACTGCCCTAGTTTTTTAATGGCTGATTTGGGTAATTGTTCAACCAGTTGTCATATCCCGACCTTTTTATCAGGCTGGGATATGACATACAGTGATTAAGCACGAATTAGTAATTGCCTGCATAAGTAGTGATATAAAAGCTATCAGGTATTTTGGAGTGCAAGCTTTGCTTGCAAGTCAGGCAGAGCCTGACCTCCAAATAACAGAATACCTGAAAATTTATGCTCAGATACTTATCATAATACTATCTGATTATTTCACAGATGGGATAGTTGCATCACAATCATCTGGTTGCTCTAACCAATAAGAACCTGTTCAAAATCTTCGTAGTAACAAAGCCAAAAAAGCCAGATTGACGAATTGCAGACTGGTGTTGAGTAATCGTTCCGTATTTTTCCAAAGCCTTCGACACTTTTCCAGCCAAGCAAATGACCTTTCGACCACC
>JAURYI010000122.1 GCA_030654015.1 Methylococcales bacterium | reverse complement strand
CCACCCGATCCCATCCCGAACTCGGAAGTGAAACCGCTTAGCGCCAATGATAGTGTGGCACTTTGCCATGCGAAAGTAGGGAATCGCCAAGCTCTTAATATCTAAGCCCCTCCTTCTAATCAGAAGTAGGGGCTTTTTTTTTGCCTCGTTGCTTTGGATTTGTGCATATTTGATTATTAGGCAGTAAAAAATCTATCTAATTGTTATTTAAGCATTTAATTCCATTCTCATAAAAAATTGCGACAATTTGTAACATACTATTTATACTGTTTGTAGTTATTATCAGTCAGTTTTCAAACCAGAAGCTAAAAACCATAATATGCTATGCTGTTAACGGCTTAAGCGTTTCACTAAAAAATAAAAAGTTGCAGCAATTTATAGTATTTATAGCATAGTCATTTATACTCTTGCGGTTACTATCAATTAGTCAGCAAATCGGAAGTTAAGGCCTATCAATCTGCAATGCTTTTAACCGTTCAAACTTTCATTAAAAACGATAAATGGAAAAAATAAATCAATCATTCGGTCTTGCTCTTATAGGATTTAACGATAGTCAAAAGGAAACTTTTTCGGCTATTTTGTCTTTGGCAGAAAGACGTTTGCAACACATTTGGGATGTTGTCGATGTGTCGCGGGCAGATTTTTTTTTATTATCAATCGAAAAATCACACTCTGAGGCATTTATTGTTGAAAAAAAATTACCAAGAGAGCGGTGTATTTTTTGTACACGGCAACGATTAGCTGAATATGATGATGATGTGTTATTTTTTCCTTCGGGGCAGGTGCCACAATTAAGTTCTGTGGTCAAAGTGTTAAATCAAGTTGTGAATGCAGAGTCTTTGACAGAAATTCCAGTTAGTAGTCACTCTATTGCACCGATTACTGAGCTATCTAAAACAATTGTTTTAAACAATGATGATAATTTTTTTAATCCAGAGAGCGGATTTTTTAAACATTTACTACAAAACAAGACAAAACGACAAATTTATCATTTTAATTCCCCTGCGAATAACTATGATCTTTATGTCGATCCTGTTGAAAAAGTTTATTATTGCGAAGCAAGTTTAAAAAGACTCGATTCTTGTTTGCTTACAGAAGATGTTATTGTAATAAATGATGTTTCACAGGCAGAATGGATTCGTGAGGTAGTGGACGCAGCTTTAGCTACCAGACCCTTAAGTAATTTAATTTGGTATATCGCGTTTAGATTGTCCAATGGACGATTATTATATGGTCACTCAAATCAAGATTGTGTCTATTTAACAAGGTGGCCTGATTTAGGGGTAGAAGGTTGTGGTCAATATGTTAAGTTGGCTGCGTTTATGCGCAACAATGCCGTTTGTTTAACTACGGTAGCGGATAAAACGTCTACGCCGCTGTCTGCGGTTTATAATTTTTATAATGCCTGTTATTTGATTGGACTTGTGGAAAAATCGGTTACAGAAGAGCTTTATACAAAAAATATTGCCGAGGACAAGCAGGTTTTGTTAACAAAAATTACTAATCGTTTAAAAAAGATTAATAGTGAAGTCAAGGTAGATTGATTTGGATTACAATCAAAAAATTAAAGTCGTTTTTACGGGTTCTGTAGGCGCAGGAAAAACCACCGCCATTGAAACCATCAGCGAGATTGATCCGATTAGAACGGAAGCTAAGCCCTCCGAGGCCAGTGTATTGAATCGTAAAAGTTCAACAACGGTGGCTATGGACTACGGTGAACTGACGTTAGAAGATGATACTAAACTTTATCTTTACGGCACACCCGGTCAACGGCGTTTTGATTTTATGAGCCATATTTTAACCAAGGGTGCATTAGGTCTAGTTATTTTGATTGATAATAGTCATCACACGCCTTTAGAAGAGCTGGATTATTATCTCAATCTCAATGCAGAATTTCTGCTTAATAATCCAGCTGTTATTGGAATTACTCATTATGATGAAGCTATTCAGCCGAGTGTTGATGATTATTATGGTGTGTTAAAAGAACGCGGCGATGCGTGGCCTATTATTCATGCGGATGCGCGTAAACCTGAAGATGTAACGCTGTTGTTACATTTGCTGTTAGCTACTTTAGAATACAGTTAGCGACAAGTTAATTGCGTGGTACGGGGCTGGCTTTTTATTTACTTAACTCAATGGAAATATAATATGTCTAGGTTAGATGATTTACTGCAAACTATAGTTAAAGATGTAGATGGTGCATTAGGATGTGCTGTTGTTGATTTGGAAAGTGGTTTATTGTTGGGTGTAGCGCACAATGTACCTTATTTTACGTCTTCTTATCTGGAGGCCGTAGCTGCTGCCGCAGTTGATATGATGCGTGGTAAAAATGTTCGTGCTGTTGAGTCTTTATTGAGCAATCAGCGTGGTAAAGTAGTCGAAAAAACGATTAAAGAAGTACAAATGACCACGGAAAATACCTTGCATTTTATGGCAGTAGTTCCTGATAAAGACGATGCGCTAGTAGTTTTAATTACTAACAAAAAAACCAACTTAGGTATGGGTTGGTCGGCAGTACGCAAATCAATGGCGGCTGTTGCACCGCTTTGCCCTTAACTAAGAAACTTCTGTATTTTCCGTTCACTGCATCGGCAGGCTCATGACCGAGAGTGAGCGGAAAAAGTTTTATTCTGGCGATTGGCAACACTATCATTCACTGGTTTTATGTCCCGTCCCGCCATATCCTCCTGTTTCCTTGCGTTATTGTTTATCATCCATTTCAGGCTTTGCCAAACAAATTGGTAAGTCGTAAAAGTGAGTGATGCAGACTTTGCTTTGCAATGTATTCGTTCTGTTAAATCAATGAGTTATTTAGAAATAGGGCTGTCTAATTTTTTCTTGCCGAAGGTATTATGTTGAATATTGATATTATTGGTGCTGTCGATAACCAACAACATTACGACATCGAGACCATTCAAAACTTGTTACAACTGGGTTCTGAAACGCTCATGATAGGTAATGAATTTGTAGGTCGCCCAGGGACGCGCATTCATGCCAGCGACACCGATGTTATCAAAATCCGTACTGAGATTAATTTCAATAGCGATAAATCACGTCGCTGGATTAAGCAAGCTCTGGCAAAAGAGCAGCAGCTCGGTGTCCATCATCCGCATAAAACATGGTTGCTTATCACTGAAAATCATGACCCATCAAATACAGAAACTATTTCAATTGCCAGTATCTGCCCACGGTTAAAGCCGTTACATATTGAGTTAAAAGCCACGCCCAATTCAGCCGCCGACCGGCAACAAAATCTTAAGTTATTAACCGCCGTGTTTCGGATGTATCTAACATTGGCTAAAAACACAAACCATAAACTTGACGAAGGCTTGTCCAATTTTGCCTTATCAGATGACGGCGCGGTGTATTATCTGGATGATGAGTATTACCAATGGGATAAATTTATTTCGTTTGCCATGATGCTGGGGGTTTATATTCGCAGCTTTGAATGGCTGGATGAGAGCTTTATCAATGAGCTGGGTTATGCGTTGGTTGAGCTGTTGGACGATATTTTTCATGATGAGCATTGTCGCGTTATCATCGCAAGGCAACTGCACTCTTTGTTTATGCCACAAGGACAAAAAGAGCAGTTATTACAGGCGTTAATTCAGACACTTACGCAAATAAAAAAACTACCTCCTACTCGCGCAGCTCAACATTCGCAGGTGAACGGTCGATACTTTGCCTTACTCGCCGACATTCATGCGAACCATGCGGCGTTGGAATGCGTATTAAATTATCTCGATGCACAGGGTATTCACGAAGGCATTGTGCTGGGCGATATAGTCGGCTACAACGCAGAGCCGCGTGAATGTATAGAACGATTGCAGCAGACAAATTTGCAGATTATTAAAGGCAATCATGATCACGCGGTGGGTATCAATGACACCAGTATAGGTTTTTCAAATACGGCGAAAACGATTGTTTATTGGACGGTCGATCAATTGTCGCTTGAGCATCGTCAGTGGTTAAAAGACTTGCCTGCGTTTGAGGAAACTGAAGAATGGTTTGCTGTACATGGCGCACCGATGGATCCCGCATTTTTTTATGGCTATGTATACGCGATGACTTATGAGGATAACTTAAGCTATATGCAGGAAAATAATATCCGCGTGTGTTTTCATGGGCATTCACACATGGCAGGGGTATTTGCACGCGATAAAAAAGGCATGGATCATCAGCTTACGGAAAAAACCGTATCGTTGTCGCCTTATAATCAACTGCTTATCTGTCCTGGTTCAATCGGGCAACCTAGAGAGGGCTGTACGGATGCACAATTTGCTATTTATGATAGGGAAAAGCAGGAGGTGACTTTTCTGGCGTTACCTTATGATAATGCGCCTGTCGTGCAGAAAATGCGGGATGAGAATTTTCCTGAAACCTTATGGAAGCGGTTGCTGACGGGGAAATGAGAAATAACAGACCTCTCAGGTTTAAAAACCTGAAAGGTCTGTGTTTTGACTCAAACCTGCGAGGTTTTTAAAACCTCGCAGGTTTTTTAGTTTAAGGTGTTAAACCTTGTCCTATGATAATGACTTTTAATGCGTTGGTGCCGCCTTCTACGCCGTTCAAATCACCTTTAGTGATAATGAATTTATCGCCGTCTTTAGCTGCATTCCATTTTCTTAGTTCTTGTACGATATTGCGATTCACTTCAGCGTGGTCTTGATTTTCACCCAGTTTGAAATACATCGGAAATACGCCGCGAAACAAAGTCACTTTGCCCAAGGTTTTTTCCTGACTGCTATACGCATAGATAGGAATGCCTGAGCTGATGCGTGACATCCATAACGGTGTTGACCCAGACTCAGTTAAAGCAACAATGCCTTTAACTTTGGTATGGTTAGCCATATACATGGCAGACATAGCAATCGCTTCGTCATCGCGTTGAAACTGTTCGTTGATACGGTGATCTGACTCACGCACCACCGCTTGTTTTTCCGCTTCAACACAAATACGGTGCATCGCTTCAACGGCTTTAATCGGATGGTTACCCGAAGCTGTTTCTGCTGATAACATAATCGCATCAGTACCATCATAAACCGCATTGGCTACGTCAAATACTTCTGCGCGCGTTGGAATGGGGTTCTCAATCATGGATTCCATCATTTGCGTTGCAGTGATAGCAACACGATTCAGTTCACGACTGCGTTTAATCAGTAGTTTTTGTACTGCTGGCAAATTGGCATCACCAATTTCCACGCCCAAATCACCACGCGCTACCATGACCGCATCGGACGCGAGGATAATTTCATCCATCACATCTGGAACAATCGCTTCAGCACGTTCAACTTTAGACACAATACCCGCATAGCAACCGACCGCTTGTAACAAACGACGGGCTTCATGCAAATCTTCCGCACAACGTGGGAAAGACACAGCCACATAATCACATTCAATTTGCCCGATAGTGATGATGTCTTCTTTATCTTTCTCAGTTAACGCGGCTGCCGATAAACCGCCACCGAGCAGGTTGATGCCTTTTTTGTTGGATAAGTAACCGCCGACAATCACGGTGCAGTTGATGCGTAAGTTGGCTTCAACATTAACCACGTCCAATACAATGCGCCCGTCATCTAATAATAAACGGCTGCCTGCTTTCACTTCTTTAGGTAAGGGTTCGTAGCTGATAGCGACTTGTGTTTCATCGCCGCCTTCTTTATCCATATTAATGTCGAGCGCGAAATCCTGACCATTTTCCAGCCAGACTTTCTCTGCTCCGCCGTGTTTTGCATTCGCTTTAAAACGCTCAATACGAATTTTTGGCCCTTGTAAATCTGCCAAAATACCCACTCGTCTGCCCGTTTTTTTGCTCATTTCGCGTACTGCGTTGGCACGGTCGATATGGTCTTGTGCTGTACCATGTGAAAAGTTCAACCGTACCACATCAATACCCGCCTCAAATAAACCTTCCAACACACCTTCTTTATCGGTGGCAGGGCCTAGAGTGGCTAAAATTTTGGTTCTTCTTAGCATGGTTATTCCGCGTTCATTAAAGCGACGGTGGTATCTAACATACGGTTAGAGAAACCCCATTCGTTGTCATACCAAGACAGCACTTTTACAAAGTTGCCGCCAGTGACTTTGGTTAAAGAGGCTTCATAAATTGAAGAATGTGGGTTGTGGTTAAAGTCTATCGACACTAAAGGCTCGTCATTAATGGCTAAGATGCCTTTCAATGAACCTGCTGCTGCCGCTCTTAAAACGCTATCAACTTCTTCTTTAGTGGTGTTGCGTGACGCTTGGAAACACAAGTCAACCACAGAAACGTTGATAGTTGGAACGCGCATCGCAAAACCGTCTAATTTGCCTTTCATTTCTGGCAATACCAAACCTACCGCCGCCGCTGCGCCAGTTTTAGTTGGGATCATAGATTGAGTGGCAGAACGCGCACGGTGCAAGTCACTGTGATACACGTCAGTCAATACTTGGTCGTTAGTGTAAGAATGGATAGTAGTCATTAAACCATGTTCAACACCGATAGCATCAATCAATGGTTTAACTAACGGAGCTAAACAGTTGGTAGTACAAGAAGCGTTTGAAATCACAGTATCCGATGCTTTCAACGATTTATGATTGACACCATAAACAATAGTCGCATCAATATCATCGCCACCTGGAGCTGAAATGATGACTTTTTTCGCGCCAGCAGCGATATGTGCAGAGGCTTTAGCTTTGCTAGCGAAGAAACCAGTACATTCATGAACTACATCAACGCCTAATTCAGCCCAAGGTAATTTTGAAGGATCTCTTTCTGCAAGCACGCGGATTCTGTCACCGTTGATAACAATGTAATCACCGTCAACGCTGACATCAAAGCCGAATTTGCCATGAACTGTGTCATATTTAGTTAAATGTGCATTGGTTTTGGAATCGCCTAAATCGTTAATTGCAACGATTTGAATTTCGTTAGTGCGACCTGATTCATACAGCGCACGCATGATATTACGACCGATACGACCATAACCATTGATTGCAACTTTAATTGCCATTGAGTTTCTCCAGAGTGATGAGCTAGCTATTATAAAAATGTGCCTTAGCACGTCGAAAACTTGCTAACTATACCAAAATACACCCTACTTAGTCTATGTGAGGATGTAGTGTTCGCTCACAGAGTACTGTCAATAGCTTGCGCGTTACTATATAAAAGTAAATTTATTTTGACAAAATAAGACAACTGGTCGTATTATTAAGCCATGAGCAGAACAACACAAAAAGAAATCAACCGCGAAAATTTATTGAACCAAGGGGTAGCGTTGCTGATGCAGCAGGGTTATCACGGTACGGGCTTACAGGAAATTTTGGATGCGGTGCAAATACCTAAAGGGTCCTTCTACAATTATTTTGGTAGTAAGGAGAACTTTGGTGCGGCAGTGATTGAGCATTACATCACGCCCTATATTGATCAGATAAGCCGTTATTTAGCGCAGGACCCTGACGCACTCAGTGCCTTACAACGCTATTTTAATGAATCCATTGCCGAGCTGGAACGCACTGATTTTAAAGGCGGCTGTTTATTGGGTAATTTAATCGGTGAAATTGGCGATAGCAGTGAGGTTTGCCGTGTCGCGTTGCAAACCACCTTGAATCGTTATCGGGATGTGTTGCAATTGGGCATCAGTCTGGCTCAGCAACAAGGCACGATACGCACTGATAAATCGGCGCGTGAACTGGCAGATTTATTGGTCAACACTTGGCAAGGCGCGTTGTTGCGCATGAAAGTGGAGCAATCAACCGCACCGCTAACACAATGTTGTCAGGCATTATTGGGGGATTTTTTTAAAGCGTGATGTTTTTATTTTCAGACCTGCGAGGTTTTAAAAACCTCGCAGATCTCATAAAAATCTGAATTTTTATCGCGCTTTAACAAGACGACTCGTCATATTAATCAAACACAGGAGGCATTATGCCAAAGTATATTATCGAACGTGACATCCCCGGCGCGGGCGCATTAACTGCTCAGGATTTACAAGGTATTTCGCAAAAATCGTGCGGTGTATTGAGCAGCATGGGAACTAAAATTCAGTGGGTAGAAAGTTATGTCACTGACGATAAAGTGTATTGCGTGTATATCGCACCCGATGAAGCGACGGTTAAAGCACACGCTGAACAAGGCGGCTTTCCTGCTAATCGTATTTCGCAAATCAGAACCATGATTGACCCGACCACAGCGGAATAAGTTGTTGAAATGACTGCCAGTCCTTTAAGGACTAGCAGTCATTTTGTATCGTGTGTGTGTGAACCAAATTACTTGAGACCTTACTATGAAAACCACCCGCCTTTTAGCCGCTATCCTCACCGCTTGTATTATCATTCCTGTCACCGTACAGGCGGAAATACTGGCGATGGTGAACTATGAAAGCAAACCTAATCAAACACCCAGACGTGAGGGAATCGCGATTATCGACGTAGACCCTGAATCACACAATTTCGGCAAAATGCTCAATGACATTCCACTGCCGCCCGACTTGGTTGCTCATCATATTTTTTATAATAAAGACCTCAGCAAAGCCTATATCACCTCATTAGGAAACGGGGTATTACACGTTATGGACATGAAACACGTTCCGTATCAGCCGAAAAAAGTTGATTTGCCCGATTGTCAGGTCAGTGAAGATTTTGCGTTTTCGGAAGACGGGCAACGCTGGTATATGACCTGCATGGGTTCAAGCAATGTAATCGTGGGTGATGCAAAAACCGATGCGCAGATTCAGGTAATCGCCGCGAATGGTAAAGATACGTTTATTCGTTATCCGCATGGTATCGGCTTAAATGAAGATATTGATCGTATGATAGTCACCAGCACCGTGCGCCCGTCGGATTTGGGTGATGCAGGTGAAACGGTCACTGTGATTGAACCGTCCAGCGGTAAAGTATTATCCACGCATAAGCTGTCCGATAAGCCCTCGCCTTCTGGTTCATCACCTGTAGAAGCGGTCTTTTTACCACACGCCAAACCCGCTATGGCATACATTAATACTATGTTCGGCGGCGCATTATGGACAGCCCTCTGGAACGAAACCAGCAAAGATTTCAGTTTTCAACAAGTATTTGATTTTAGCAGTCAGCAACAAGGTGTGCCGTTAGAAATTTATTTCAACGACAAACATGACCGTCTGTATATCAGCACGGCGAAACCAGGGGCATTAAACATTTTCGACATCAGCGGTGATTTGAAATCTAAGCCCAAACATTTAAAAACCATTCCCACCGCAGCAGGTTCACATCACATGGTGTTTTCACCTGATGAGCATTATGCAATTGTCCAAAACAGCTTTTTAAATTTACCTGAAATGGATGATGGATCAATCAGCGTCATTGATTTACAAAAAGAAGAAAAAATTGCCAGTATTGATGTATTGAAAAATCAGGGTTTCAAGCCTAATTGCATCATTATGTTACCTAAATGGCATCATGATGATGCGCATTAACATGGCTTAGTAGTCAGTCAATTTTTTTGATGGGCGCAATAAAGACCTGCGAGGTTTTTAAAACCTCGCAGGTCTAGCAACTTTACCCGTCATAACTAAGAAGGTGTACTACGCTTTAACCCGCGTAATTTTCAACACAATAGCCAGCTCTTTCAAGCGGCGGATGATTTTTGCCAGATGTACGCGGTCTTTAACGGTCAGGGTGATTAAGTCGATGCAGACATGAACATCCTGATCGACCACGGTAACGTTTTCAATATTGGAATCGAATTCGGAAATGGTTGAGGCGATAGTGGCTAACGCGCCGCGCTGATTGAGAATTTCCAAGCGCAGTTCAGCGGGGAAATCGCCGACAACATCGGTACTCCATTCCACATCCAGCCAGTTAGCGTGTTTTTTTCTGAGGATGGTGCGATTGCGGCAGGCGTGATGATGTACCACGATGCCTTTACCTGGATTAAAGAAGCCGATAATGGCATCCCCTGGAATCGGGCGGCAACATTTGGCAAGCGTAATAACCATGCCTTCTGTGCCTTTGATGATGAGCGGATTTTTTTGCTGCTTGTCGTTTTCAGTGTCGTTGAGCCTGACGTTGGCACTGACATCATCCTGTTCCAGACGTTTGGCGATAAGAAACGGCATTTTATTACCTAGGCCGATGTCTTCTAACAGCGCGTCTAGTGAGCGCGATTTGGTCGAGGCGAGCAGACCTTGCAGGCGTGAGTCTTCAATGGTATCCAGTTGCAACTGCATGGTGTGCAGTTCTTTTTCCAACAGTCTGCGCCCTAAGTTAATGGCTTCCTGCTGTTTAAAGTTTTTCAGGAAATTGCGGATGCTGGAACGGGCTTTCACGGTGGTGACATAGTTCAGCCACAATGGATTCGGTCTTGCCCACGGTGCGGTAATGACTTCAACCGTTACACCGTTTTCCAGTTTTGTTTGTAACGGGACGAGCTGTTTATCAATCATCGCAGAAATGCACGAGTTACCGATGTCGGTATGTACGGCATACGCAAAATCAACAATGGTTGCGTTTCGGGCAATTTTAATAATTTTGCCTTTGGGAGTGAACACGAACACTTCCTGAGGAAATAAATCGACTTTTAAATTATCAATAAATTCCAGCGAGTCACCCGCTGATTTTTGAATTTCCAGTAACTCCCGCAGCCATTCATTGGCACTCGCCTGAATTTTTTCCGCTTTGCCGTTATCCGATTTATACAGCCAATGCGCAGCAATGCCTGATTCCGACATATGGTGCATTTCGTGTGTTCTGATTTGTATTTCAATGGGCTGTCCATAAGGCCCAATCAATAGCGTATGCAAGGATTGATAGCCATTAGCTTTGGGCAGGGCAATATAATCTTTAAAACGACCGGGAATCGGTTTGTATAAATTATGGACGATGCCCAAGACGCGGTAACAACTATCCACCGTGTCACAAAAAATACGAAACGCATAGAGATCAAATACTGCCGCTAAGGACAGTTTTTTCAGGTGCATTTTTTGATAAATGCTGTAAATATTCTTTTCGCGTCCTAAGACATTGCACGGTAAATTGGCTTGTTCCAGACGGTTTTTAATGGAACTTTCAATAGTATCAATGACTTTGCGGCGGTTGCCCCGCGCTTTTTTGAGTGCATTACTGATCACGGCATAGCGATGAGGATACATTGCCTCAAAGCCAAGCGTTTCCAGTTGATGGCGAATGTGGTTCATGCCCAGACGGTTGGCAATCGGTGCGTAAATATCCAGAGTTTCCCGCGCAATACGGCGTTTTTTTTCAGGTGGCATCGCGCCCAGTGTCTGCATATTGTGCAGGCGGTCGGCAAGTTTGACCATGATGACGCGCAAATCTTTACCCATTGCCAGAAACATTTTGCGGACATTTTCCGCTTGGGTTTCGGCTTGGGAACGGCTGGCGATTTTGGTGAGTTTGGTAACACCGTCCACCAGTTCGGCAACTTCTACGCCGAACTGAGTAGCCACTTCTTGTTTGCTGACCTGACAATCTTCAATCACATCATGCAAAATAGCCGCCATAATGCCCCGCGCATCCATGTGCATTCCTGCCAGTATGATGGCGACGGACAGCGGGTGGCAAATATAGGCTTCGCCGCTTTTACGAAATTGCCCAGCGTGGGCTAACGCGCCGAATTGATAGGCGCGTACACAATCATCAACTTGCGTTTGATCTAAATAGCCAGATAATTCCTGTGACAACCGCGCAATCAGAACGTCTTCAGGGCGTTGCAGGGCGAGGGACTCTGGCGTATCCATAGTGCGTGTGCTTAGAATTGCGGGTTGTAGTCATGCACTTCACCAACGCGGTGCAATGCGTTGATGTTTTCAGTGGTGACATGACCTGCGGCGATTTCGCGTAACGCCAGAACGGTGTCTTTATCTTTGCCGCGCGGCAAAAATTCAGTCGCACCGTGGCTTAACTGACGCGCTCTGGTACTGGCTAATAACACCAGTTTGAAACGGTTTTCTACGTTTTCTAAACAATCTTCAATCGTGACTCTTGCCATTTTTTTAAACCTTTATTGTGGTGAGTATCGTTCCCATGCTTTGCGTAGGAATGTCTCTGTTGACGCTCCAGCGTCATCAGGCAACGCTGGAGTCCTTCGATAAACTCAGGACAGGCGTTGCTGGATGAGTTCCCACGCTGGAGCGTGGGAACTATGAATTGTTGACTAACCGCGTGATTTTAACACAGCTACCGCAGGTAATTCTTTTCCTTCAAGAAATTCAAGGAATGCGCCGCCGCCTGTAGAGGTGTAAGACACTTGGTCGTTGATGCCGTATTTGTCGATAGCGGCTAAGGTATCGCCACCGCCAGCAATGGAAAACGCACTACTTTCGGCAATCGCGGTAGACAATGTTTGTGTGCCGTGGCTGAATTGTTCAATTTCAAAGACACCGACTGGGCCGTTCCAGACGATTGTTCCTGCTGATTTTAATAACTCAGCATAATGTTTTGCAGTATCGGGACCGATGTCGAGAATCAAATCATCGGCGGCAACGTCAGCGACTTGTTTAATGGTGGCAATCGCATTTTCAGAAAATTCTTTCGCACACACTACGTCGGTAGGCACGGGAATTTCTGAACCTGCGGCTTTAGCGGCAGCCATTAAACGCTGTGCTTCTGGGATTAAATCGGCTTCATATAATGATTTACCGACGGGAAAACCTGCCGCTGCAATAAAGGTGTTAGCAATACCACCGCCAACGATGAGTTGGTCTACTTTGGTGGATAAAGATTCTAATACGGTTAATTTGGTTGATACTTTTGAACCGCCGACGATGGCGATTAACGGTTTAGTCGGTGTTTCCAGAGCTTTGCCCAGTGCGTCCAGTTCACTGGCTAATAAGGGGCCTGCACAAACCGCAGGGGCAAATTTTGCCACGCTGTGGGTGGAGGCTTGCGCTCTGTGCGCAGTACCGAACGCATCCATGACGAATACGTCACATAACGCCGCCATTTTTTTGCCCAGCTCGTCGCTGTTTTTTTCTTCGCCGACATTGAAACGCACGTTTTCACACAGTACCACTTCACCAGCGGCAATAGTCACGCCGTCAATCCAGTCTTTTTCTAAGCGGACAGGTTTGTCCAGTAACAGAGCCAGACGGTCAGCGACAGGTTTTAATGAAGCTGCTTCGTCATAGTGACCTTCTTCAGGACGACCTAAATGCGACATAACCATCACTGCCGCGCCTTGAGCCAAGGCTTGTTGAATGGTGGGTACGCTGGCTTGAATACGAATATCGCTGGTGACCATGCCGTTTTTAACAGGCACGTTTAAATCTTGACGGATTAATACTCGTTTACCGGCTAAATCCAGATCAATCATTCTTTGAATTGACATATTTTTCTCTCTTGTTGTGGGTGAGGTGTTAATTTTGTCGCCATTTAATCGAGCAACCTATGCTGGGAATTTGCTCTATTGAACCAAAACCTGTGGCGGCACAAAGTTTCATTGCTTCAAATAAGTCGCGTATTGTATCAGGTGGGGCAGTTTCTGTGCGACTGGCATCTAAACGCCCGCGATATTGCAGCTGCAAATCGGCGTTATAACCAAAAAAATCAGGCGTACATACCGCACCATAGGCTTTAGCGACCGCTTGCGTGTCATCGAGCAGATAGGGAAAAGGATAGTCGTATTGTGCGGCGAGTCGCTGCATATTGTCGTAAGAGTCTTCGGGATAGTCGGCGGTGTCGTTGGACATAATCGCCACTGCATGAATGCCGAAGGTTTTAAGTTCACGGGTGTCGCGGATAATCCGTTCATGGATTGCCTGCACATAAGGGCAGTGATTACAGATAAACATTACCAGCAAGCCTTTTTCGCCTTTGCACTGCGCCAGTGTCCAGCGTTGTCCATCGACACCGAGTAAATCAAAGTCGGGGGCGGGTGTACCAAAATCACACACGGGGGTTTGTGCTAATGCCATAACAAGCTCTCCAATAAATAAAAATTAAACCTGCTTAGATTATTTCATGCCAAAATAGCGGGAGTATTCTAAGAACTAAGTCAGGAAATTATGAAAATTGCCATTTTATCGCGTAATGCTAAATTGTATTCGACTATGCGTCTGGTTGAAGCGGCACAAGCACGCGGTCATGATGTTCGCGTGTTGGATGTATTGCGTTGTTATATGAATATTACCTCACACAACCCGTCTATTCATTATCGGGGTGAAGATTTAGTGGACTTTGATGCGGTTATACCGCGTATCGGTGCCTCGGTCACGTTTTACGGTACCGCCGTATTGCGTCAATTTGAGATGATGAACGTGATGCCGTTGAATGAATCGGTTGGTATCTCGCGTTCCAGAGATAAACTGCGCTCCATGCAGTTACTGGCGCGTAAGGGTATCGGTTTACCTGTCACGGGTTTTGCCAATAATCCTGATGATATTGAAGATTTAATTTCGCAGGTCGGCGGTGCGCCGCTGGTGATTAAATTATTGCAAGGCACACAAGGCATCGGCGTGGTGTTGGCAGAAACCCATAATGCCGCTGAAAGTGTGATTCAAGCCTTTATGGGCTTAAAAGCCAATATCATGGTGCAGGAATTTATCAAAGAAGCCGACGGCAGTGATATTCGCTGTTTTGTGGTCGGGGATAAAGTGGTTGCTGCCATGAAACGCCAAGCCGCAGAAGGTGAATTTCGCTCCAATCTACATCGTGGCGGTTCTGCCAGTTTAATTCGTTTAACCCCCGAAGAACGCTCCACTGCTGTTCGTGCTGCTAAAATTATGGGCTTGAATGTCTGCGGTGTTGATATGCTCCGCTCCAAT
The DNA here is from genome assembly GCA_030654015.1 of Methylococcales bacterium. Classification (GTDB taxonomy): domain Bacteria; phylum Pseudomonadota; class Gammaproteobacteria; order Methylococcales; family Methylomonadaceae; genus UBA4132. The sequence goes on along the minus strand of JAURYI010000122.1, from coordinate 19,383 downwards.
CACGGACCTGTCATTATGGAAGTGAATTCCTCACCGGGTTTAAAAGGCATTGAAGAGGCCAGCGGCAAGGACATTGCCGGTATGATTATTCAATTTATCGAAAAACGTTTTGAAACTTTGGAAACGACAAAAGATAAATTACAGACCACCCGCACCCGCACACGCGGCAAGGGCTGACCTCATGATGAATATTACGCCTGACATCATTGATTATATAGGCTACATAGCAGCCGCCCTCACCACCGCCTCTTTTTTACCTCAAGCCATTCTCACCCTGAAAACCAAAGATACGCAATCGCTGTCTCTCGGTATGTACACGCTGTTTACGCTGGGGGTATTCGGTTGGCTGGTGTATGGGATTTGTATTGAGAATACAGTCATCGTTTTTGCCAATAGTATTACCTTTATTTTAGCGGCATCCATACTGGGTTTTAAAATTTACAATGTGCTAACTCATAAAGAATAGTGGCTTGGTCAATCGCAAGCGACGATTTTTTTAATCATCACGCTCAAACGGAGAAAACGCATGGCGAATAAATTAACATTAACGCAGTTTATTATTGAACAGCAGCGCGGACTGCCTGATGCGTCTGGTACGTTTACACTGTTGCTGAACAACATCGTAATGGCGTGTAAAGAAATCTCGCATTTAGTCAATCGGGGCAATCTGGTCGGCGTGTTGGGCAGTGCGGAATCTGAGAATATTCAAGGTGAAGTGCAGAAAAAACTGGATATTATTACCAATGATATTATGGTCGGCGCACTGAACTGGACTGGGCATTTAGCGGGTATGGCATCGGAAGAAATGGATGACATTATCAGCATTCCTGCGCAATATCCCAAGGGTAAATATCTCGCATTATTTGATCCGTTGGATGGCTCATCCAACATTGATGTCAATATGACGGTCGGCACGATTTTTTCTATTTTGCGTTGCCGTGAAGGTGTTGATCCTGCGGAAGAAGATTTTTTACGCAAAGGCACAGAACAGGTGTGTGCGGGTTTTGTACTTTACGGCCCGTCAACCATGCTGATTCTGACCACAGGGCATGGGGTAAATGGCTTTACTCTGAATCAGGATATAGGTGAATTTATTTTAACGCACCCGAACATGAGAATCCCCGAAGACACCAGCGAATTTGCGATTAATATGTCCAATCAACGCTTCTGGGAGCCGCCTGTACAACAGTATATTGCTGAATGTTTACAGGGTACGGACGGTGTACGCGAGAAAGATTTTAATATGCGTTGGGTCGCCTCATTAGTCGCAGAGGTGTATCGCATTTTGACGCGCGGCGGGGTATTTTTGTATCCGCTGGATACCAAAAATCCTGCCAAACCCGCCCGATTACGGCTCATGTATGAAGCCAATCCGATGGCGTTTATTATTGAACAGGCAGGCGGTGCGTGTAGCACAGGACGTGAACGTATGCTGGATATTAAGCCGACGGGGATTCATCAACGTGTGCCGCTGATATTGGGTTCAAAAAATGAAGTTGAGCGCATTGTTGCCTATCATCAACAAGATTGATGATGGTTGTGGCTATTATTAATTAAAAAACGGTGATACTCATGACTGCCAGTCCTTTGAAAACTGGCAGTCATATTCGCGAACTGCCTACGGTGGCGAGGTGCTACAGATTGCGCTTTATCGCGTTTAAATGTGCATCCAGCACCCGCAATAATGAGATGCCGAAGGTGGGTAGTGATTGAATCAGCTCAGGGAGGATTTGACGATCAATAGCCAGTAATAAACAGCGCGTTTCGGCTATGACGCTTGCTGTCCGTGCGTGTCGTCGGGCGACCAGTGCAATTTCACCCACGATGTCACCTACACCGCTGTGTCCGACTACTTTATTATCAATGCTTATTGTCATCTGACCCTCAAGAATGACATACATCAACAACGCGGCAGCCCCTTCATGAAACACGACGCGCTTTTCAGGCACGTTCATCAGTGCGTTTTCGCCCAGTTTCTGTTTTAGTGTGTTGAGCATTTCGGTACTCAATACGCTGCTGTTTTTACTGCTTTTGTTATCAGGCGGTGGCGTGTCTTTTGTTGCCGTACCGATTTTAGGCAGCGTCCTGATTAACACGTCCATCAGCATAAACAGAAATGTCGGTTGTTTCTTGAGACTGGCAATAAACTGCTTTTCACTGAGCGCAACCAGTTTGCAGGCTGTGCCAGCGGTCGCTGTGGCATTGCTTGCCGTGTAAGGCGTAAATTCACCGAATACCTGCCCTGACTCAAGATTGATAAGGTTTCCTGACACGGTTTGAACGGTGACTGTGCCGTCCAGTAACAAGTAGGTTTTATCGGTTTGTAAAAAGGAAAAAAAGCCGGGCTTTTGTCCCGATACAAAAAACGTTTCACCTGCCTTCGCAGACTCTACGCTGCCAAACAGTTTAAAAAACTCAAGTGCAGCATTAGGGTCGTAAGTAATGTGACATTCAACTTTATCTTGATTCGACGAGTTCATTTTAGTATGACCTTCTATATCATGTGCTTCGGTCAGCTGTTTGCCCGCAATTTAGTCAATGTTGCGGGCAAAAAATCTTATCCGCTTTACTGTTGAGTTTTCTCTATGGTTTCTCGTTGCTCGGCGGCAGAATCCAGAAGGGTTTGATTGATTTGTTTGGCATCTTCCATCGTCTGTCTACCGCTCTCTATACGTCCGTTTTGCGTTCTTACAATGCCAGTAATACCCGATTCTTCGGCTTTAGGCGCGGGCGGCTCTTTAGGTTCTTCTTTGCTGCACGCTGCGCCAGTGAGCAGTACCAGTATGGCGATAATGGGGGTTATTAGTTTCATGATGTTATCTGTATTTTAAGGTAACTGAGTAATTTCGGAAGCGTTATCAAAATCGACACCGACACTGACTATAAAACTGGTCGCCGCTTCAATATCCATCACGGAAGGAATTACTTTTGATTTATCGACAATCACAGTAAAACCTGAGGTGGGATTGGGTGAAGTCGGAATAAATAGAATATATTTGTCACCCTGACGGTTCGTGACATACGCGGGTACCCAAATGCCTTCCTTTGGATATTCAATGTAAACCACTTCTTTGGCAATGGCTTGGTCGTGCGATAAAAACATATTGATTACTTTTTTAGTGACGCGGTAAATAGTGTTCAATAAAGGAATTTGATCAATCACAACATCAAACATTCTGATAATCCAAGACGCGCCTTTTTTTGCAATGGTGTGACCTATGGATACCAGCAGTGCGAAACTGATGATGAATACAATGCCCGTATAAATATAGCTGTCGGCAAAAACGTAGACAATTTCAAATAAATTCGACACCATTCCTTTTACGAACAGGATAATCTGAAAGACGATAACAATAGGAATAATCGCAAATACGCCGATCAGGAAATAATTGAGCATTTTTTTGGTGGATTCGTTCATGGTTTTCTCCTCTCTTTAAAATATCAAAAATACAGGTAATCTAAATTACGCAAGGTAATTGATTAGGCTGGGATATTTATTATGTTGTGAGTCATCCCAACAGCCTGTGACGTGTAAAAAACAGCCTCTAAATTGTGCAGTTTACCAAGACGTAAGTCTACAAAATTCAAACGTCCCACCTTGTTTATTACCATAAACACCACTATGTTGTAGCGAGCAAAGCACAAATACACGGGCTTTTATCTGTCACTAACAGCGTGGACAGTATATAATTGCCCACTTTTTCAATCATTTACTAAATTCACACTGGAAAAAAGCATGTTGGGTAATCTGGTTAAATTTGTTGTAGGAAGCCGTAACGACAGGCTTATCAAAAAGAAAGCGAAGCTGGTCAAGCAGGTCAATGCTCTGGCTTCTGAATATGAAAAACTATCTGATACGGCACTGGCAGCAAAAACACAGGAGTTTCGTTCTCGCCTCGCACAAGGCGAATCGCTGGATAACTTGATTCCCGATGCGTTTGCGGCGGTCAGAGAAGCCTCTACGCGGGTGTTCGGTATGCGTCATTTCGATGTGCAGCTCATTGGCGGCATGATTTTACATGACGGCAAAATTGCGGAAATGAAAACAGGCGAGGGTAAAACCCTGATGGCTACACTGGCCGCCTATCTTAATGCGTTGCCTGAGCGCGGTGTTCATGTCGTCACAGTGAATGATTATCTTGCCAAGCGTGATGCAGAATGGATGGGCAAACTGTATGGCTTTTTAGGCATGACTACAGGTGTCATTCTCAGCCACATGGATAAAAGCGAACGCCGCCGTGCTTACGCCGCCGATATTACCTACGGCACGAATAACGAATTCGGTTTTGATTACCTGCGCGACAACATGGAATACACACTGGAACAAAAAGTTCAGCGTGATTTAAGTTTTGCCATTGTCGATGAGGTTGACTCTATCCTGATTGACGAAGCGCGTACCCCTCTGATTATTTCAGGCCCTACCGAAGAAAGCACCGAAGTTTATATTAAAGCTAACGCGGTTATTCCTTTTCTGATTAAACAAGAAAAAGAAAACGACAAAGAAGGCAATACGGTTGGCGAAGTCGGCGATTACACCGTGGATGAAAAAACCCGTCAGGTACATTTAACCGAATCAGGTCATGAACACGTTGAACGCCTGATGGTTGAACATGGTTTAATGGTGGAAGGCAGCAGCTTATACAGCGCGACCAACATTCGTTTAATGCACTATTTGAACGCGTCATTACGCGCTCATGTCCTGTTCAAAAGAGACGTGGATTATATCGTTGCCAATAATGAAGTGGTCATTGTTGACGAATTCACAGGGCGTATTATGCCGGGTCGTCGTTGGTCAGAAGGTTTGCATCAAGCCATCGAAGCCAAAGAAGGCGTGACCATCAACAACGAAAACCAAACCTTAGCCTCTATCACCTTCCAGAACTATTTCCGTTTATACGAAAAACTGTCAGGCATGACAGGCACAGCGGATACCGAAGCGTTTGAATTGAATTCAATTTACGGTCTGGAAGTGGTCATTATTCCGACGCATCGCGATATGATTCGTAGAGACTTGGGCGATGTCATTTTCCTGACTACCGAGGAAAAATATCAAGCCGTTGCCGAAGACATCAAAGAATGTGTCACACGCGGACAACCTGTGTTAGTCGGTACAACCTCGATTGAAAATTCTGAGCGCATTTCTGCCTTATTGACACAACAAGGTGTTAAACATGAAGTGCTGAACGCCAAACAACATGAGCGCGAAGCCCATATTGTTGAACAGGCGGGTATGCCCTATGCAGTAACAATTGCTACCAACATGGCAGGTCGCGGTACGGACATCGTGCTGGGCGGTAACTTGGAAGCTGAATTAAAAGCTCTGGGTGAAGATGCCAGCGAAGAAGAAAAAGCCCGTGTACGCAGCGTGTGGCTGGATAGACATAATCAAGTGCTAGCAAGCGGCGGCTTGCACGTTATCGGTTCAGAGCGTCATGAATCACGTCGTATCGACAACCAGTTACGCGGTCGTTCAGGTCGTCAGGGCGATCCGGGTTCGACTCGTTTCTATCTATCGTTACAAGATGATTTAATGCGCATTTTTGCCTCCGAGCGCGTTGCAGGTTTAATGCAAAAACTCGGCATGGGCAACGGTGAAGCGATTGAACATCCTTGGGTGACACGCTCGATTGAAAATGCCCAGCGCAAAGTCGAAGCGCGTAACTTTGACGTGCGTAAGGAAATTCTCGCGTATGACGACGTGGCAAACGACCAGCGCAAAGTGATTTATTCACAGCGTAATGAACTGATGGCGGCGAGTGAAATTTCCGACATTATCAACGCCATCCGCGCCGATGTAGTCAATAACGTCATCACCCAATACATTCCCCCTAAAACAATGGTCGAACAATGGGATGTTAAAGGCTTGGAAGACCATTTACAGCACGAATTCAATGTTGAAATCCCCGTGCAGAAAATGCTGGATGAGAATCATAGTTTGACTGAAGAAGGCTTACGTCATCGCATTGTTGACGCGCTTGAACAAAATCATCATGAAAAAGAACAGCAAATTGCGGGCGGTAAATCCGTATTACAACATTTTGAAAAATCAGTGATGATGCAGGTGTTGGACAACAGCTGGAAAGAGCATTTGTTGGCAATGGATTATTTGCGTCAGGGTATTTATTTACGCGGCTACGCACAAAAAGATCCCAAGCAGGAATACAAACGTGAAGCCTTTGAAATGTTCACCACGCTCTTGGAAGACATCAAATACGAAGTCACCAACATCTTAGCCAAAGTGCAAGTCAGCGAAGAAGAAGATGTGCAGGCACTGGATGAGCAACAACAAGCTCCCAGAGAAATGCACTTTGACCACGCCCCTGCGCCGACCTTAGATGCTTATGAGCAGTCATTGTTAGAACAAGATGATGAGCAAGAGGACGATTCGGAGCAGCCGTTTATTCGTGAAGGGCATAAAGTAGGACGTAACGACCCTTGCCCTTGCGGTTCAGGCAAGAAATACAAACAATGTTGCGGTGCGCTGAGTCACGAAGCGTAACGATTGTAACGAGTGAAAAAGGGAGCGTAACGCTCCCTTTTTTTATGTGCAGTCAACAGCAATGAAAAACATTCAGTTTTTCGTGCTTTTCGTGTCGTTCGTGGACGATATGCTTAAGAAGCAGCTAAACCCGCAATGCTATAGCCGCAATCCACATAAGTAATTTCGCCTGTAATACCAGAAGCCAAATCTGAACACATGAACGCCGCCGCGTTGCCGACTTCTTCAATGCTGACGTTGCGTTTTAACGGTGCGGTATCCGCCGCTTTGCTGAGCATGGCTTTAAAATCATTAATGCCTGATGCTGCCAAGGTTCTGATGGGGCCTGCGGAAATCGCATTCACGCGCGTGCCTTCTGCACCTAATGCCACAGCCATATAACGCACATTCGCTTCTAAACTGGCTTTAGCAACACCCATCACGTTATAGTTAGGAATTGCACGTTCTGCGCCCAAATAAGTCAGCGTCAATAATGAGCCGTTGCGACCTTGCATCATGGCGCGTCCTGCTTTTGCCAACGCAGTAAAGCTGTAAGAACTGACATCATGGGCAATCTGGAAATTTTCGCGGGTGGTCACATCAACATAATCACCGTTCAGCGCGTCACGCGGTGCGAAAGCGACCGAATGCACGATACAATCCAAACCGTCCCACTGTTCGCCCAGTTTGGCAAATACGTTGTCGATATGCGCATCAATACTGACATCACATTCAATGGTGATAGTAGAACCGCATTGTGCCGCCATGTCTTCCACGCGGCTTTGTAATTTTTCGTTTTGAAAAGTAAAGGCTAATTCCGCGCCTTCACGGTGCATCGCTTGCGCAATACCCCATGCAATAGACCGATTACTGGCTAAGCCGACAATTAATACCCGTTTGCCCTGCATAAAACCCATGATTCTCTCCTCGTTTTTGTTGTTAAAATAAGCCCTCCAGTATCTATGAGCTGTTTATTGATGTCCAGTTTTTTGTCTGCCATCATGACCGCCTTACTAACACAATAAATCATGCTCAGTACCCTCGTTCGTTTTGCCATTCGTTTTTACGGTATCGTTATCGCCTTGGCGGTTGTTATTTTAATCGTCGGCGGCTATCGCTTTGTCACTGCGGGTTTGGATATTTTTCCTGAGTTTTCGCCCAAACAAGTCATTATTCAAACCGAATCGGCGGGGCTGGTGGCGGAACAGGTGGAAGTGTTGGTAACGCAACAGATTGAAACCGCTATCAGTGGCTTGGTGGGACTTAAAGCCACGCGCTCGGAGTCGATACAAGGGCTGTCGATTGTGACGGCAACGTTCGCCGAGAACAGCAATATCTATCTTAATCGGCAGCTCATCAGCGAACGCTTAGCCAATGTAGCGACTCAATTGCCGCAAGGTATTACGCCGATTGTGATTCCGTTATCCTCGTCATCGGCGACTGTGTTAACGATTGGTTTACGTTCCGATAGCGTGGATTTAATGGCGTTGCGCAGTTTGGTGGATTGGACAATCGTACCGCGTTTATTGTCAGTGGCAGGGGTTGCGGATGTGAATGTGTTCGGTGGTGACATTAAGCAGTTACAGATTCAAGTTGATCCTGTGCAGTTGCAACGCTTCAATCTGTCCTTAGATGATGTGATACAAACCGCAAGCCAAGCGGGGACGATTCAGGGCAGTGGTTTTATTGAAAATCAAAATCAGCGTTTTACCCTGCAAGTCACAGGACAACCGCAAACACCCGAACAATTTGCCAAGATTCCGTTACTGAATCAATCCCGCCCGATTACTTTGGGCGAAGTTGCCAGTATTCACTACGCGCCTGAACCGCCTATCGGCGCGGCGCAAATTATGGGCAAGCAGGGTATTGTCATGATGGTTATCGGTCAATACGGGGCTAATACGCTGTCGGTGTCGCGGCAGGTGGAACAAGCGTTACAAGAATTTGCACCGCTGTTTAAAAAGCAGGATATTGATTTTTATGAACATCTGTTTCGCCCTGCCGATTATATTGAAACCTCGTTGAGTAATTTATCAGGGCATTTATTGTTGGGCGGCTTGTTCGTACTGATTATTTTGTATGCGTTTTTGTTTAATGTGCGTACTGCGTTTATTTCCGCACTGGCAATTCCCGTGTCACTCATCGGTGCGATGATGGTGTTATTAGCCTGCGGCGTTAATCTTAATATTATGGTGTTGGGTGGCTTGGCGATTGCCTTGGGCGAAGTGGTGGATGATGCCATTATTGATACCGAAAACATTTTCCGCCGCTTGCGTGAAAATCGTTTATTACCACAACCGCAACCAGTGGCTACGGTGGTTTATAGCGCGTCGATGGAAGTGCGCAGTTCGGTGGTGTATGCCAGTTTTATTGTCGCGTTGGCGTTTGTGCCGTTGTTGACGTTGAGCGGCGTGGTGGGGCGGTTATTTGCCCCGTTGGGTTATGCGTATATTTTAGCCATTTTGGTGTCGTTGCTGGTCGCGCTCACGCTCACGCCTGCGTTGTGTTATGTGTTGTTGGGTAAAATGTCGGCAACCGATACGCATGATGATCCGCCGCTGATTAAAGCCCTTAAACCGCGTTATAAAAAATTCTTGACCGTTGTAGCCAAGTATTTTAATGGGGTAATTATCGTCAGTGTGTTGTTATGTATTGCGGCTATCGTGGCGTTTACTCGCTTCGACAGCCAATTACTGCCTGAACTGCGGGAAGGGCATTATATCGTCCACACCACCAGTATTGCAGGTACATCATTACAGGAATCATTACGCATCGGCAGTCAACTCACCGCACGATTTATGAACATTAAAGGCGTACAGTCGGTATCACAATGGGCAGGACGCGCCGAACGCGGGGCAGATACTTACGGCAGTCATTACAGTGAATATGAAGTGCATCTGGATAAGTTATCAGGCGCGGAGCAACAGCGGGTTTTAGACCAGCTGCGCGATATTCTCAAAAATTCCATCGGGATTTTATACGAAGCCAATACCTTTTTAACCGAACGGGTGGACGAAACTATTTCAGGCTATACCTCGCCTGTGGTGGTGAATATTTACGGCACCGATTTAAACGCGCTGGATGCGAAAGCCCAAGCGGTTGCCGCTATCATGCGGGATTTGCAGGGCGCGGCGGATGTGCAGTTGCGTTCACCGCCTGCCACACCGTTATTACAGGTGCAGTTAAATCTCGACCAGCTGACGGCAACAGGGGTCAGTCCTGCGCAAGTCATGGATACTTTGCAGACGGCGTATGAAACGCGGGTGGTCGGTAAAAATCTGCAAGGCAATAAAATTGTCAATGTCGCGGTGGCGTTATCGCCTGAGTTACGACAACAGCCTGAATCCATTGCGTCTGTGCCGCTGAGAGCGCGTGACGGTGCTTTAATCAGACTGGAACAAGTCGCGGATATTCGTCACACTGCCAGCCGTTACAACATTCTGCATCAAAACTCACAGCGGCGACAAACCGTGACGTGCAACGTACTGCACCGCGATTTGGATACGTTTATAGTGGAATTAAAAGCGCGGGTATTAGCCGATATTCCTTTTACTGCCGATAGTTATCCTGAATTTACTGGCGCGGCAATTGAGCAGGCGGAAGCCCGGCACGCTTTAATCGGCTATTCTTTATTAGCGGGGGTGGGGGTGATAATGCTGATTTATATCGCTATCGGTAGTTTACGTCATGCTTTATTGACGTTGGTCAATTTACCGTTTGCGTTAATCGGCGGTGTGGCGGCGGTGTTATTAACAGGCGCAACCTTATCGGTCGGTTCTGTGGTGGGCTTTGTCACCCTGTTCGGTATTACCGTGCGCAACAGCATTATGTTGTTATCGCATTATCGTCATTTGGTTGAAGAGCAAGGCAGAAGCTGGGATTTGGATACCGTGCTGTTGGGGGCAAGTGAGCGTTTGCCGTCTATTCTGATGACCGCGTTGGTGACCGCATTGGCGATGTTGCCGATTGCGTTTAATAGCGATAATGCAGGGCGGGAAATTATGGGGCCGATGGCGGCGATTATTATCGGCGGCTTAGCATCGTCTACGGTGTTGAATTTATCTTTGTTGCCGATTGTCTTATTAAGATACGGTCGGTTTAATCAGCTGTAATTTTGATGGTCTACAACGTGTATAGTCCTGATGTCACGGATGACGGATTGAAAAAGCGGTAGTCCAACCGATGCAACTGCGCAACTTAATCGACAAGAATAATAATAAGTGACGATAAATGGTTAATTTTTATACATAATGTCACTATTCAGAAAACTATACTTTTTGAGGTATTTTGTAAACCAGATAACATAATAGCCGCAGCATAATTTTTACAGTTATTCAGGAACTTGGTGCGGAATATGCTCTATTAATGTTGATTTTAATGTAAAAGCAGGTTAGTTATGCGGTGTAAATTTGATGTGCAACAGTTCACCAGACTACTTGGCTTGCTTGCCGTGATGCCCGTGTGCGTGTATGCAGAAACTATAGATTTACAATTACGCTGGCATCATCAATTCCAATTTGCGGGCTACTATGCCGCAGTACAACAAGGCTATTATCAAAAAGCAGGGCTGAATGTCGTCATTCACGAAGGCGTACCCGATAAAATCCCTATCAATGAAGTGGTTCAAGGTCATGCACAATACGGTGTTGCTAACAGTGAGTTACTGTTAGCCCGCTTGAAAGGCGATCCGTTAGTGCTATTAGCGGCTATCTATCAGCATTCGCCTTCGGTATTACTGGCTCGCAAAGATTCAGGTATTTTTTCACCCAGTGATCTTGTCGGTAAAAAAGTCATGCTGTTAGGCAAGACCATTGATGCCGATTTTGCCGCGATGTTTCCCAACGAACGTATTGATATGGCGAAAATTCATATCATCCCCAGCAGTTATGATATTCAAGATTTAGTAACGGGTAAAACCGATGCTTTCAATAGTTATATTAGTAATGAACCCTATTTTTTAAAACAACAAGGCATTGAATTTACCGTCATCAGTCCGCGTAATTACGGGGTTGATTTTTATAGCGATATGCTGTTCACCAGCGAAAATGAACTAAAAAACCATCCAGAGCGCGTTAAAGCCTTTCTAAATGCCAGTTTGCAAGGCTGGCATTATGCAATAAATCATCCACAGGAAATCATTGCGTTATTACAGCATCAATACCATGTGCAGAAATCCAAAGCGCATCTTGAATTTGAAGCTGACACCATACGCTCACTGATACTGCCCGATTTGGTTGAAATCGGTCATATCAATCCGTGGCGGCTCCAGCACATGGCAGATACTTTTGTACAAGCGGGTATGGTGGAAAACACTGACTTATTAGAAGACTTTGTTTATGCGCCTGATGAGATCGGAGAACGTAAACGCCTGATTCGTTACTTGAAAATCATGGTCGTTATCGCGCTGATTATCAGCGTGATAGTTGCCGTCATGTACGCGGCTTACCAATCCATAAAACGGGAAAATCAGCAGCGTAAGCGCATAGCGGAACAGTTGCGGCAACGGACTAATGAACTGGCGTTACATAATATTATTTTGCAGAAAATCGGTCAGGGTATTGCCTTGCCTGAGTTACTGGATGAATTGGCGCGGCAGGTAGAAATCCTGCATCCCAGAATGCTGTGCTCAATTTTACTGCTTGATAACAATAATCAGCTGCGACATGGTGCTGCACCGAGCTTGCCTGATTTTTATAGTCAGGCGGTTGACGGTATAGTCATTGGCGAAGGTGTTGGCAGTTGTGGTACGGCAGCTTGTCGAGGCGAACGTTACATAGCCGAAGATCTGCAACAAGACCCATTTTGGATTCCTTTTCGTGAACTGACCAAGCAAGCGGGTCTTCAATCGTGCTGGTCACAACCCATTAAAGACAATCAGGGCAAGGTGTTAGGCACATTTGCTATCTACCATGCTCAGCCCACCATCCCCCTAAGCTCAGAAATTGAACTGATTGAAAATTATGCCAATCTGGCGCAACTGGGTATTGAGCGCACCCGCGCCACCGTCGCGTTGCAAGAGAGCGAGCAACGCTTGCTGTTTGTTTTAAAAGGCAGTGGGCTGGGTTTTTGGGATTGGAATATTGACAGTAATACCGTACAAATTACCAACAGCAATACTGACGTTACTCGCCACGATGCTGCTGACATACAATCCGACACACCTTTATGGCTGGATTTTGTCCATACGGATGATCGGGAAAAAGTTTGGCAGTCCATACAGCAGGTGCTGAATGGTAAACAGACTACCCATGAAATTGAATACCGCGTATTTGATAAAAATGGCGATGTGCGCTGGATTTTAGACCACGCCAGTATTGTTCAGTACAGTGAAGCTGGCAAACCCGTGCGCATGAGCGGTACGCATACTGACATTACCGAGCGCAAACTTGCCGAACAACAATTACGTGACAGTGAACAGCGGCTGACGCTCTGTCAGCTCTATGGCGGCATAGGGACGTGGGAGGCGGATTTAATCAATGATCGGCAATTCTGGTCATCAACGACCTGTAAATTATTGGGCTTCCCTGAGATGGAAAATCCCACATTTGAAGATTTTTTAGCGGTCATTGTTCCTGAAGACAGACAGATCATCATTGATGCGACTGAAGCCCATCTGACACAGCGCACAAAATACGATGTCGAATACCGTATTATTGACGTAGATAATCAACTACGCTGGATGCGCTCTTTGGGGCGGGTCGATGAAATTCTCTCCAACGGCAAGCCGACTTTTTTCAGGGGTATCGTACAGGACATTACCGACCGCAAAGCCGCCGAAGAACAAATCAAACAACTGGCATTTTATGATCCCCTCACACAACTGCCCAACCGCCGCTTGTTATATGACCGTCTGCAATACGGCATTGAACTCGGCAAACGCGAGGGCAAAAAATTGGCGGTGTTGGTGCTGGATCTGGATCATTTCAAAGCTGTTAATGATAATTTAGGGCATAAGGCAGGGGATGAATTATTGCAAAAAGTGGCGGAACGTATTGCAGGTCAGTTGCGTAAAATTGATACCGCTGCGCGTTTGGGCGGCGATGAGTTTGTCGTGGTACTCGCCGAGTTAGCGCATTTTGAAGATGTCGAGCGGGTGGCACTGGCGATTATCAGTGAATTAAGCGCGCCTTTTCTGCTGCGCGAAAATGATGAAGTGAACATCGGTACCAGTATCGGTATCAGCTTTTATCCACCGCATGGCGATAACCCTGAAATACTGCTGGATTGTGCTGATACTGCCTTATATCGAGCCAAAGATCAGGGACGCGGTTGCTTTTGTGTCTTTCAGGCAGATAATGCCAAGCAATATATTGACAGTGCCACTGCCTACAGCTCGGTGTAAACGTGACAACAATTTTTAAGCCGCCTATTAATTGTATGTTGAGGCATAATTCACTATGATTGCCAGTTACTTAGTCATACACGAGAAAAATGATGAAATTAATAACCGCAATTATTAAACCGTTCAAAATGGATGATGTCAGAGAGGCCTTATCTGAAATAGGCGTTGCTGGCGTTACTGCTACCGAAGTGAAAGGTTTCGGTCGTCAGAAAGGGCACACCGAACTGTATCGGGGTGCTGAATATGTCGTTGATTTCCTGCCAAAAATTAAACTGGAAATTGCTGTTGCTGATGATGTTGTGGATAAAGCCGTACAAACTATAGTCAACGCGGCAAACACAGGCAAAATTGGTGATGGGAAAATATTTGTTTCTAACCTGGAACAAGTCATTCGTATCAGAACAGGTGAAACTGGAGAAGAAGCCATCTAATGGCTGTATAAGGATATAACGATGTCGTTTTCAACTCGGTACGTTATGCGTACCCTACTATTACTTTTGCTGCCCACAGTGGTTTTAGCAGACACACCCGTATTAAATCAAGCCAATACCGCGTGGGTTCTTACTTCCACCGCCTTGGTGTTATTCATGACTATTCCTGGTCTGTCATTGTTCTACGCCGGCTTGGTGAGAAGCAAAAACGTATTATCGGTATTAATGCAATGTTTTGCCATCACCTGCATGGTGTCGATACTGTGGTTGGCAGGGGTTTACAGCTTTATTTTCTCCGATGGCGGTAGTTTACAAGCGGTTATCGGTGGCGCGTCTAAAGTTTTTCTCCCCGATATAAACACCACTGCTTTGATAGGCGATATTCCTGAAACCGTGTATTTCATGTTTCAAATGACGTTCGCCATTATCACTCCCGCGCTGATTGTCGGTGCATTTGCTGAACGTATGAAATTTTCTGCTATGCTTTGCTTTAGCGGCTTATGGTTAATCATCGTCTATATGCCCGTGTGTCACTGGATGTGGGGTGGTGGCTGGCTGGCGAAATTAGGCGCGATGGATTTTGCAGGTGGTATCGTTATTCACGTCAATGCAGGGGTTGCCGCGTTAGTGTCTGCTCTCGTATTGGGCAAACGTAAAGGCTTCCCCACTACCGCTATGCCGCCGCACAACATGACCATGGTTGTTACCGGCGCGGGTATGTTATGGGTCGGCTGGTTTGGATTTAATGCAGGCAGTGCCTTAACCTCAGACGGACGTGCGGGTATGGCATTGCTAGTCACGCACATAGGTGCGGCTACGGGTTCGTTGACGTGGATGGCTATCGAATGGAAACGCTTCGGCAAACCCAGCGTATTAGGTATTGTCACTGGCATGGTAGCGGGTCTTGGCACTATTACACCCGCTTCTGGTTTTGTCGGTCCTTTCGGGGCATTAGTGATTGGTGTTGCCGCAGGCTTTGTGTGTTTTTATGCCACGCAATACGTCAAACGCACACTGAAAATTGATGATTCCCTTGATGTATTTCCTGTACATGGTGTCGGTGGCGTGACAGGATCATTATTAACAGGCGTGTTTGCTGCCAGTAGTTTAGGCGGCTTAGGCTTACCTGAAGGTGTGAGTATTATTAATCAAGTCGGCGTTCAAGCCTTGGCGGTCATCGTGACTGCCGCATGGAGTGCCTTATTCAGCTACCTGATTCTGAAAGGTCTGGATAAATGGATTGGTCTGCGCGTTACACCTGATGAAGAAGTGGAAGGGCTGGACACCGTTCTGCATGAAGAAACAGGATATTTGGATTTATAGCTCCTTGTTGTTTTTTTTAGAAAAATTGTGGCTATTTTGTCCTTTTACATTGAAGTAACAAGATGTAACTGCTAGAATCAACCCCGTAACGATTATAATTATTTATTCTTTGGAGAATATTATGTTTAAAAAGCAATTGCTTACACTTGCTGTATTAGCAAGCATAGCTAGCATACCGCTGGCTCAAGCAGACGAATTAGCTCCTGTCGTAGATCAACAAGCTAACGTCTTACCCCCTTTAGAAGAATCAGCGGCAGCACCTGCTACTTCGCTGACTGATAAGCGTTGGTATGTCGCGCCTTTCGGTACTTTTTTAGCAACAGGTAGTGGAATCAACGATGGTTGGGGCGGTGGTTTAGCGATTGGTAAAATGCTGGATAAACACTTCAATGTTGAATTGAAAGGTTTTTATCAAACAGCATCTGGCTATGAAGGTTGGGGACCGACAACTATTGTTGGTGGTCGTCCGTACCAGCAGATTACTAATTCTGGAAGCGTGGATATGGCAGGCGCATCTGTTGACCTGCAATACTATTTTATGCGCGAGAAATTTTCACCGTACACCGTTGTTAGTTTAGGCGGCATGACGACTGATGGCCCAGGTTTTAACCGTACAGGCTTAATCACTGAAGGCGGTTTAGGTTTCACTTACGAACTGACAGACAACTTGTTAGTGCGCAGTGATGTACGTTATCGCTATAACGCCAATTTTTCAGCACCATCACTTAATGCTGACCAGCACGACATGGTTGTCAACGTTGGTTTCGTGATGCCTATCGGTCCAAAACCAAAAGCTGAAGCCTATGTACCACCAGCTCCAGTTGCAGAACCTGTTGTTGATTGCTCAACGCTTGATTCAGATGCTGACGGCGTTAATGATTGTATCGACAAATGCCCTGGCACACTGGCAGGCAGCAAAGTTGACGCAACAGGTTGCCCAATCAGTTTAGAATTGAAAGGCGTAAACTTTGAATACAACTCTGCAAAACTGACTCAAAACGCCATGTTCGTTCTTGATGGTGTTGCAGAAAGTTTAGTCAACTACCCAGTCAAAGATGATCTTGAAGTTCATGGTCATACCAGCAGCGAAGGTAGCAACGCTTACAACATGAAATTGTCACAAAAACGTTCACAATCTGTTGCTAGCTACTTAGCATCAAAAGGTGTAACAAATCGTTTAGTTGCCAGAGGTTACGGTGAAAGCCAACCAGTTGCTGACAACCGCACCGAGCAAGGCAAAGAACAAAACCGTCGTGTTGAATTAATCTGGATGGGTCATTAAGATCCCATTCTGTACAGACGTTGTCATGCAACGTCTGTGCTAAACACGATAAAAATAAAAAAGCCCGCTTATCGCGGGCTTTTTTTTGTCTGGAATAGTTAGAGTATTACAAGAGCCGTTCTTGCCGAGTGGCGAACTCGAAGCCTGTCACCAGTTTATCAAATGACATAAACAGCTTAATGTGGCGTTTTTATTCAACTCATCGGTTAATAACGATGAAATGTTACGATGCACCGCAACAACGTTTAAATTTTTTCCCACTGCCGCACGCACACGGCGCATTCTTACCCAGATTCACCTGCCCACCGACTTTGCCAATCGACTTAATCGTGCCATCCAAATAAAACCACCGTCCGTCATGTTTGGTAAAACGGCTGATTTCATTCATCGAATACTCTTCGCCTTCTTGGCTATAAAACGCCTTAAACGTCACCAAACCCTTACTGTCTTTCGCACCGCCTTTTTTAGTTTCGGTAATTTCCAAGCGCAACCATTCAATATTCTCTCTGGAAAAATCAATGCTTTCAGGGCGTTTAGTCGCATCCCAAGTCGCCTGCAAATACGCTCCATCCCGCAACGCATAAGCCGTATAACGCGAACGCATCAAAGCCTCAGCCGTCGCGGGGATTTTTTCACCCGTGTGAAAAGGTTGGCAGCAATCGCTGTATGCAAGGGTAGAGCCGCAAAGGCAGGGAGTTGTTGGGGTTATGTTCATAAATTGAATATCATGAAAGGATTTAATGTAACCAGTCTTCTAATAGTAAATCAGGCACACGAACAAATTCTCTCGTGTTATTTGTAATCAAAGTAAGTTGGTTTGCTCTGGCAATCGCCGCAATCAAAAAATCATTCGCGCCGATAGGCTTTCCTACTTTAGACAACAAAGCGCGAATATCGCCGTAATGTTCTATTGCATTATCGTCAAACGAAATACTTGAAAACTGCATAAAGAATTCTTTTAACACCGCTTGATTAGCGGTTACGCGTTCACTTTTACACGCACCAAACCACAGTTCAGCTTTTACCACTGAACAAAGCAATAAGTTTTCAATACCTACCAGCCTAATTTTTTCAACAACAGTTTGATTGCCTTTTAGAAAAGCAATGCAGGTATTAGTATCCAGTAAATACTTCATTCCAAGCTGTCTCTGTCTTCGGGTAACAAAGATTCTATTTCTGGAAAATCCACTATCGAACCCGCAAAACGCTGTATAAATGTTTCCGTGTTATTTTTTTTGATACTGTCTTCAAAAGGCAAAACAATAATTTCGGCTTGTTGGTAGTTTTGAAATTCAGGTGGTAATTTTATGGTTACAAAATCACCCTCTATGGTTTGGATTTGTCTTAAGGCAATCATTTTTATGCGAAATTACAGTGTACTTGCACCCGCATAGCTGTGCAACTTGCACACAGTTAGCTTTACTTTTTGCACACTGTTAGCATCAACTTGCACACTGTCCATGCGGGCAGATGCGCCAAACATTCTGCAAAATTTTAAGTTCAATGGCATACAACTGACAGGCATCGCACTACGCAGGAATCTTTACCACTCCCTTGGGTGTGTTGTTTCGTAATTTTATCTTCATGATATCTCTTTCTAATTTGGTTAATTTAACGGTTGTTCATTTATTCTCGCTGTGGGGGTCGGGGCTTGGTAGCATGACTGTCTGAGCAAGGCTTAGTTTCAATCCACGCACCCACGCGGGGTGCGACATGCCCTGCTGTTGATGACGATGATGATTTCTGGTTTCAATCCACGCACCCACGCGGGGTGCGACCAACTGTTTAATGCGATCTGCGCGGGTAATGGTCGTTTCAATCCACGCACCCACGCGGGGTGCGACCAACCCTGCAAGAGCAATTATCCGCGCAGAATGTTTCAATCCACGCACCCACGCGGGGTGCGACATGAAACAAGGCTCTAAAGGTCGTGCGCGTTTTGTTTCAATCCACGCACCCACGCGGGGTGCGACGAATGTAAGTATTGTTACCGCCCACGGGGTCATGTTTCAATCCACGCACCCACGCGGGGTGCGACTAAATTTGCTCATAGCTTATCTATTTGCCAAGTGTTTCAATCCACGCACCCACGCGGGGTGCGACCATTTCCAGCTATGCAAGACGCAACGGTTAGCCGTTTCAATCCACGCACCCACGCGGGGTGCAACGTTATGAAAATGGCGATAAAGTTATTGATCCAAGTTTCAATCCACGCACCCGCGTGGGGTGCGACTGATAGATAAGGGTAGCTCATAGTGTAATATCATGTTTCAATCCACGCACCCGCGTGGGGTGCGACCGTACAGTCCACGCATTTAAAACGTGGCTTTATTGTTTCAATCCACGCACCCGCGTGGGGTGCGACGGCGGATGCGGCGTTGATAGTCGGTAGAGAGCTGTTTCAATCCACGCACCCGCGTGGGGTGCGACTTGTTGACCGACGAACAAACAGCACACCGAGAGGTTTCAATCCACGCACCCGCGTGGGGTGCGACTTGAAACCTCTTTTTAAATTAAGTTACTTTGT
>JAURYI010000136.1 GCA_030654015.1 Methylococcales bacterium | reverse complement strand
TTGATTGTTACGGTCGCTGCGTTGCTGGTCGTGGTTCCGTCACTGGCTTGGTAGCTAAAAGTAGCCACGCCGTTAAAGTTCGGTGTAGAAGTGAAGGTGACGGTGCCGTTGGCATTCAAGACGACGGTGCCGTTGGTGCCGTTGCTGACGCTGGCGATAGTTAAGGGGTTGCCGTCAATATCGGTGTCATTGCCCAGTAGTTGGAAGGCGGTGTAGGTGGTAGCGGTGTCTTCCAGTGCGTTCATGGTTTCAGGGTTGGCAACGGGCGCGTCATTGACGGCGGCAACGTTGACGGTGACCTGTGCAGGACTGCTGGTCAATATACCATCGGTGGCTTGGTAGCTGAACGTGGCTACGCCGTTAAAGTTGGCATCGGGGGTAAAGGTGACGGTGCCGTCAGGATTCAATACCGCCGTGCCGTTGCTGCCGCTGACAACACCAGCAATGGTTAAAGGATTGCCGTCTACATCGGTGTCATTGCCCAGCAACTGGGCGGCTGTGTAGATAATGACGGTGTCTTCGCTCGCATCAAGGGTATCGGCAATGGCAACGGGGGCATCATTCACCGCCGCTACGTTGACGGTGACGGTCGCGCTGTTGCTGTTTGCTGTGCCATCAGTGGCCTGGTAGCTGAACGTGGCTGCGCCGTTGAAGTTGGCAGCGGGGGTAAAGGTGACGGTGCCGTTGGCATTGAGGACTGCCGTGCCATTGGTGCCGCTGGTGACGCTGGCAATGGTCAGGGGGTTGCCGTCGATGTCGGTGTCATTGCCCAGTAGGTCTGAGGCAAGGTAGGTGATGGCGGTGTCTTCGTTCGCCGCCAGTGTATTGGCAACGGCAACGGGGGCATCATTGACAGGCTCAACAGTAACGGTGACGGTGGCGGGCGCACTGATTAAGATGCCATCGGTGAGTTGGTAGCTGAACGTGGCTATGCCGTTGAAGTTGGCATCGGGGGTAAAGGTGATGCTGCCGTCTGCATTCAGCACGGCTATGCCGTTGGTGCCGCTGGTGACGGTGAGGATGCTGAACACATCGTTTTCGGCATCGGAGTCATTGACCAATAATTGTGCCGCTGTGTAGGTAATCGGGGTGTCTTCGGTCGCTGTCAGGGTGTCGGCAACGGCGATGGGGGCATCGTTTATTGCCGCAACATTGACGGTGACGGTGGCGGGGTTGCTGAGCAAATTGCCATCGGTGGCTTGGTAGCTGAAATCAGCCACGCCGTTAAAGTTGGGCGCAGGGGTAAAGGTGACGCTGCCATCACCATTCAGGACGACGGTGCCGTTGATGCCGTTGGTGACGCTGCCGATGGTTAAGGGGTTGCCGTCTACGTCGGTGTCGTTGCCCAGCAGTTGTATGGCGGTGTAGGTGATGGCGGTGTCTTCGTTCGCAGCCACGGTGTTGGGGTTGGCAACAGGGGCATCGTTCACTGCGGTTACATTGACGGTGACGGTCGCGCTGTTGCTGTTCGCTGTGCCGTCGTTGGCTTGATAACTGAAGTCGGCTGCACCGTTAAAGTTGGCAGCGGGGGTAAAGGTCACTGTGCCGTCTGCATTGAGGACGGCTGTGCCATTGACTCCGCTGGTGACGCTGGCAATGGTCAACGGGTTGCCGTCGGCATCGGTGTCGTTGCCCAGTAAGTCTGAGGCAAGGTAGATGATGGCGGTGTCTTCAATCGCTGTTAAGGTGTCGGCAACGGCAACGGGTGCGTCATTGACGGCACTTACATTGACGGTGACGGTCGCGCTGTTGCTGTTGACGGTACCATCGCTGGTTTGGTAGCTGAAATCAGCTGCACCGTTAAAGTCGGCAGTGGGCGTAAAGGTGACGCTGCCGTCTGGATTGAGGACGACGGTGCCGTTGCTGCCATTAGTGACGCTGGCGATGGTCAGGGGGTTGCCGTCAACGTCGGTGTCATTGCCCAGTAAGTCTGAGGCAAGGTAGGTGATGGCGGTGTCTTCAATCGCGCTTAAGGTGTCGGCAACGGCAACGGGTGCGTCATTGACGGCGGTTACGTTGACGGTAACGGTCGCGCTGTTGCTCAGTAATAGCCCTGTGTCTTTGACTTGGTAGGTGAAGTCTGCCACGCCGTTAAAGTTGGCATTGGGGGTAAAGGTGACGGTGCCGTCTGGATTGAGGACGGCTGTGCCATTAGCTCCACTGGTGACACTGGCGATGGTTAAGGGGTTGTTTTCTGCATCGGTGTCATTGCCGATGAGTTGGGCCGCTGTGTAGATAATCGCGGTGTCTTCGGTCGCTGTGAGTGTGTCGGCAACGGCAACGGGTGCGTCATTGATGGCAAATACGTTGATTGTTACGGTCGCTGCGTTGCTGGTCGTGGTTCCGTCACTGGCTTGGTAGCTAAAAGTAGCCACGCCGTTAAAGTTCGGTGTAGAAGTGAAGGTGACGGTGCCGTTGGCATTCAAGACGACGGTGCCGTTGGTGCCG
>JAURYI010000135.1 GCA_030654015.1 Methylococcales bacterium | reverse complement strand
TTGATTTAACCATGCACGTTAAAAATTTATCGTTCGGGGGTGCGTGTTCTTTCCTTGGTGGAGCTGGTGAACTACCAACCGCCCCACCCAACACCACAAAAACGCCAAAAGAAACCGCTACCAAGCCACCAGAAGCCGATAACGCCCATTTGCCCGCTGTTATGGCGTACCTGACCAAACGCGGTTTAAACGCCGATTTAGTGCGCTGGTGCTTCGAGAAAGGGCTAATTTACGCGGATTCACGGCGCAATTGCGTTTTCAGATACGGGACGATCGGCGCAGAACTACGCGGCACAGGCGCGGTTCAGTGGCGCAGCGTTTACGGCACGATAGAACAGGGCTTTATCTTGCCAGCCGCCGCCGCTGAAGGCGTTGCCGTGCTGGAATCCGCCATTGATGCCCTAAGTTATCGCCAGCTCCACCGCCACACTATCACCGTATCCATTGCAGGGAACAGCAACCGCAAAGCAATAAGCCACGCCGTAAACCTCGCTAAATCGAAAAATTTGCCTGTTTTAAGCGCGTTCGACAACGACCAAGGCGGAAACATCGCTAACGACATCCTGAACGAATACGGGGCAAAATTTGGCGTTAATGTCATCCAAGACCGCCCGACCGCATCAAAAGACTGGAATGAAGCCCTGCTAAAATCGGCTGGAGACCAAGTGTTTTAGGCACTTACAGCCGTTTTAAACTCTTCTTTCCCCTAGTAGTTCTTTAAATGCTTTAAATCGACTGGAGACCAAGTGTTTTAGGCACTTACAGCCGATTAACAATAGCCAACTATCAAGCCCCGATTTTGTCATTGAATAACCCCGCTTTTTACCCGCTCAAAACACTCAAAAAACCGCGAAAAATGGCGCGGTTTATATACTAAATTACAGATACAGAAGGGGAATTCTCTGTAAGCCGCGTGGTATATGGTTTTTTTGCTTGGCAATGTAAACTACACAGATTACAATGTAGCCTCAGTGGTTTACATTGCGTTGAGGTGTTAAATGGCAAATAAAAGGATAAATCAGTTTGACGAAGAAACAGGCGAAATACTCGGTGGTTTTGTGGCGTATATCGCACCAAAACGTACAAATGGCTTTGATAGGTGGTTAGCGATGGCACAGAATCCTTTAGTTTTACTTGCTCTTAGTGATTTGGACAAAGCAGACCACAAGGTATTGCTAATGCTAATGGCTAAAATCGACTTTGAGAACTTGATAGTTTTGAACCAAGCCGAATTAGGGCGCGAACTAGAAATGCACCGCCAACAAGTTCAACGGAGCATAAAACGCTTGATTAAGATGGGTGTATTGCTGGAAGGTCAGAAAGTTGGAACAAGTCGTTCATATCGACTTAATCCAAATTATGGCTGGAAAGGCAGTGCAAAAAATCATGTTGTTGCTCTCGATGCTGAACGTAAAGAGCGTATGAAGAAAGCTAATATTAGCGGTGTAGTTGAACAAGAACGTGATGAAAAAACCCGTGACTGGGTAGAAGAAGTCGAAGCGACATAAAGAAAGATAACGCCAAAAAAAGCAAGTAAGTTTAGCGGGTAATTTAGCCGAATAGTGCCGAGTTGTCCGTGTGAATTTAAGAACAAGGCGCACTTATACCTTTCTCCAAACTAATCACGCATAGCGTGATTAGTTTGGAGAAAGGGTGCGCTCTGTGAGACCAAAAAACCAGAATCGAAAGACAAGGGCGCAATTATGCAAACTATCGTTTTCCTTGCGTCCTGCGGAGCTAAAAGCATTTAAAGAACTACTAGGGGAAAGAAGAGTTTTAATTATGAATATTGAAGAATTACGACAGCTTGACCTTTTAGCAGTTTGCTTGTTGCTTGGCTTGGAACAAGACCCAAGCGACAAAAAGCAATTCAAGGGTGAGGGCTTTAGAATTTGTGTAACAGGTTTCAAGTGGTACGACCACCACGCGCAAAAAGGCGGAGGCGGTGCGATTGATTTAACCATGCACGTTAAAAATTTATCGTTCGGGGGTGCGTGTTCTTTCCTTGGTGGAGCTGGTGAACTACCAACCGCCCCACCCAACACCACAAAAACGCCAAAAGAAACCGCTACCAAGCCACCAGAAGCCGATA
>JAURYI010000129.1 GCA_030654015.1 Methylococcales bacterium | reverse complement strand
TTGCAACTGATTTACAACAAAGCCAGACAAGCCGCTATCACTCAGGAAATTTCAGAAATTGTTGCCGGTGCCGCAGCTGTTTAGTCCTGCGCAAACAACACAACACAAGAGGACAACTCAATGAGTTCGGGTAAAATCGTTCAGATTATTGGTGCGGTCGTTGACGTGGAATTTTCACGCGAAGACCTACCAAAAGTATATGATGCGTTAAATGTAGAAACAAAAGGTTTGGTGCTGGAAGTACAGCAACAACTAGGTGATGGCGTAGTCAGAACTATCGCCATGGGTAGTACCGACGGCTTAAGCAGAGGTTTGGCTGTCGTCAATACTAATGCTGCCATTGCTGTACCAGTAGGTCAGGAAACTTTAGGTCGTATTATGAATGTCTTGGGTGAACCCATAGACGAGAAAGGACCTATCGGCGAAAAAGTTAAATGGGGAATTCATCGCGAAGCTCCCAGCTACGCTGAACAAGCCGCTGCTAATGAATTATTAGAAACAGGTATCAAAGTTATCGACTTGGTTTGCCCGTTTACTAAAGGTGGTAAAGTTGGTTTATTCGGTGGTGCGGGTGTAGGTAAAACCGTCAACATGATGGAACTGATTCGTAACATCGCGATTGAGCATAGTGGTTATTCAGTATTTGCTGGCGTAGGCGAGCGTACTCGTGAAGGTAACGACTTCTATCACGAAATGACCGACTCGAACGTTATCGACAAAGTATCATTAGTATACGGTCAAATGAACGAGCCACCTGGAAACAGATTGCGCGTTGCGTTGACTGGTTTAACAATGGCTGAATATTTCCGTGACGAAGGTCGTGACGTATTGTACTTCGTTGATAATATTTATCGTTATACCTTAGCGGGTACAGAGGTATCTGCGTTATTAGGTCGTATGCCCTCAGCGGTAGGTTATCAGCCTACACTGGCTGAAGAAATGGGTGTATTACAAGAGCGTATTACCTCAACTAAAACAGGTTCTATTACCTCTATCCAAGCGGTTTATGTCCCTGCGGATGACTTAACTGACCCATCACCTGCTACAACATTTGCTCACTTGGACGCAACAGTGGTACTGTCACGTCAAATCGCTGAGCTGGGTATTTATCCTGCGATTGACCCATTAGATTCTACCAGTCGTCAATTAGACCCACTGGTTATTGGTCAAGAGCATTATGATATTGCACGTCAAGTACAAGGTATTTTGCAACGCTATAAAGAATTGCGTGACATTATTGCTATTTTGGGCATGGACGAATTATCGGAAGAAGATAAATTAGCAGTAGTCAGAGCGCGTAAAGTTCAGCGTTTCATGTCGCAACCATTCTTCGTTGCTGAAGTATTTACTGGCTCACCTGGAAAATATGTGTCCTTAAAAGATACCATTGCGGGCTTTAAAGGCATTATCAACGGTGAATACGATGCAATTCCAGAACAAGCGTTCTACATGGTAGGCACGATTGACGAAGTGCTGGAAAAAGCAAAAACAATGAATGCGTAACAATGTGAGTAATCACGTCGTTACACGAGAAACGAAACGGTAACAACTATGACTATGACCGTCCATGTAGACATCGTAAGCGCGGAAAAAGAAATATTTTCAGGTCTCGCAGAGATGGTATTTGCACCCGCTGAAATGGGTGAAGTGGGTATTTCGCCACGTCATGCTCCATTAATATCGAAACTTAAAGCGGGTGAAGTTCGGATTAAAACGGCTGACAAAGAAGAGCATCATTTTTATGTATCGGGTGGACTCATCGAAGTACAGCCGCACATGGTGATTATTCTGGCTGATACCGCACTAAGAGCAAAAGATATTGACGAGGCAGCGGCGTTAGAAGCCAAAGCTAAAGCCGAAGAAGCTCTGGAAGATAAGAGTGGAAAAATGGAATACGGACAAGCACAAGCGCAGTTGGCTCAAGCTATCACGCAGCTGAAAATGCTGGATAGACTGAGAAAACGCGGCGGATAATAAAAACATTACTTTGCAACGTTTTTATGATTTTTCAAGAGCCTGATAACGTACACTACGCTATCGGGCTTTTTTTTGTTTAACGGGAAATGAGATGAAAATTACTACGATTATTCTTGCAGCAGGAAAAGGAACGCGGATGCGTTCTGAGTTACCCAAAGTTTTGCATAAAATAGCGAATCGCCCCTTGTTACAACACGTTTATGACATGAGTCGTCACTTAGAAAACAACGCTATTAAAATTGTTATCGGACATGGCGCGGAACTGGTCACTGAGACATTGAAAAATCTGGATGCCAGTTGGATTGAGCAAAAACAACAACTCGGTACAGGTCATGCTGTACAACAAGTCAGCGATCAAATTGCCGATACTGACACCGTGCTAATCCTATACGGTGACGTACCTCTGCTTAAGTTGGCGACAGTCCAGCAATTACTGAAGAACGTAAATTCTGAGTCTCTTGCTTTACTGACAGTCAATCTGGAAAACCCAACGGGCTACGGCAGAATAGTCAGAGATGCGACAGGAAAAGTCACTAAAATTGTTGAGCAAAAAGATGCTTCCGATAGTGAAAAACTGATTACTGAAGGCAATACAGGAATTTTGGCGGTACACGGCGACAAGCTAAAACAATGGCTAAACCGATTAGGCAATAATAATGCACAAGGCGAATATTATTTAACCGACGTTATTGAAATGGCAGTTGCTGATGGCATCAATATTATTACCAGCCAAGCAGACACAGAAGATGAGGTACTTGGCGTTAATAATCGTCTCCAATTAAGTCAGTTGGAACGAGTTTATCAACAACAACAAGCCAATGAGCTGATGGAACAAGGCGTTACCCTGATAGACCCAGCGCGTTTTGATCTGCGCGGAACTATAGAACAACTGGGGCAAGACATAGAAATAGACATCAATGTTATTTTAGAAGGTAAAAATAGCATCGGTAATAACGTTAGAATCGGCGCAAACACACAAATAAAAAATGCGATTATTGGTGATAATGTCGAAATTTTAGCCAATTGTATTATTGAAGATGCAGTGATAGGCGATAACAGCCGCATTGGGCCTTTTGCAAGATTAAGACCTGAATCGGTACTTGCCAATGATGTACATATTGGTAATTTTGTCGAGATTAAAAAATCAACGGTTGCACAAGGCAGTAAAATCAATCATTTAAGTTATATTGGCGATACCACCGTGGGCAGTAAAGTGAATATTGGCGCAGGCACTATTACCTGTAACTATGATGGCGTGAACAAATTCAGAACGATTATTGAAGATGGCGCATTCATAGGTTCAGATACCCAATTAGTTGCTCCCGTCACAGTAGGTAAAAATGCTACTATTGGCGCAGGATCAACAATCACAAGGGACTGCCCTGAAAACCAGCTAACCTTAAGCAGAGTGAAACAGTTTTCACTTTCAGGCTGGCAACGACCCGTTAAACTGGAGAAATAATATGTGTGGTATTGTAGGTGGTATCGCACAACGCAACGTAGTACCCATTCTAATAGAAGGTTTAAAACGTCTGGAATACCGTGGTTATGATTCGGCAGGACTTGCCGTCGTCCACGATAACGACATTTACCGCAAGCGCGAACTAGGCAAAGTTATAGGATTGGAAGCGTTAATAGAAGCCGATCCTATCGCAGGCTACTTAGGTATCGCACACACACGCTGGGCAACGCATGGTAAACCCAGCACCGCTAATGCGCATCCTCATGTCAGCCGTGACAAAATTGCGGTGGTTCATAATGGCATCATTGAAAATCATGAACATTTAAGAGAATCGCAAACCAGCAACGGCTATGTATTTACCTCAGAAACCGACACTGAAACCATCGTCCATGAAATTCATCACGCCAGAGAGACCACTGACAGCTTATTAGCCGCTGTTAAAAAAACTGTGCAAAAACTGGAAGGTGCTTTCGCGTTAGGCATTATGAGTGCGGATGAACCTGATACGCTCATTGCCTGTAGAAAAGGTAGCCCACTGGTTATCGGAGTGGGTTTTGGCGAATACTTTATTGCTTCCGATGTCGCTGCCCTGCTTCCTGTTACGCAACGCTTCATTTTTCTTGAAGAAGGTGATATTGCTAAAATAACCATCAAAGAGCTGTTGATTTATGATGCCGATGACCAATTGGTCAAACGCCCTATCAAACAAAGTCAACTCACCGCCGACGCAGTTGATAAAGGTGAATACCGCCACTATATGCTCAAAGAAATTTATGAGCAGCCGTTTGCTATCTCGCAAACACTGGAAGGCAGATTCATCAACAACCGTCTGCTGGAAAACTCTTTCGGACACAATGCGGCAGAAGTATTCGACAACATCAAATCAGTGCAAATACTCGCCTGTGGTACTAGCTACCATTCAGGTTTAGTGGCACGTTACTGGTTTGAAAAAATTGCGCGTGTTCCCTGTAACATCGAAGTCGCCAGTGAATTTCGTTATCGTAGCCCCGTGTTATCACCCGACACATTGATTGTTACCATCTCACAATCAGGTGAAACCGCTGATACTCTCGCAGCATTACAGGAAGCCAAAAAATTAGGCGCGAAATACTCGATTGCGATTTGTAATGTGCCAGAAAGCTCACTGGTTCGAGAATCTGATTTAGTGCTGATGACCCGCGCGGGTCCTGAAATTGGTGTGGCATCAACCAAAGCCTTCACCACTCAGCTAGTTACCCTCATGATGCTGGTCATGGCAGTCGGTAGACGCTTTGAACTGACTGAAGAAATGGAACAGAAAATCACCTCGGAATTGTTCAGTTTGCCGAAAAAAATTGAACAGGTATTGCAATTGGATGAAGAAATCAAAATCTTATCCCAGCAGTTTGCTGAAAAGCAGCATTCGCTGTTTTTAGGTAGAGGCACACACTACCCAATCGCAATGGAAGGCGCGTTAAAGCTGAAAGAAATTTCCTACATCCATGCGGAAGCCTACCCTGCTGGAGAGTTGAAACACGGGCCGTTAGCCTTGATTGATGTCGATATGCCTGTAATTGTGGTTGCCCCCAACGACAGTTTGCTGGAAAAATTGAAATCCAATATGCAGGAAGTTGCCGCGCGTGGCGGACAACTGATTGTCTTTATGGATGAAACACTAGCTTCTGAATCTGACAAAAATATTCAAATTGTCAAAGTACCACAAGTCGGCAATGAAATTTCACCGATGGTTTACACCATTCCGTTACAGCTACTGTCTTATCATGTCGCTGTATTAAAAGGGACTGATGTTGACCAGCCGAGAAATCTGGCAAAATCGGTTACCGTGGAATAAAAACTATCAAGGAGTCCGAAAGCAGGCTTTTGGACTCCGTTTTAACACAACAAAGGTATCTGCATAACTCATCGCTTAATTTGTGCAGATACCTTTGTTTAAACTAACTTACTCTATTTCTTAACTATACGCATGACCATGATTTTCTAACGCAACATCATAAACCGCCCAACGGTCTAATTATTCTGCCTTCGTAACACACTGCAAACTTCCCGTGTTTGGTGCTTACACTGGAAGACGAACCATAAACGACATAATAAGTTTCTATATTTTTCTATGAAATACTTTATACAACCCAATGACGCGGCAGAGCCGATGATAATACAAAACCGTTTATTGTTTGATATGTTGAGGGGTGAAGAAAAGCCGAAAACGATGGCTGGCTTATTATTGACCTTGGTAATAGTGTGGCACTTAGCAGGATTTTACTTCGTAAACGCCAATGCGCCCATCGTTGTGGCAAAACCCGAAGTCATCATGGAAGTGTCGATGGTCGCTATACCGCTGCCTGTTGCTGATGTACAGCCACCTGCGCCTACGCCCCCTGCTCCGCCAGAACCCCCCAAACCTGCACCGCCTAAACCCGTGGTTAAGCCCAAACCTGTGGTTAAAAAACCATTACCCAAACCTGTGGTTCATAAAACTGAACCTGTGTTTATTCCCGTGGCAAAAGAACCACTCGATCCTTGTAAGTCACCACAGAATTTTACTCGTGAAAACGCTGCTAAACCAGCATATGATCCCTGTAAACCGCAGATTGTCACTAAGCAGGTATCTATCGCTACTACAGCACCCGCTAAAGCCGCCGCACCTGCTGCACCTAGACCGCAAACCTTCACGCAAGCCAGTGTAGGTGCAAACTACGGCTACAACCCCAAACCAAAATACCCCAGTGTAGCGCGTAGTCGCGGTTGGGAAGGTAAAGTCATCCTGAAAGTACACGTTTCTGCCGATGGCGATGCCCAACAGGTCAGCGTATCGCAAAGTAGCGGGCATGACATATTGGATGAAGCGGCGGTTAATGCAGTAGAAGGTTGGCGTTTTGTCCCTGCTAAACGCGGTGATGAAGCGGTTGCCAGTACAGTCAATGTGCCAATCAATTTCAAATTGGACAATTAATTACATTTTTAACTTCACCTAAGGAGAAAGATCAATGCTCGATCATGTTGCACACGCTGAGACTATTATTGATGGCACAAAATATACCCTGTACGCCTTTTCGGTGATAACGTGGACGCTGATTTTGTTTAAAATCTGGCAACTTAGCAGAAACAGCTCATACAACCGAACCTTTAATGACGCATTTTGGAACTCGGCAGATCTAACAGCGGCAGAAAAATTGCCTGAAGACATTGCCAGAGGCTCACAAGCGCGTATCGCCAGTGCAGGTTTTCAATGGTTACGCGAAAGTGCTGCTTCTATGGGCAAAACCCTGAAATTTCACGGCGAACCCGCAGAATTATTGGAACACACCCTGCTCGTGCAAATGCAAAAAGAACAGCACACGATGGAAGGCGGCTTAACGATACTCGCCAGTATCGGCAGTACCGCGCCGTTTGTTGGCTTATTCGGTACGGTATTGGGCATTATGCACGCTATGCACCAAATCACCGCCAGCGGCTCAACCAGTCTGGAAGTGGTCGCCGGCCCTATCGGTGACGCATTGGTTGCGACCGCAATTGGTATTGCGGTCGCCGTACCGTCGGTATTGGCATACAATATGTTTTTACGTCTCGTCAAACAACAACGTGTGGAGCTGGAAAACTTTGTAGTCAGCTTCATGCACAACGCCTTCGGCAAGGGTTAATTATGGCATTCAAACCACAAGGCGAAAGCTCAGAAGCGATGAGCGAAATCAACGTCACACCGCTGGTCGATGTGATGTTGGTGCTGGTTATTATTTTATTAGTGACCGCTCCGTTAGTGACGCAATCGGTACACATGAAGTTACCCGAAACGGTTGAAACCACGGAAAACATTAATAAAGAACCGTTTCAACTGGGTATTGATGCAAAAAATCAGATTACGCTCAATAAAACCCCTTACGCTACGTTTGCCGATTTAGAAACTGCACTAAAAGCCGAGTTGGCAAAAAATCCTGAAATGGAAGTTCATTTACACGCCGATGAAAGCGTTGTTTATGGCAAAGTTGCCGAACTCATGGCAACCGTACAACACGCGGGTATTGTCAAAATGGCGTTTGTGACTATGCCAGAATAACGCGACACTTGCCGAATAATCCGTTGCACCAGCACTACCCTCATCAACTTACACAGAAACCAAGCAACACAGGATAATGAGTAAAACCCTGTTGCTGAGGTATTAATGACTGCCAGTCCTTAGACTGGTAGTCATTCCTAAACGCTTTAACTCACTACCCAACATAGGTAGCTGTGATAATCTCTTAAAAAAGTCCAAAACACGTTTTAGACTCCCAACATCTGTAATTTTCCAAGCATTTCAATGAACTCAACCCTGATTCAAATGACGCTCATCATGGCTTGTGGCGTAGCGTGGCGGATACTGAAACCTGCTGACTTATGCGCCGATAAAGCCAGAGGCGTATTGACCACCGTCGTCTATTATTTGTTTTTGCCCGCTATGGTGTTGGACGTATTGTGGACGGCAGATATTGGCTGGCAGTCGCTGCAATACAGCGTGCTGGGTATGAGTTGCATTGCGTTTGGTATCGTGTGCAGTTGGCTGATAGGTGTGCTGTTTAAACTTGAGCATAGCCGTTTGGGGGCAATGATTTTGGCGGCGGCGTTTCCCAATGTCACTTATTTGGGCTTACCTGTGCTGGAACAGGTGTTTGGGCATAGTGCGCGTTCAGTAGTCATTCAATTAGATTTATTTGCCGCCGCGCCGTTGGTGTTGACTGTAGGCATTATGATTGCTCGGCATTACGGCGAAGATGACACGGAGCAATCCAAATCCGTGCTGTCATTTTTAAACGCGCCGCCGTTTTGGGCAGCGGCACTGGCTGTGATACTGAATATGAATGGTATAGCCGCGCCAGAGTGGTTGACGGGTGTATTGCAAAAACTATCCGTTGCGATTGTGCCGTTGATGCTGTTTTCGTTAGGTTTGGCATTAAACTGGACGGCATTGGCGTGGCGTAATGTCCCATACCTGTTACCTGTTATTGTAATAAAAATGGCGTTGATGCCGTTATTTGCAATGCTGCTGATTGAGCATTTGACGATAGCCGACACGAATAAAGCGGCGGCAGTGATGGATATGGCAATGCCGAGTATGTTGCTGGGTGTGGTGTTATGCGACCGCTATCGTTTGGACAGTTCGTTGTACGCAATGGTTGTGACGGTGACGACGGTGTTGAGTCTGGTCACATTGCCGTTTTTGTATGGTGTATTGCGGTAACGAAGATCTTTCAGGTTTTTAAAACCTGAAAGATCTTTTCAATCACATCACTTTTTCCACATCAAACACAGTATTGCGACTGGCAATCACTTTAACTTTAGTGTTTATATCGCAGTCTTCGCCGTGTACTTTCCAGATAGTGTCATCGACTTTTATTTTACCCTCGCCATTTTCAATGGCTTCGTGCAAATTAAACACCCGACCGACATATTGTGAGCCACGTCTATTTAATAGCGGCTGATCTGTTTCAATAACGTATTTTTTGCCAAAAATTCGCCACACCGTAATAGTCATAATGGTCAGAACAGAAAAAATCATTATCTGGATGTCTGTACTGATACTCGGCATCAGCCAAATAATAATACCTGTTATTAAACCCGATACCGACATCCATAAAAAGAAAAAGGTGGGGACTAATATTTCTATCACTAAACAAATAATCGCCAATACCCACCAGTACCAAAAAACTAAAACCACCTCTGTCATGATTTAGCCCTGCTGCT
This sequence comes from Methylococcales bacterium, assembly GCA_030654015.1. Taxonomy (GTDB): domain Bacteria; phylum Pseudomonadota; class Gammaproteobacteria; order Methylococcales; family Methylomonadaceae; genus UBA4132. Next base: position 40,015 of record JAURYI010000129.1, on the reverse strand, counting down.
TAAGGCTTCTTTTGCCAGTTCACCGATACCGCCGATTGCACCAATAACACTGGAGGAATCCAAAGGCATAAACACCAGCTTGCTGTTATCAGCCGCACCAATTTCTTTTAACGCTTCAACATATTTCAATGCGACGAAATAATTAATGGCTTGAACATCGCCTTTGCCTATCGCTTCCGACACCATTAAGGTGGCGCGGGCTTCGGCTTGTGCCAAGCGTTCGCGTGCGTCGGCATCACGGTAGGAGGCTTCTTTACGCCCTTCGGCTTCTAAAATAGCAGCTTGTTGCGCCCCTTCCGCGCGTAAAATTTCTGCTTGTCGCAGCCCTTCGGCTTCCAGAATCGACGCACGTTTTAAACGTTCGGCTTTCATTTGTCTGCCCATTGCTTCCACCAAATCTTTTGGCGGTGCAATGTCTTTAATTTCAATACGCGTGACTTTAATACCCCAAGGCGTAGTCGCATCATCAACGACATTCAAAATACGGGCATTAATATCATCACGGCGCGATAACAACTCATCCAAATCCATCGAACCCATCACCGTACGAATGTTGGTCATTACCAGATTCAAAATTGCCCAGCTTAATTGACTGACTTCATAAGCGGCTTTAGCGGCATCCATGACCTGATAAAAAATAACGCCATCTACCGTTACCATTGCATTATCTTTGGTAATGACTTCTTGTGACGGCACATCCATCACTTGTTCCATCATAATCATCTTATGCCCGATGCTATCAATAATAGGGATGATAATATTCAAGCCTGGAGTTAAGGTATTGGTATAACGACCAAAACGCTGCACGGTATATTCCATCCCCTGCGGCACAGATTTAACACTCATAAACACTAATACCACTGCAAAAACTAATAATACAATAACAAAACCACCCATAAAGCCCCCCTGATTACTTAAATAAAAAAATGCCACAACGGCACATAAAACCTACTTTGATAAACCAAAACCGCTAAAATAGACAGCGTTTGCAAAAATCCGTTTTGCGCAATAATAATCTACTCAAATCAACATTAACAGGTAAATATAAATGGTAAATTATTCTTTTCACTTGGCCTTCTGGACAATCCTTTTTTTTACTATTGGAATGTTTAAACCCCAGTGGCCGTTATTCTTTTTAAAAAAACCGAACAGACTCATTATTGTTGCAGTGACCACCGTTTTAGTGATGATTAGCTTTACCATGTATGGTGAAGGTGTGCGGCGTGAAAAACTTGCGGAAGCTAAAGCCGTAGCCCCTAAAGCGGGAGAGGCTAATTCTACGCCCGTCCCCGTGCCTGTTCCAACACCCGACAAAACAAAGGCAGAAGAAAAAAAGTTTTTGTAATCATGTCTGCGTGATGAGTGCAATTTATTAAATCGTCACAAAAAAAGAATATAAACACCCGATAACCAACCGTAACGACCATTTTCATTTTACGCGAGCAGCCCAATGAACCAGTTTACTGCACTTCTCAGCACGTTTTTCAGCACTATTCTAAAAGGATTGGTGGGGTTATTCGGTATTGTCCAATGGCAACAGCCGCCATGGTTCAGTCATATTAAACTGTGGTTAGTCAGTCGTGTTGATACCATTCGACAAAAACCCATGATAGGTGTTATCGGGCTATTCGCTATCGTGGCTATCAGCGCGTCTGGTTGGTTCGGTTATCAATGGTGGCAAGCGCGCCCCAAACCTGTCACCGTTGATTTTACGGTACAAGCCCCTGAACGCGCTGATCTTGAACAACAAGAACCGCCGCATCCATTAGTCGTCACCTTTGCAAGTTCAGTCGCGCCATTGGCGTTGGTTGATAAGGATATTACCGACGGCATCGTGATGAGTCCTAAAGTTGCTGGGCATTGGCATTGGGTGGATGATAAAACGCTGGAATTTCGTCCAGATAAAGAATGGACAGTGGGCGAAAAATACGACGTTAAGCTGGAAAAAAATGTCGTCGCGCCACAAATTTTATTAACCAAATGGACGTTTGATTTTGCCGCGCCTGTGTTTGTCTCGACACTGGAAAAAGCCGAGTTTTATCAAGACCCAACCGACCCCGTATTAAAAAAAGCCGTTATTCAACTGCATTTCAGCCATCCTGTTGACGGCAAAACGCTGGAAAAAAATATCAAACTGACGCTGAAAAACCGCGCGGAAGATGCGAAACAAGATAAAAATCTCAGTTTCACTGTTACCTTGGACAAATTAAAACTCAATGCGTTTGTGCATTCTGAATCGTTACCGATTCCCGCTTACGATCAACAGGTTATCTTAAATCTGTCGGGTGATGTCACTGCCGAAGGCTCAAGTGCCACCAACCGCGAACCCTTAACTGCCAACGTGCAAGTTCCTGGTTTGTATAACGGACTGTCTATCAACGACGTGCAGTTGACGGTGATGCCCAACAAGCAAACCCAACAACAAGAGCAGATTCTGGTCATCAACACCACCATGCCTGTTCACGAACAAAAAATGGCACAGGCAATGGAAGTCTGGCTGTTACCACGCAATAATCCCAAAACACCCGATGCCGACCAAACGCAACCTTATCCGTGGTCAGCTGACGAAGTAACCCCAGATATTATTGGCTTAAGCACCCGCTTACCTGCCAAAGCCATCCCTGCGGAACATGAATTTTCGCAAACCCACGGCTTTAAATTACAAGTCGATGTCGGGCGGCAATTATTCGTCAACATCAATAAAAACATCAAATCCTTCGGCGGCTATCAATTGCCTAAACCCGAATACCGAACCCTGCCCGTACCTAGCTATCCCAAAGAATTACACATTTTGGGTGAAGGCTCTTTACTCACCTTAAGCGGTGAGAAAAAAATTGCTTTAATGGCGCGGGATTTATTAGGCGTTAAAGTGGAATTAGGGCGCGTGTTACCCGATCAAATCCAACACCTGATTTCCCAAACTGAGGGCGAATTCAGTCACCCCAGCTTTTTGGGCGATTTTGGACAAGATAACTTAACCGAACGGTTTGAAATCGCGCTGCCGTTAGATCAACAAACTGCGGGTACGCCCACTTATCAGCCTGTCGATTTAAGCGCGTACATGACTGACAGCAATGGCAATAATAAACGAGGTATCTTTTTAATCACCGCCAAAAATTATGATCCTGCCAGCCCAGATTACAGTAGTGAAGAAGCCGTTGATAAACGGCTGATTTTAGTCACCGACTTGGGCATTATCGTTAAAACCGAACAAGACGGCTCACAAGTAGTCTTCGTGCAATCTATCCAAACAGGCAAACCGCAAGCACAAGCCGAAGTCGATATTATCGGCAAAAACGGCTTGATACTGTTCAGCGGACGCACCGACGACCAAGGCAAAGCCCGTTTTGCCAAATTATCAGGCTTAGAACGCGAACGCCAACCGATGTTTTATCTGGTGAAATACCAAGGCGACATCAGTTTCCTACCGATGGGGCGCGAAGACCGACGCTTGAATATGTCCCGTTTTGCGATTGACGGCGAAGCCAATGCCAAAGATGCCAACCAACTCAACGCCTATTTATTTTCAGATAGAGGCATTTACCGTCCGGGTGATACCTTCCACATCGGCATGATCGTCAAAACCGCACAATGGAATCTGCCGATGACCGGCATTCCGCTACAAGCGGAAATCACCGATTCGCGCGGCTTGATTGTCAAAACCAGCAAAATTAATTTAGAAGCAGGCGGCTTTAACGAACTGTCTTATGACACACTGGAAAGCTCACCGACAGGCAATTACAACATCAGTTTATACACCGTGAAAGACGGACGTACCGATGAATTTTTAGGTGATACCAAAGTTAAAGTGGAGGAATTTCAACCCGACCGTATCAAAACCACCGCGACCTTTTCCAAACCCGTGTCGGACGGTTGGGTGCATCCTGAAGATTTAAAAGTCACCGTCAATGTGCAGAACTTATACGGCGCACCTGCCGAAGCACGGCAAGTGGAAGCCAATATCACCCTAAAACCTGCCCTGCCCGCGTTTAAACGTTATAAAGATTACAATTTCTTCGACCCGCATTATGCCAAAGAAGGTTTTGATGAAAAACTGACCGCAGGACAAACCGATAGTAAAGGCAATGCAGAATTTAATCTGGGCTTGGAAAAATACACCAAAGCCACTTATCACCTGCGCTTTTTCACCCGTGCATTTGAAGCCCAAGGCGGGCGCAGTGTCGCCGCCGAAGCGGAAACCTTAGTATCAGATATGCCGTTTTTAGTCGGTTACAAAGCCGATGGCGCGTTGAATTTTGTCGCTAAAGATGCCAAACGCCATGCGCAGTTATTAGCGATTGATCCACAAGTACAACCCATCGCAGCCGATAAACTGACGCTGGAATTGGTGGAGCGCAAAGTGTTATCGGTGTTGACGCGCCAAGAAGACAACACTTATAAATATGAATCCCGTCCGAAAGAAATCAGCGTGCGCAAAGAGCCGTTAGTCATTGCCAAAGAAGGTTATGATTTAACGCTCGATAGTACTACCGCTGGCGATTATTCTTACATTGTGCGGGATGCTAACGGTTTATTACTCAGTCGTATTGATTACAGCGTTGCAGGTGCGGGCAATGTATCGCGCAGTTTAGACCGCAATGCCGAATTACAACTGACGTTGGATAAAGCCGAATACGACGGCGGCGATTTGATTGCCGTCAACATTCGCGCACCTTACACAGGCGCAGGTCTAATCACCATCGAACGCGACAAAGTGTATCAAAGCGTGTGGTTTAAAGCCGATACTCAAGCCTCGGTGCAGTACATTCAAGTGCCGCATGAACTCACTGGTAACGCTTACGTTTCCGTGCAGTACATACGCGATCCCAGCTCCGATGAAATTTTTATGAGTCCGCTGTCTTACGGTGTCGCGCCGTTTAAAATCAGTCTGGCACGCCACACCGAAGCGTTAAAACTCAGCGTACCCGAACTGATTAAACCGGGTGAAGTATTAACCATGAAACTGAGCAGCCCTGAACCCACGCGCGTGGTGGTGTTTGCGGTCGATGAAGGTATTTTACAAGTGGCGCGTTATGAAAATCCCGACCCATTAGGGCATTTTTTCAAAAAACGTCAGTTGGAAGTCGATACCACACAAATTCTGGATTTAATTCTGCCTGAATTTAGAAAACTCATGCAAGCCGCCGCACCGGGTGGTGATGCGGAAGAAGATGAATCGTCGTTTTTAAATCCGTTTAAACGCAAACACGATAAACCAGCCGTGTATTGGTCAGGCATCGTTGATTTAAACGGTGAAAAAGACTTCACCTACACCGTACCTGATACCTTTAACGGCACAATGCGCATTATGGCAGTTGCCGTTAATGACAGCAAAATCGCCAGTGTCAGCGATAAAACCCAAGTGCGCGGTGAGTTAATCGTCACCCCGAACGCACCTTATATGATTGCCCCCAATGATGAATTTACCGTCAGTGTCTCGGTGGCAAATCACGTTCAAGGCTCAGGCGACCAAGCCGCCGCACAAATCAGCTTAACCGTGCCGCCGCAACTGACCATCAAAGAGGAAGCCAAAAAATCGCTGGTGATTGCCGAAGGGCATGAAGGCGTGGCAACCTTTAAACTGCAAGCCGCCTCAGGTTCAGCAGTGGTACTGGGCAATGCCACACTCACCTTTACCGCAGAAGTGGGCGGCAAAACCAGCACCATGCACAGTGACATGAGCGTCCGTCCTGCGTCGCCTAAAATTGCCGAGTTACGTTTTGGCAGTTTTACAGGTCAGCAAGACCTAGCGATTGACCGCCTGTTATATGCACAACATCGCAAAGTCAGCGCGGGACTGTCTCCCCTGCCCTTAGTGTCCATCTCTGGATTAACCGATTATCTGGATAATTTTGAACACAGTTGTACCGAACAACTCATGAGTAAAGCCATACCGATGCTGGTCTTGAGCAAACACCCTGAGTTTACCGAACAACAAGCCGTTAAAAGTACCGATGCTGATTTCTTAAAACTGGTCGCTGTATTGCGCACCCGCCAAAATGCCGAAGGCGGTTTTGGCTTATGGGGCGCATCTCCCGAAGCCCATGAATTTGCCTCCGTCTATGCGGCAAATGTATTAATGGAAGCCAAAGCCGCAGGCATTGCCGTACCCGATGATATGCTGCAAAAAACCACCAGCTACCTGCAAACCCTCGCGGCAAGCCCTGCCAGTGAATTGCAAGCGGTGCGGGTGCGGGCATACTCGGCGTATTTATTAACCCGTCAAGGCATCGTCACCACCGCTATGCTGTCCAGCTTACGCGAAAATTTACGCGCCAATTTTAAAGACGAAGAATGGCGTAATGATTTAGTGAGCGTCTATCTGGCGGCAAGTTATCAACTATTGCAACAACAAACCTTAGCCAATGAATTGATTAATACCGCCATTAACCAACTGGGCAAAGCAACACCCTATAGCTATCAGGGCTACTATGACCCCATGATTCACGATGCGCAGACGCTGTACATTTTGGCAAAACATTTCCCTGCCAGATTACAAGCCCTGCCGCCTACCGTGTTTCAAAACATCGTCAAAGGTTTGACAGAACAACGTTACAACACCTTGTCGTCCGCCTATTTATTGCTGGCTTACGGTGCTTATGTCGATGCCGTACCGCCCAGCACACTGCAATCGCTGGCAATTACGACAATTGATGCCGCAGGACAACAACAGGCCTTAACGCTACCCGCTAACTTTGCGCCGCGTGTCAGTTTCCCGGACACGACCAAAAAACTGCATTTTTCAGGGGATGGTTCTGCGCCGTTGTATTACGCAGTATCAGAATCAGGTTATGACCAACTGCCACCCGCTGCCGATGTTCACGATGGCTTGGAAATCAGCCGCGTGTATTTGAATGCCAAAGGCGAAACCGTCACTAAAGCCGCTTTAGGTGAAGAACTCACTGTGCAACTGCGCATCCGCGCCATCGACCGCGAGTTCATTAATGACTTGGTAGTACAAGACCTACTGCCCGCTGGTTTTGAAGCGGTGATTCAAACGCCTGTTGCCAAAACCGAAGACGAACAAGTCAGCGAAGAAGGTGAAGGTGCAGAAGACGCTGGTAATGGTTCATCATGGTGGAAAGACCGCTTATCAGTGGGCGGAAACTGGACACCGCAATACGCTGATATTCGTGAAGACCGCGTGGTGTTATACGGCAGTATCGCCAACGAACTCGCCGAATACCAATACAAAATCAAAGCCATCAGCGCAGGGGTATTCACCGTTCCACCGATTTATGCCACCGATATGTATCAACCCACCCTACGCGCTCATTCCAGCGCAGGGAAAATCAGCGTCGATGAGGTGAGCGCGGCAGTGGCTAAATAATAGCTTTTGGTAGGGTGGGCAGGCTTTTTTGCCCACCGTTGTTATCAGCAAACAGTAAGTAAGTAAGCTGTTTGCTAAGTCTAGGTGACAACCCATCTGAATAATTTTTTTAAAATAAGTAGAAAATAACGTTCCACGGAGGATAATAAAAAGATGCCAATATCAGACGATTACCTCGCACGGGGTTCGTCATAAAAAGAAAAGACACTTACAATATGAATCACAACCTATTAGATAAGCTGCAATTAGAATATATGCAGCTCAGTGCCTCGGTAAATAAATTAGTTGAAGCGTTATTTGATGCCAATAAAGAACTTGCATTTCTATACGAGGAGAAAACACAACGCGCCGCCGAATTAGTCATTGCCAATAAAGAACTCGCCTTTCAAAACAAGGAAAAAGAACAGCGGGCATTAGAACTGATTAAAGTTAATGACGAATTGCGCATCGCCGCCACCGTGTTTGAATCTCAGGAAGGGATGATGGTAACCGATGCCAATACCATCATTCTGCGGGTAAATTCCGCCTTCGCGCATATCAACGGTTATTCCGCTGTAGAAGTCATTGGTAAAACCCCGAAATTTTTGCAATCAGGTCGTCATGATGCCGACTTTTATGCTGCCATGTGGGAAAGCATTCATCGTACTGGGTGCTGGAAAGGCGAAATCTATAATCAGAGTAAATCGGGCGACATCTATCCAGAATATCTGACTATCACTGCCGTACATGATAACGATGGTGTAGTAACAAATTATGTAGCGACATTCACCGACATTCGCATCACTAAGTCAGCACTGGAAGAAGTTGAACGTCTCGCATTCTACGATCCACTTACGGGATTGCCGAATCGGCGACTACTGCGCGAACGCTTAAAATCGGTGTTGGCAACTAATCATCGTAATGGTGAACACGCCGCACTGCTCTTTCTTGATATAGATCATTTCAAGATTTTAAACGACACACTGGGACATAACATTGGCGACTTATTGTTACAACAAGTTGCGCAACGCCTGAGTTCTTGTGTCCGCGAAGTTGATACTGTTGCCCGTTTGGGTGGCGATGAATTTGTCGTGCTACTCACTGAGTTAAGTGCAGAAACCCTTGAAGCGGCGACGCAAGCCGATGTTATCGGGCATAAGATTTTGAACCTTCTTAGTGAGCCGTATCTTCTTTGCACACAGAATTACTTGAGTAGTTCCAGCATCGGTGTGACGGTGTTTAACAATAAAAGGCAAGTGATAGATGAACTGATTAAGCAGGCAGATATTGCCATGTATGCGGCTAAAATTTCAGGACGTAATGCGTTGCGCTTCTTTGATCCGCAAATGCAGATTAACCTCAATGCGCGAGTGTTACTGGAAGCTGACTTGCGGCTGGCTCTGGCAGAAAACCAGTTCGAGCTGTATTACCAAGCACAAAGTACCCATGACGGACGCATTATCGGTGCAGAAGCCTTAATTCGCTGGCAACACCCGCAACGGGGTTTAATGTTCCCCGATGCGTTTATTCCACTGGCTGAGGAGGTTGGCTTGATAACCGCTATCGGGCAATGGGTTTTACAGAGCGCGTGCACCCAGCTAAAAATATGGGAAAGCAATACCGATACCCAGCATTTGCAACTGGCTGTCAATGTCAGTGTGCGGCAGTTCCATCAGGCTGACTTTGTGACTCAAGTATAGCAAATACTCAGCGACACAGCAATCAACCCCGCACGGCTCAAGCTGGAACTCACGGAAAGTCTGGTCATTGATAATGTCAATGACACTATTGTAAAAATGCACGCACTCAAGGAAATGGGTGTGCACTTTTCGATGGATGACTTTGGCACAGGTTTTTCATCCCTGAATTATTTGACCCGCCTGCCATTTGACCAACTTAAAATTGACAAGTCCTTCGTTCATAATATCGGCATAAAACCCTCAGATATGATGATTATACAAACCATCATCGGTATGGTGCATAATTTAGGCATCGAAGTCATCGCTGAAGGTGTAGAAACCGAGGAGCAACGTGCCTTCTTGGAATACAATAATTGCCCGCTCTGTCAGGGTTATCTGTTCAGTAAACCCGTGCCAATTGCGCAATTTGAAGCATTATTCGTAGCGTGCAAATCATATCGAACATTGAACAACTGACAGACGTTGATAATGTACTTGAAAGTGCCGTGTCCAAACAATTCAACGTAAAATTGCGTGCAAAAACCAGAGAGATATTGCTGTAACCCTTTGAACTATATACAGTAGGCAACGCTTTTTTGCATATACAGAGCAGGTAAACGCTAAAGCTGCTCCGCACTGCTGAAAACTTGAATGCTCCATTAAACTTAGTTTAGGTGCGTTAATCGCACCTCACTCTTTCGCAAAAGGATAAAAATATGTTTAAGAATTTAGCTGCTGATGTACTTGGTTTAAGTGATATTGGCAAAATCATTGAAGTAAAAGATTTTGATAAAACCGATATTGATGAATATGTGTTTCATGAAGACAATGAAAAAATCTTTGTCGTCATCAAATCAAAGACCGATGAATACTGTTTCACCAATATCGCGTTTATTCATTTGGATGGCAATATTGCTTCCAGTAAGAAAAAGACGCTGAACCGCTACCTGTATAAACATCATCCGATTAGTCATGTGCGGGTTGAAACCGCTGGAACAGTGGATCTGGATGCGGAACTTAAATTCAAAGTTGGCGAACAGGCGATTTCTATTGATATTGATAAAAAGCAGATGGAACAGATTAGAGATATTTACAAAGCTCTGTTTACCATTTCCGAAAAGTGTTATGACATTAAAACCAACATGACCACCTTGCAAAATACCCACGAAGCAGTCAGTAAAATGTTTACCCTGCGTGAACTGTCAGAACAGGTGGTGTTGAATCTTCCCGATATTATCAATCAAACCGTGCAACAGGTTGAGCTGCACTACAATGAGCGCAGAAATGAAATTCGCAACTATGATTTTGGTGCTGTTTTTCAACGTTATATCAAATGGTAAGTTCCGCGCCATCATTGAGTAGTTTTAATCATCCAAGGGTGGGCAAGCTCTGTTGCCCACCGCTTTTATTCGCAGATGGCGGGCAAAAGCGCGTCGCACACCCTACACCATGTATAATATCTGAATAATTTAGTTAATCTTCAGGATATTTGTTTATGATAATTCTCGGCATTAATGATGTAGGTCATCATAATTCCGCTGCATCAATTGTTATTGATGGTCAATTGGTCGCTTCTATTGAAGAGGAGCGTATTTCCCGCATTAAAATGGATAACGCTTATCCGCACCAAGCCATTGCTGAGGCGTTGGCGATTGCGGGTGTGACCGCTGAACAGGTCGATGTGGTGGCGTTGGCTGGGTTGTCGCGCTGGGATCAAAAACCTTATGTCGATACCTTATTCAAATACATGGCGAAAGTCGCCAAACAAGAACCTGATATTAAAAAGTTTTATTGGAATCAGCAACCTGCGCGACTTACCCGTTTATTTAAACAACGCCAAAAACCTGCGGGTGTCTTGGCGGATAAACCCACCCAAACCGTTGAACATCATTTAGCTCATGCCGCGTCTGCTTATTATGCGTCGCCGTTTGCCGATGAGCGCGTGGCGGTGATTTCTTTGGATGGTGTGGGTGATTTTTCGTGGGGTTCTGTGTGGTTGGGTGAACACGGAAAATTACAACAAATTGAGTATTTACCGTATCTGAACAGTATCGGTTTACTGTATTCAGCGGTAACGATTTATCTGGGTTTTAAAGCCACGCGCCATGAGGGAAAAGTACTGGGTTTAGCAGCGTTTGGTAATCCAGAACCGTTGTTGTCGCGCTTACTCGCGCACACTAACCAAACGGATTGGGCGAATTTATTTGATGCCCGATTAGCACGAATTGCCTTGCAGTTTGCTAAAGAAGTCGGGCAGTCGGCACTTCGAGAATTGTGTGATGGTTTGAGTAAAGAGGATGTTGCGGCAGGCATTCAAGCCTATACCGAGCATTTAATTTGCGCGTGGATACAACTGCAAGCGCAACAATTAGGCGTGAATAAATTGGCGGTTGCAGGCGGCGTATTTGCCAATGTTAAATTAAATCAACGTTTGTTAGCCTTGCCTGAAATCGACAATATTTATGTGCATCCGAATATGGGTGATGGTGGTTTGGCAACGGGTGCGGCTTACGAAGTGTATTCGCGCTTGCAAAATGGTCTGACACCAAAGTTACAGCCGCACGTTTATTTAGGCACAGAAATCAATCGCGAAAATGCCTTAGCGGCGCTGGAAAAATCAGGACTGGCTTACAGTGAACCTGAAAACTTATCTTACCGCGTGGCTGAATTGTTAGCCGCAGGTAAAGTCGTGGCACGCGCTGCTGGTAAGATGGAATACGGCCCGCGCGCATTGGGCAATCGTACAGTAATGGCTTCTTGTCAGGATAAAAATATCAATCAATGGCTGAATGAAAAATTCGCCCGCACCGAGTTTATGCCATTCGCGCCTGTGATTATCGAAGAACAAGCACACGCGTATTTTCCTGATTGGCAAGCAGATCATGTGGCGGCGCGATTTATGACGCTGACTTACGATGCGTCATCCGTCGCACAACGTAATATTCCAGCGGCGGTTCATGTGGATAATACTGCCAGACCGCAGGTGATACGCCGCGTTGATAATCCTGCGTATTACGATATTATTAACGACTATTATCGCTTAACTGGCGTTGCCAGTGTCATTAACACCAGTTTTAATATGCACGAAGAACCGATTGTGCGCACTGCCGAAGAAGCTATTCAAGCGTTTCAGGCGGCGCAGTTGGACGCGCTTATTCTGGATGGTTTTTTAATAACCAATGTAGACGCGAATTTATTCGCGTAGTTTTGCTTTAAAGGCGCGAATAAATTCGCGTCTACACAATTTCAGCAAAGTTATCAGTTGCCGATACCAACGCGTTTATCATGTCTTCACCTTGAGCGATATGCCCCGCAGTGGGCAGAATAATATATTCAGCATGAGGCATGGCTTGATGCAGACGCATTCCCGCTTCGATAGGACAGACTAAATCCATGCGCCCGTGAATAATCACGGTCGGAATAGTTGCTAATAGGTGGCAATTATCCAAAATCTGGTTTTCACGCACAAAATAATGATGCTGAGCATAATGCAGTTCCATCCGCGCCTGCTTGAGCATTTTTTCACTAACGTGTTCATCGGTCGGCTGGTAATCATTGCCTAAGGCGACTTGCGCACCCCATGCCAACCATTCTTTAGCGACTCGCCGTTGCGTCACCTCGTCTTTATCCCATAAAGCGTTATAACATTCCTGTACAAAATTGTTGTGGCTGGCATTAGGAATACTGCTAATCAACCGCTGCCATTGTTCAGGATAAATACGCCCTGCGCCGTCTCTGGAAAACCAGTCTAAATCGGCTTTGCGCGCCAGAAATACCGCACGAATAATCAAACCGATGACTTTATCAGGATGCTGTTGTGCATACAATAATGCCAATGCCGCGCCCCACGAACCACCGAAGACCAGCCATTGTTTGATAGTGAGTTGTGTACGGATACGTTCTAAATCGTCACATAAATCTTGAGTGGTATTTTTATCCAGTTCACCAAACGGTAGCGACAGACCGCAAGCACGTTGATCCAGCAGAATAATATGATAGCGTTCGGGATTAAAAAACTGGCGATGATGGGGTTTAGTCCCTGAACAAGGGCCTCCATGCAAAAAAACCACAGGAATACCGTCAGGATTACCACTTTGCTCAACATAAACCTGATGCTGACTGTTAGTGTCGAGAAAAAAACTGTTAAAAGGAAGGATTTCAGGATAAAGAGTTTTCATGTGAAATGACTTGGTATGTTACACACGACTGGCAGTCGTAAGAAAAAGTGCCGATTTTCAGGCGAAAAAAAAGGAGGGGTTTAAAACCCTCCTTTTGTTCGGATTGGTTGTTAAGCGCGTTGCTTAGAAACCTAAACCGAGGTAACCACCAGCAGTTAAGCCGTTAGTTCTAACACCGTCACTGCTGTTAAGCGTTTGGTGGTAACGGGCATCAGCACCGATATAAATGTCTTTCCAGATTTTGTAATCCGCACCTAAACCGAACTGCATACCTGGGTTTAATACAGTAATTGCATCAGATGGTGGGCTGATAACGTTGATTTCAAAACCAACTGGAATAATCCAAGGTCTGAACGAGCTACCTTTCATGAATTTAATTTTTGGAGATGCTGCTAAAGTGAACTGATTAACAGTTGCTCTTTGGGTATTAGCACTGATACCAAGACCAGCGATATTAACTGCATTAGCTACATTGCCAGAAATGCCGTTAAAGCCTCTTGTGCCTAATTCTTTATAGTCGAACATTAATTCAGCTAAGACTTCGGTGTCGTCCATTAAGCCAAACAAATTGTTGTTTAAGCTAAAGTCAAAACCTGCACCCATGTACCATGCGTCTTTATCTGTAATAGGGCCGTTAAGTAAACCATTACGATTACCAGCAGTTCCAACAGTAGTAGGATCTAATGTGCCGCCTCTTGTAGCGTTAGCGTGTGCATAACCACCACGGAAGAACATCATATTGTCTTTAGTTTTTTCGATAACCGGGGCGGCTTTAACAGATGCCATCCATTGGTCTAACTCTTCAACTTTAGCAGTATCAACAGCAGCAACAGGAGCGGCTGTTGTTTGTGCTGCTGTTAAAGCAGCTATTTGCTCTTGCATCATACGCACTTGAGATTCTAATGCGTCAACTTTACTGTACGATGGTTGTGCACTTGTATGGTGATGCGACTTTTTTGCTTTATGAGCCATCGCTTGTGGCGATACTAGGGCTGCGCCCATAGTTAACGCTACTGTGGCAATGCTTAGCACTAATTTAGTTTTTTTAAATGTCATTGAGCCCCCTCATGAGGTTGTTATCTTACAAAAATTGGCTTTAATACAACAAAGCTTTGTTACAGGAGTCATATTAGCAGTAAAGCACATTCGCCACAAGTTTTAAGAATTTTTTTTATTCCCAATTACTCTTTATTTATCAATGAGTAACAATATATGCTGAACATTAACAAGTGGCTGTATACAAAAAACAACAAAAATTATCAAATAGTCAACTTTCAATGTTATTGAATTAACACACATTTTTTGTGTTATGGCGGATAGGTTATAATCACCCTATCATTTTACTTAAGCACCTATAAAGCTACTCATTTCATGACCACAATTTCAGACATTACCATTATCGGCGGCGGCATTATCGGGCTACTGACGGCGAGAGAATTAATTAACACAGGGGCGAGTGTTACCGTCATCGAGAAAAATTTATTGGGTCAGGAATCGTCGTGGGCAGGGGGGGGTATTTTATTGCCGTTGTATCCGTGGCGACAGGCGGATGCGATTAGCCGTTTAGTGCTGCAAAGTTTGCGACTCTATCCCAGTTTGGCAGAAGAATTATTTAACGACACGCAAATAGACCCTGAATGGAATCCTTGCGGCTTATTGATGACTAAAAATCCTGATATAACAGCGGCTATTGATTGGTGCGAAAATAATCATATTGCCTACCAACACGCAGGCAATGACTTTTTTACCGACCTCAACACCGCGCCAGTCAATCCCTTATGGTTGCCGACCATTGCACAAGCACGCAATCCGCGTTTAGTGCAGTCGTTGAAACAGTATTTAATCAATCACGGTTGTGACATTCATGAACACTGCGCCTTAACCGCTGTCAGTCACGACAACCAGCGCATTAACGCTATCAGCACCAGTACAGGGCAATTTAAAGTCAATCAACTGGTTATTTCAGCAGGTGCGTGGACGGGGCAGTTGTTTGACCAATTTATTAACGATAACACGCCCAATATCGCACCCGTAAAGGGGCAAATGGTATTATTTGCTGCCCAGCCTGACACGCTGCGCCATATCGTGCTGGATAACGACCAATACCTGATTCCACGTTTGGACGGTAAAATTCTGGCAGGTAGCACCGTTGAACACGATGATTTTAATAAAACCCCGTCAACAGCTGCGCATGACCAACTGGTGAATTTTGCCCGCAACTTATTACCCGTGTTAAACGACTACCCGATTATTAAACACTGGGCGGGTTTAAGACCCGGAACAGAACACGGCGTACCTTATATAGGCAAACACCCCACCATTAGCAACTTGAGTATTAACGCAGGACATTTTAGAAATGGTTTAGTGATGGGGCCTGCATCAGCACAATTATTGGTTGATGTGTTATTAAATCGTCCAACGGCGGTTATGCCCGAACCTTATCGTTTAGATAGATAAGCACCTGCACTCATCCAAATCTACCAAAAAATAAACTTATGAATCTATACCCCTTATTACGTCCGCTGCTGTTTTCCCTAGACCCTGAAACTGCGCACGAAATCACGCTAAAACTATTAAACGTCACGCAAGCCACAGGCTTAAACAAACTGCTTTATCCCAGTATTGCCGATAAACCCGTCACCGTCATGGGTTTAACCTTTAAAAATCCCGTCGGACTTGCCGCTGGTTTGGATAAAAACGGCGATTATATTGACGCGCTCGCCGCCTTAGGTTTTGGCTTTGTCGAAATCGGTACGGTAACGCCGCGCCCGCAAGCTGGTAATCCCAAACCACGCTTATTCAGACTACCCGAACACGAAGCGATTATTAACCGCATGGGCTTTAATAATCTGGGTATCGACCATTTGCTGGAACAAGTTCAGCGCAGTCATTATCAAGGCATTCTGGGTATTAATATCGGTAAAAATGCCGATACCCCGATTGAAAATGCGACCGATGATTATTTAATCGGCTTACGCAAAGCCTACCCATTCGCCAGTTACATCACTATCAACATTTCCTCGCCCAACACCAAAAACCTGCGCCAATTACAACAAGGCGATGAAATCAAAAGTTTGTTAGCGGCATTAAAAGCAGAACAATTAACTCTGGAACAGCAACACGGGCGTTATGTACCGATTGCGGTAAAAATCGCCCCTGATTTAACTGACGAAGAAATTACCCACATTGCGAACCTTTTAATGGAGTTTTCCATCGACGCGGTGATTGCTACTAACACCACCATTACCCGTGATGCAGTTGCCAATCATCCATTAGGACAAGAAACAGGCGGCTTGAGCGGCGCACCTGTGAAAGACAAAGCCACGCGCGTGGTGCGTGGTTTGGCGGCTGAATTTAACGGTAAATTACCGATTATCGCCGCTGGTGGGATTTTGACAGCGGAAGACGCACAAGAAAAATTAGCCGCTGGTGCGAGTCTGGTACAAATTTACAGCGGCTTGATTTATCGAGGCCCTGAGTTGATAGCGGATATTGTCAAGGTATTGTAGAAAAATAGGACTGCCAGTTCCGTAGTTCCGTAGGTCGGAATAAGCCTGTTTGAGCGGGAGCGAAAATAGGCGTTTCCGACAACGCAGTTATAACACCAAACCTGTGTACTACCATTTTGTCGGAAACGCCCACACTTCGCTACGCTTGTGTGAGCTTATTCCGACCTACAGGTTTACTGCCCTGCAATCGACATCTGCTCGACCAATATCGACCCTGTGCGGGTGTTACCGCGATAATCCACATCGTTACCGATAGCGACGATATTTTTAAACATGGTTTTTAAATTACCTGCGATGGTAATTTCTTCGACAGGGTATTGAATCACGCCGTTTTCTACCCAAAAACCTGCCGCACCGCGTGAATAATCACCTGTCACCATATTCACGCCCTGCCCCATTAATTCCGTGACCAATAAACCTGTGTTCATTTGTCTTAATAATGCGTCAAAATCTGAATCGCTGGGCGTAATGGTTAAATTATGTACGCCGCCTGCATTACCCGTACTGCGCAAGCCCAGTTTACGCGCTGAATAAGTGCTTAAAATATAACCTTGCAACACGCCGTCACGCACTAAATCACGCGCTTGCGTTGCCACACCTTCACCGTCATAAATCGAACTGCCTAACGCACCCAATAAATGCGGCTGTTCGTAGATATGAATAAAGTCAGGGAAAATTTGTGTGCCTAAGGCATCCAATAAAAACGTCGATTTACGGTATAAATTACCGCCACTAATCGCGCCACATAATGAACCCAATAACCCGCCAGCCATTTCCGCACAAAATAATACAGGGCATTGACGGGTGCTTAATGATTGCGCGTTTAAACGGCGCAAGGTGCGCTCGGCGGCTTTTTTGCCGACATCAACCGCCGCTTCCAAACACTGCGCATTTCGGGCAACGGTATACCAATAATCACGCTGCATACTGTCGCCGCGTTGCCCTAATACCGAACAACTTAAGGAATGGCGGGTAGATAATCGCCCTTGCAAAAAATCCAGACTATTACCCATCACGCTGATACCTTGATGACTATTGACGGTCGCGCCTTCCGAATTGCTAATATCGGCATCATAAAACCGCGCCGCGTTTTCGCATTCAATGGCTAAGGCGATGGCTTCATCGGCACTGATATTCCACGGATGATATAAATCCAAATCAGGAAATTCAGTCGCTAACAAATCTTTATCAGGCAGTCCTGCGTATTGGTCGGGGCTGGTATAACGCGCAATACTGCACGCCGCCCGCACGGTTTCTTTAATGGATTCAGGGGATAAATCGGTACTGCTTGCTGAGCCTTTGCATTGCCCGAAATACACGGTTACGCCTAAATTCTGGCTGCAATCATGTTCAATGGTTTCCACTTCGCCCAAGCGCGCAGTAACGGATAAACCGTCCTGCAAACTAAGCCCTGCTTCCGCCGCACTCGCACCCTGTTGTTTAGCTTCATCCAAAATGGACTGCACGGTATTTTTTAACTGATTCATTAATTCTGGATTCTGCACGTTATTCTCTGTCTGGGTTGGTTAAACGCTTAATGTGTCATGATAGCAATATCAGCACGGGCTTTCATGGGTTTTTAGCACAACAAGCCCTCCGCCTTGTTATCACACCCGCAACACTATAAAATCATTACAGCACCGCAAGCGGCATCATTCATCGCATGATGCACCTCTCACACTTCCTGCACCGACTCAATAATGAATCACATAGCCTTAAAAATGTTAATGGGCGATACAGGTAAATACTTGGGTATCGTCATGGGGCTGACCTTTGCCTCGCTGATTATGACCCAACAACCCGCGATTTTTATGGGGATACTCGCCCGCACTTACAGTTTTATTTCTGATACAGGTTTACCTGATATTTGGGTGATGGATGAAAAAGTCCAGTTTGTTGATGATATTAAACCCCTGCAAGATACCGAACTGTATCGAGTACGCGGCATTTCAGGCGTGGCGTGGGCAATGCCGATGTATAAAGGTTTATTAAAAGCACGGCTTGCCGATGGCGCATTTCAAACCTGTAACGTCATCGGTTTGGATGACACCACGCTGATTGGCGGGCCGCCGATTATGTTACAAGGCAATATCAGCGATTTGCGTCGTAGTGATGGCGTGATTATTGATATTGATGGTCTGAATGAAAAGCTCAGTAAGCTGGATGCGGACGGCAAAAAAATACCGCTAAAAATAGGTGACAGTCTGGAACTCAATGACCATCGCGCCATTATTGTCGGTATCGCTAAAGTAACCCGCACCTTTCAATCCCAACCTGTCATCTACACCACCTATTCCCGCGCGAAAAGCTACGCACCCAAAGAGCGTAAATTATTGTCGTTTGTCCTCGTCAAAGCCATCAAAGGGCAAGATTTAGACGAGCTTACGCGCCGCATTCGAGAAAAAACTGGCTTAGCCGCCTATACGCAACAAGAATTTATGGATATAACCTATAACTATTTCATAAAAAACACAGGCATACCGATTAACTTTGGTATCTCGGTACTATTAGGTTTTATTGTCGGTGCGGCAATTGCAGGACAAACTTTTTATAGCTTCACACTGGAAAATATCCGCCAATTCGGGGTATTAAAAGCCATGGGAACCAGCAACTGGACATTATTACGCATGATTTTATTACAAGCCGTATTAGTCGGCAGTATCGGTTACGGCATGGGCGTGGGCTTAACCGCGTTATTCGGCTACGCCATGCGCCACACCATTTTAGCGTTCAAATTTCCGTGGCAACTGCTGGTATTCAGCGGTGCGGGCGTGAGCATTATCTGTATGCTCGCCGCGTTCATCAGCATTCTAAAAGTCATGCGTTTAGAACCTGCCATCGTATTTAAGAGCTGATTATGGTTGATGCCGTTCGTTGTGAAAAACTGGTTAAAATTTATGATACAGGAGGGCAGAAAGTCGTCGCGCTCAACGGCATCGACTTAACCATCAAGCTGGGCGAATTAATGATGCTGGTCGGGCCCTCTGGTTGCGGCAAGACGACGTTAATTTCCGTGATAGCGGGCATACTGGATCAGGATTCAGGTATCTGTGAACTGTTCGGCGAAAACGTCAACGCCATGCGCAGCAAAGATAAACTCCAGTTTCGTGCCAAAAATATCGGCTTTGTGTTTCAGGCGTTTAATTTATTACCCTCACTCAATGCCGCTGAAAATGTCTCCATTCCGCTGATTATCAACGGTGTGAAACGCGCCGAAGCAGAGCGCAAAGCCATTAAAGTATTGGAACAAGTCGGTTTAGGCGACCGCTGGAAATCCTTCCCCTCACAACTATCAGGCGGACAACAACAACGAGTCGCCATTGCCCGCGCACTGATTCACAGCCCACGGTTAATCGTCTGCGACGAACCCACCAGCGCGTTAGACCACGTCAGCGGGCATAATGTCATGAACTTATTAAAAGAAGTCGCCTTACACGAAGACCGCGCCCTAGTCATCGTCACCCACGATGCCCGCATTTTTGAATTCGCCGACCGCATAGCGCAAATGGATGATGGTCATGTGGTGAAAGTCACTCCATGAGAGCAAGCCATTAATATTTAAGTATTCTCAAATAAAAAGCATAAGTGTTCCAACTCAGCGCATCGTTGTCTTGCAAGAGCTAGATTGCTGGTAAGTTGCTTGCCATGTCTTTTATATTGGGTAGCAGGTCTTTTATTAAATCTTCTTGGTGCATTTTTATTAACGCCCTTTTTACTCTTATAGCCAAGCGCGATAAGTCGTTGTTCTGTGTTAGTAATCTGCTCAAAATCGCTTATTACGTTCAAGTTTTCACTTAGCGCAGAGAAATTGTGACTAGCAAGCAACCAAGTTTCAGTATTTTGTGTGGGAAGAATGTAGTGGCAACGTGGTGGCTCTTGCGCAGTACCTAGCCGTTCGCTGAGTTTTTCCTGACAACAGTGTCTAGCAGAATGACCTTGCGTTGTGCAATCGGGGTTGGCTTGTTGAGCAATATCGGTATCCATTTGTATTAACATAGATTCTGCGCCCTTAAAATCAATCAACATTTGCACTTTATCACGATAAGCTAAACACCAATTAAGAACATCACCATAACCATGACTTCCATAAGTTCCGCTAGTGGCATCGTGTTGAGGAGCAAGCGAGGTAATCGTAAGTTGTGTTTCAGAGTTGGAAAGGTGTGCTGCTAAGGCTTGAAAAATATACACATCCGTTTCACCTTCGCAAACCAGCAGAAAAATCTTCTCAGCCATTTAAAAACCTTCCGCTAAACCACCGATAACGCCTGATAACCAAATTTCTGATAGCCGCATACCACCATGTTTTTCTATCCAAGACTCGCGGGTAAATCCAGCGGGTGGTTTAATACGCTCAACTTCGGTATGACCTTGTGAGTTACGCTTTACGACAAATAAACGATGTTGGTCATTAAATAAATCCACTGCGTCTAAGGTAGTAGGATTATGTGTAGTCATTAGAATCTGTTTTTCAGGCATAACTTCAAGGAGTGAGATGATATGTCTCATCATGTCTCGTACCATAGCAGGATTTAATGCGTTATCAACATTGTCCAATGCAAATAAAGACGGGGCTTTTTTGTGTAATAGCAACACCAAAATGAATAGAATGTATAAAGCCCCTTCGCTGACATCGTAAGCATAGAGATTATTAAATTTCATCCCCATATATTTATCAATATAACTAACCACTTTTTTACCCGTATGCAGGTGATTAGATTGCAATTTGGTAGAAATATTATCGGTTGTTCCAATACTCTCAAACCAATCGAATAGCTTAAAAAAACGACTTAAATCATGGTCGCCCGTTAATTGATGTGCATCTGTAATAACATCACTCAACGCACTCGATAAGCTGCCACCATACAAACCTAGAGGCTCTTTATTACTACCATCGGGCGAAACACCGCGCAAAATAGGCGTAGAGGGTGCATAAATTGCGTATTGCTTCAGTCTCTTAAGTTCTTTTAGTTCAATATCTTCAAAGCTACCTAAAGATTCTAAGGTTGTCACAATACTTTGTTGAGGCGGCAGTTTGGCAAACAATTCTTTATGTATAGTCACTCCAGCGTTACTGCGTCCTGCCAGTTGTCCTTTTGTATTGCAAATTTTTTCAGCTGAAAACATAAACTCAGCATCACTATTCGCGTTAATGTTGGCGTGATACGTTAAATCACCAAATTTAGCATCCAATGAAAAAGTGCTTTTACGCTTTAAATTTTTAAATGAGCTTTTAAATACCTCAGGAGCAGATAAACGCGCCCCTCTATCAGCGAGTTTACTGTAATCAACTCGTCCATCGACAGCGCATGACAAGACACCAATGGCTTCAAGTAAATTACTTTTACCTGCGCCATTCGTGCCTATAAATATATTTAATTGCCCTAAGTCAATAGTTTGATCGACAATTGACTTAAAGGATTTAATGCGTACTTGTGAGAGTGCCATAGTAATTTGCCAAAAAGCCTAAAGGGTTACAGGATTCTATCGTAAAACACCACAGAAGGCTTTAATTTAACGCGCTAAACGCTAGAGATATAGGGCATTAGCCCCTTACTCCCCTGCCCGCACATCAAACTCAATTTTCCACTGTCCATCGTCTTTTTGCGACACGGCGTGTAATTCCAGCGTGCCGACTTCGGTGACGGCGGCGCGTAGATGGACGGGGACGACTTCACCTGCGCGGCGATTGGCTTCGGCGAGGGTAATTTCAATTTCATCCAATTCGTTTAATTCGTCTTCTGTCCAGTAATCCAAACGTGTGCCGACAATGTCGTCACGGCGGGTATTGGAGGCGAAGAACCGAAAACGTACAGGTTCGCCGATGACCAAACCGAATTCATCATCGGGCAGTTCTTTTTGTGTACCTTCTTCCATGCCGAACGGCGCGATACATAGGGCTTCAATTTCAGGCGGTAAACCCGGAATAGCAGGCATTGCACTTTCTATGCCGACATAATACGCGGCGGCTGTGCCACCTTTGATGCGCACGCCTTTTCCTTGACGAACAAAGCTGTAATACGCCGCGCCTCTGGCAACCGCTAAGTCTAAATCCGCACCTGCTAATAATCTAGCTTCGGGAGCTTGTTCTGCCTGTAACCATGAGTTTAATACGTCCATTAAACGGTTGGCTAACACATCGGCTTTTAATACGCCGCCGTTGAATAATACGGCGGTTGGGTGTAAGAACGTCGCGTGTTCGGGCAGGTTTATGTCCTTTAAATCGTCAGTGGCTTGTTGCTGTTTCGCAAGGAATGCCGCTAAGTGGCGCGTAATGGCGGCATCTTGGGCATACGGCAAACCTGCGGTGCGTAACCCTGCGCGGGTACGGCTGATGGGTCTATCACTGGCGGCTACTTTGGGTAAGAAACCTTCGACTAAGACGCGGTTGACTTCTTCGCGGGTCAGTTCGGTGCGGAGTGTGCCGCCGATGAGTGATGAACCGCGATTGGCAACCACTAACGGGATATTATCAACATCGGCTTGGGTGAAGATTTTTTCTTTGGCATCGCGGCAACTGTGGGTTAGGGCTTGGATTTGCCAAGGCTCAAGACGTTTGCCGTCTTTTTCCAGTTTGGCTTTGACGGTGTATGCCAATGCCAAATCCATGTTGTCGCCGCCTAATAAAATGTGGTCGCCGACCGCTACGCGGGTCAGTTCCAGATTGCCGTTTTGTTCGGTGACGGCGATTAATGATAAGTCGGTTGTTCCGCCGCCTACGTCAATGACTAAAATTACATCGCCGCATTTCGCTTGTTTGCGCCATTCGCCGTGGCTTTTTTCTATCCAACTGTAAACGGCGGCTTGCGGTTCTTCTAATAGAATCGCTTGGTGTAAACCGACGGCACGCGAGGCTTCTACGGTCAATTCCCGCGCCGCTGGATCAAACGACGCAGGGACGGTGATGACTAAATCTTGTTCAGATAGCGGTGCGTTTGGGTGTTGGTGTTGCCACGCATCACGGATGTGTTGTAAATACGCGGTGGTGGCTTGAAACGGAGAGACGCGCTCGATTTCTTCGGGTGCATCGGCGGGAAGTATTGGGGCTTTGCAATCGACACCTGCATGACATAACCAGCTTTTCGCACTCGATACTAAACGTATCGGCGTTTTGCTGCCCAGATTACGCGCCACTTCACCGACTAAATATTCGGGTTTGTTTGTCCACGGTAAGGCAGTTTCACCCGCGCCTATTTCAGCTTCATGCGCTTGATACAGGAATGAGGGTAATTGATTTTTATCTTCAACCATACCCAAGGCGGTCAATTGCGGAATCGCCATGACTTGCTGAGAAAATTCCGCGTCTTCATCGTCGCTGGCTTCTGCGTAAGATAGGACGCAGTGGGTTGTGCCTAAGTCGATACCGACAAAAAAATGCTGGTCAGTTGCGTTGTCAGCATTTGTTTCTGTCGTGGTGGCGGTCGTTGTTGTTGTTGGGGTTTGTACCTCACCCCAACCTACGGAAGCGACTGATTCAGGTGCTGTTTCTACCGCTGGTGTCTCGGCTATCGGTTCAGCGGGTTTGCCCATATTGGCAAACGCTGAACTGCTGGGTGTGGTAGCGGTTTCAGGTGGTTTAGGTTTTTTGATGTGATCAAATAAACTCATAGCTCAACCTCAGCGGCGGCGATAATCGCGGCATTGTGTCCTTGTGTCAGTTTAGGTAAGCGTACATTGGTCACTTGCCAGCCTTTATGAATCAGGCTGCCAGTAAACGGTGCTGAACCGACAATATTGCCTGTTAAACGCACGGTGGTAGCATCAAAGCCTTGTTGCAGAGTAATTTTTTTGCCTTCGTCTTCGCTACGCACAGGGGCTAAGGTGAAATGTTCGTTAATGGCTTTAC
Source organism: Methylococcales bacterium (assembly GCA_030654015.1). GTDB lineage: Bacteria > Pseudomonadota > Gammaproteobacteria > Methylococcales > Methylomonadaceae > UBA4132. The sequence goes on along the minus strand of JAURYI010000129.1, from coordinate 15,497 downwards.
GGCAACCTTCATGCACGACACGCGCGGCGATACCAATATCGGCATCACTGTAAGCGGCAATTTCTTCTTCGATAAAGTCGATAAAACGGGCTTCTTTTTGTAATAAACCCAGCAATTGCAGGGCGGCATCGGGCGTGGCTTCTTTTAGAATCACAGGTTCAGGCGTTGGAGCTTGAACAATTTTTTCCACTTCAACGATTTTTTCAACTTCAACAATTTTAACGATGGGTTCGGCAGGAATTGTAATAGTTTCAGGTTTGCGGCGCAGGCTCATCACCATGCCTATCAGCACAATAATCAGCGTTACGGCTAACACAGCGACTGTACCCGCAAGGCAAACGTGCCATAAATCAAATGTGGTCGGCTGTAAGGATAAATCAATAGTATAGGTATTCATTGCAACAGACTCGCGGCTTACTTGGATTGACCCGATTGACGGGCGGCTTCGGCATACATCATATTCTGTAACGCATCACGGGTTGTTTGCAGGCGTAATTGTTTTAAATGACGGTCGGCGATGACTTCGGGAACTTTTTCACCCAGATAGACTTCACGCATTTTAGTCAGCACGGGTTCGCATTGTTTCATGATGGTTTCTGTGGCGGCGCGGCTTTCTTGGCTGGCATAAGTGGCTTTTTGCATTTCATCACTGACGCATTTTTTATATTCATATTTTGCGGCTTGGATTTTTTCGATAGTCGCTTCGGAAATTGTGGTGTTTTGCCATTCATTTTTATTATTTTCGGCATAACTGTTGGTCGCCAATAATAAGGCGGCTACACATAATATTTTTTTCATGGTGGAAATCCTTGTGCTAAAACCCTGCGCGGTTGTTAAAACCGCGCAGAGCTTGTCAGTGAAAATTAACGTTGATTTTGTAAAGCGGCAATGCGCTCTTCTAAGGGTGGGTGACTCATAAATAAACGCGACATACCGCCGCTGCCGCTGATACCAAAGGCGGCTAATTGACCTGCTAACGGTGGTGCTTCCTGATTGCGTTGTAAGGCGCGTAACGCACTGATCATTTTTTCACGTCCTGCCAAATTCGCACCGCCTGCATCGGCTTTGAATTCACGGTAACGTGAGAACCACAGCACTATCATGGAAGCCAAAATGCCCAACACGATTTGTGCCACTATCTGCACAATATAATACGCCGGGCCTCGTCCCTCTTCGGTTTTAAAGACGGTGCGATCAACAATATGACCGATGACCGTAGCGAAAAAATACACAAACGTATTCAACACGCCCTGCATTAACGCCATTGTCACCATATCGCCATTGGCAACGTGGCTCATTTCATGCCCGATAACCGCTTCGACTTCATCTTGGTTCATGGTTTGCAATAAGCCTGAACTCACAGCAACCAAGGAGCTGTTTTTAGTCATGCCAGTGGCAAACGCATTGGGTTCTGGGGTGTTGAAAATACCGACTTCGGGCATATCAATACCGACCCGTTGCGCCTGACGCTTCACCACCTCAATCAACCAGCGTTCGGTTTGATCTTGCGGCTGTTCAATCACATAAACGCCCATCGCTCTTTTAGCTGACCATTTAGACATGGCTAACGAAATGAACGAACCCACCATGCCAATAATTGCCGACATAACTAATAAAGCATTGAGATTAAGATCGACACCTTGCGCGTCCAGCGTACCTGTTAAGCCTAAAACACTGAAAATAATACTGATAACAAACATTATGGCGATGTTGGTCGCCAAGAAAAGCAAAATACGCATCATGGGAATAGCCCTCTTGTTGAGTTGATGTTCGGGGTTATATGGGGATGGAATAAATTAATTCAATGTTTTTCGGGATGATACTATAACTGTATTGTCATTCATTGGGCATCGTGTATTTATTAACACAGGCAGAATCCTCAATCAGGAATAGCACAAACCAACGCACAACAATATAATTTGCCCGCAAAAGCTACCAGCCTGCCAACGCAATAAGCCTATCGCACCTCGCACCCGTTCATCCAGTGAGCGGGATGCTACATTTTCGCCTCGTAGCTTCCAACGTGTTAATAGTCGGTCAAAGCCTTCATATTGCCTGATTTCTCCGCCTAAAGCTGCAAATACCGCCGCATCAAAGGCACAACGGGCAGCAAAATAGGCTTGTATCAGTGCCGCACTCACCGACGCAGACAACAAAGCGACACTGTAAACGCTGTTGGTTTTTAAGCCGATGATCAGTATTGCCGCTAATGCCAACAGCATTGACCAATTGTTCAGCACGTTGCCCATAGAACGAAGGAACGCCGCGCTTATCGTGGCGGTTAATAGCTCATCGTTGGTTTCGTTCATACCAGTCCTCCAGTTTTGCTCTATGCAACGCCGATAATACCAATCTGGGTCGCGCCTTGCGTACTCTATCGACCGCCTCATCAATGTTTGCCGCTAGTCCTTGATCTATGAGACTGGCGATAATAATCACCGCACTGCGTGAATAACCCAGCGCACAAAACACCAGCGTATTACCCGATTGTCGGGCGGCGTTAATGACCGCCACGCCTTGTTCGATTTGTGCCACTTCAGGGGCGAGTAAATCCAACATCGGCACACCATAAACAGCCTGACCGCACGCCATGACAGGTAATTCAGCGCAACAATCCACCAAACTGACAGGTTGTAATTGCTTAATGACTGAACGCGAAGGTAAACGCGACAGCCACAAACCCGCTACAATTTCACTCGGTTCAGGATGTTTATACGTCCAGCAACGCGAATTAAGCCACGCGCATAATAAATACGGTGCGAGTAACACCAGCACCGCTTCTTCCATGCGTCCGTTATGATTGCGAAACAATAAAGGATTGCCCAAAAAGTAAATGCTGGCAACGGCGGTTAAGGCACACGCACCCCATAATAACCACAGCCACGCACCTTGCAATAACACGGCTAACACCGCAAGTATGACCGCGCCTGCCAAATAATACGCACCCAATACAAAGCGGTGCGGGTCGCGTTGCCTAATCTCGGTTTGTGGCTGTAACGGAAATAACATCACGGCGATACAACCGACTAACGCGCCAGTGGGTATATCAATGAAATGGTGTTGGTAAGTGGTTAATACTGACAAACCGATAGACAGCGCAATCAAACGTAACAGCCACAACCACCAGCCCGATAGATAACGCGCATACAGCGTCCACAGGATGACTAATAAGCTGATATGCAGTGACGGTGCTTGATTAAACGGCAGGTCAAAACCCAGCAGCACATCAAATAACCAGCCAAACACACCGCTGGTTTCAGGACGCTCAAAACTAAAGCGCAACGGGAAGGCAATAAAGCACAGCACGGAAATAACTTGCGCGGTGAATAAGCGTTTCGCATGGGCATCGAGTTCATCACGCGAGCGCGGTATCAGCAACGATAAGCCATAAAACAAATCAATCACCCAATAGGGCAGAATCGTCCACGGCAAAAACGGCATTCCGATTTCCCACTCAAAGACCACTGAGCCGACATCGCTACGTTGTGCGGCTAGCCAATTGCTAAAGCTATAAGTGGTAAAAAAGAACGGCGCGAGTAACAGCAACCACGCCAATCCGCGTTTCCAAGGGCGTGATTGCTCAACCATTGCGTTGGGCGAGGCTGACAGTGAAAATACCCCAATCGTCTATACGTTGTTCGAGTTTTTTAAACCCCGCCGCTTCGACAAGCTGATCCATTTCTGCCTGTGTACGGCGACGCATCACCCACGCTGAACCTTGGCGATGACTGGTCAAGGCGCGGGCAATGAATTCTAATTGCGGATGCCACGGTTGGCAGGTATAAATCAAATAACCGCCTGCGGGAATTGCCGAACTCAGCCCCGCCAGAGAACGGCGCACTTGTTCATTATCAGCAAACAGTTCATACAAACCCGACACAATACCGATGGTTGGACGCGGTTTGATTGCCGCTAAATTATCCGCATTAAATGCGTCGCCTTTTTCAAAACGGGCAATGGCTTCCAGCCCTTTTTGACGAATCAATGCCGAACCGTCACGCACATTAATATCGCTATAATCACGCAATAAAATGGAATCAGGTTTAACGTCGCTGTTGGTGAGAGCTTCGAGTACATAGCGTCCATGCCCTGCGGCAATATCAACAATGTGGACTTTTTTATTCGCTGCTGCCAATAAGGACATGGCTTTGCAAAGCAATTCTTCAACATGAATTTTGCGCTGACGAATACCGCGCCAGCCGATAGAGTTAAGATAATTTTTGTCGATTAACTTACCCAATGGCGTGAGACCAGACGGTTGATTGCGATACACATAATCTAAGGTGCTGCCTGAATCGAAACCTGTTTGATGCCCCAGCTTGATACCAGCGGATAGCAAACCAAACACTTTTAACCAGAAACGGGTTGCCGACCAATACAGTCTGCGGGTTGGTTCAGCCAGTGCATCCGCTTCCCGCTTGGTAAAACCTGCTAAATGCGCATCGAGTAAACTTTCACGCGGCGGCGATTCGGTGAACTGTCGTTCAATAAAACGCCGTGCTTTGCTGACCGCTAAGGCGCGGTCTTTTTCACCAAAAGTATCGTGAAAAAAGCCAGCCAATAAATGCACTTCTTTAATAGTTGCACCTAATCTGGCAAGGAATTCATATTGCGGCAAATGATGCACCACCCAATCATCACCTGAAATTAACAATTGCGTCGGCACTTGTATCGCTTCGGCATCGGCAACAATCCGTTCAGCGGTTTCATACAACGCGAGCAGAATATTAACCGAGATGGGACGGGTAATCAGCGGGTCGCTGTTATAACTGGCAATGCGTTCTGCATCATGGGTGAGAAATTTCGCTTTCACATAGCTGTTGACGAAAAAATTCCCGCGTAGCGACTGGATTAATTTCAGATTAAACCGCGCAAACGGCATATACAATTTCACTTTAAACGCAGGCGAAGCCAGCACCATACAGCGAATTTTCGGCGCGTAATCATGCGCCCACGTTGCCGCCACTACTGCGCCCACGCTTTGCGCAATCACGGCGATATTTTCAACGGGGATTTTGTAGCTGTCGGCAATATGGTCAATAAAGGTTTGTACATCACGCACCGATGTACCAAGACTAGGACTAAAACCACGCACCCCCGGGGAACGTCCGTAACCCCGCGCATCGTGAGCAAAAAACGCATACTCAGGCAGTTGCAACTCATCAACCAAATGCGCCATGCGCCCCGAATGTTCATGACCACGATGGATTAACACAATCGCGCCTTTGGGTTTCGCTGTAGACCAGTAGCGGTAAAACAGCTCCACACCGTCATGAGTGCGGAAGGTTTTTTCTTGCGGTGTTAATCTTGGCATATTGCCCTCTTGCTGCGCTTTAGCAACGTGATGAAATGAAATGAAATAGTGAGTATAAATTATCGCCCGATACCCAGCCTGACTTTGCCTTAGTCAATCATAAATTAAGCTAAAAAACCATTTACTATTTAACTATCTGTTTTTCCACAATGATACTAATATAAGCGCATTGTCATTACTGGAGATTAAGCTCATGGTTTCACTAAAAACTACCCTTTCTGCCCTGCTTTTATTTAACACGGGGTTAGCTTTTGCACAACCTGATCATCAAGAAATACTTAAGCAATTATCGCTACCCGCTGGATTTTCTATCTCCATTTATGCGGATAACGTGCCGAATGCGCGCAGTATGGCATTAGCCGAGGATGGTGTGGTCTTTGTCGGCACAGGTAAAGAAGGCAAAGTGTACGCACTTGCCGATGCGGATCATGATGGTGTCAGCGATCAGCGTTATGTGATTGCCGACAATTTATATATGCCCAATGGCGTGGCGTATAAAGAGGGCGCGTTGTATGTTGCGGCAGTGAATCGTATTTTACGCTTTGATGCCATTACGCAACATTTGGACAAGCCACCCGCGCCTGTCGTTGTCACCGATAAACTGCCCGATGATAAACATCATGGCTGGAAGTATTTACGCTTTGGTGCCGATAACAAACTGTATACCGCCGTTGGTGCGCCCTGTAATATCTGCGACCCTGAAAAAGAGATTTACACCTCATTAGTGCGCTTAAATCCCAATGGCACTGAGCTGGAAATTCTGGCACGCGGCATAAGAAACACCGTCGGTTTTGATTGGCAACCTGACACCAACACGCTGTTTTTTAATGATAACGGACGGGATTATTTAGGCGATGATGAACCCGCCGATGAATTAAACCAATGGACACAAACAGGCGAACATTTTGGTTATCCGTATTGTCATGGCGGCGACACGCTGGATCCTGAGTTTGGTGCGGGTAAAAAATGCGCGGATTACACTGCGCCTGCGTGGAAATACAAAGCCCATATCGCGCCGTTGGGAATGCGTTTTTACACGGGAAAATCGTTCCCTGCTGAATATAAAAATCAGTTATTCGTTGCGCAACACGGCTCATGGAATCGCACTGAACCGCAAGGTTATCGCGTCGCTCTGGTAAAATTTAAAGACCATAAAGCGATTGCTGAACAGGCGTTTATCAGCGGTTGGCTGACAGCGGACGGTAAAGTATTAGGACGACCTGTGGATATTCTGACTTTACCTGACGGTAATGTGTTAATCAGTGATGACCAGCTTGGAGTGATTTATAAAGTCAGTTATGCGGGTACACATTAAGACGCAGCGATAACTTACATTGCAACGTCTTTGCGCTTTGGTGGTGGTAACGAGTGAGTGACTTATGACGGAGGTCAGGCTTTTCCTGACAGTCAAGCAGAGCTTGACCTCCCGTTTTTATCACTCAGTTCAGGACTATCGCGCTTCTGAATGAACACGCATAAAAAAAGGTCGAGTCCTTAGGACTTCGACCTTTTTTATCAGCTGCACTGCACAATTGCGCGGTGCAAAATACGCCTTAACCGTTAATCAAATAATGTGTAAGGATACTGGCAGCGTAGCCTGCGGCAATCGCTGGAGTCCATTTTAAATGACTAAAGAAGGTATATTTGTGATTGGATGCACCCATTAAAGCAACCCCAGCCGCAGAACCGACTGACAATAATGAACCGCCCACGCCTGCTGTCAGAGTGACCAACAGCCATTGGTATAAGTCCATGTCTACACCCATGTTCAATACTGCGAACATCACAGGAATGTTATCAACGATAGCAGAAATGATACCGACTAAAATGTTGGCAGTGGTGGGGCCTAAGCCGTCGTACATACCCGCCGATAATAATTCCAGATAGCCGATATACCCTAAACCACCGACCGCAAATACGACACCGAAGAAGAATAATAAGGTGTCCCATTCGGCGTGACGTACTTTATTGAAAATATCAAAACCTTCTTCGCCTTCAACAGTGAATCTTTTTTTGATGAAGTAGCCATAGAGCATTAACACTGACATACCTGTCATCATGCCCATAAACGGCGGCAAATGTAACACTTGTTTAAAGCTCACAGCAGTACAGATAGTCAACAAGAACATGACACAAATAACAATCGCACCTTGTTTTAACTGTACCGCTTCTTCATCAGAAACCAGCGGTTGCTCATCAGGTACAGCAAAATACATTACTGCCGCAGGGACTGCATAGTTGACCATCGAAGGTACAAACAATTTGAAGAAGTCGAAAAATTCAGCATAACCTGCCTGCCAAACCATTAACGTAGTAATGTCACCAAACGGACAGAATGCACCACCCGCATTAGCGGCAACGACTAAATTGACAAAACCGATACTGACGAATTTTGGGTTATCTGCACCTACCGCCATAACCACCGCGCCGACCAATAAGGCGGCAGTCAGGTTATCGGCAACCGCTGATAAGAAGAACGTAATCACGCCTGTAATCAAAAACAATTTACGGTAGCCGAATTGTTTTCTGACCAGCCAAGAACGCAAGGCTTCAAATACATTACGTTCTGCCATTGAGTTGATATAAGTCATAGCAACCAATAAGAACAACATCAACTCAGCGTATTCCGTTAAGTTGTGTTCAAACACTTTGTGCATTTCTTCGGTAGCAACGCCTGCTTGATGCGCCAAAATGGCAGCGTGACCCCAAATAATACCTGCGGCAAGAATAACGGGCTTGGATTTACGCATATGCGTAAATTCTTCCGTCATGACAAAGCCATACGCAATGATAAAAATCAGAACCGTGTAAACACCACGCTCTGTTCCCGTTAATCCTAAGTTATGAAATTCTGCCGCCGATGCCAAACTGGGCATGAGCAGTAGCGATAACGCAATGAATAAAAACCGTACCAAAATATCCCCCTCAATCTTATTGATGTAAATTAAAATGTAAACGGCTAATGTTATCATCAACCAGTAAATTTTGTCATTTTATGGTCTATAAAAGTTGTACGCGGAGCAACAATGCCGTAGTCCACACACAACAGCATTTCAATTGTTTACGTCAGCTACTTCAAATGCGCGTAGGCGGGCAAGGTTTGCAAGCGACTATCGTCTAACGGCGTACCCACGGTGAAATGATACAGACTCTGAAACGTTTCATCCGTAAGCCCTAACACCTCATGTACGCTGTCATCAAAATAACAGCCGATACCCGTACCACGCACCCCAGCGGCTTCGGCTTCCAGATACAACACCTGCCCGATTAACCCCGCTTCCCAAAACAAATACCGATAATGCCACGCGGCGGCTTCTACGTTTGCTGAAAATTCAGCCACCATCGCCAGACTAAACGCACTGTCACTGGCAATCGCCTGATGACACGACAAGGTTTTTGCCGCATTGCGACAATTGGCACTGATTAATTTATACAACGGTAGCGGTGCGGCAACCGCTTGCCATTCAAACTTATTGGAGGTTGCTGTTTGTAATGCGGGCAGTTTTTCTGCATTTCTGGGTAGCGCGTATAAACCCGCTTCCAAACCTTCCACCCGATGCACAAAAATAAACAGGTGAATATTATTAGGTAGCGACCACACATCAAACGGCAGTTTGTCAGGTAACGTGGCGGTCAGAATACGGTAAAAATCCTGTTCGGCTAAGGTTGGTTGTGGATTAAAGTGTTGCGCACTGCGGCGTTGGCGAATCAGCTGCGTAGCGGTTTGTTGACAGGCAGACGCAGTGCTTGCGGGTGGTATAAATGCTGGCAATCTAATCGGCGCGGTGCGCGGTTTTTCAGTCGCGTGTGCCACTTCATTAATCACTGTCCAGTTGTACAGATGACGCTTATTTAATAATGCCGCTTTACCCTGCCACACACCTGTTTGTGCCGCGTGGATTAACGCCTCCACGTCATAATCTGGGCTGATGTCGCCCGTATGAATTCGGCACAGAATATCGGCAACTTCGCGTTCATTGGCAATAAAATCCTCTGCGCGATTGACACCTAATAACGTGCTTAATTCCTCATCACCGTATTCCGTGATTAATTCAACTGTCCAACCCAAAATTGCCGCCGCATAGCGTAAACATCCCAAGGCATGACCTATATCGTGCTGACAATAACGAAATGCCCGTTCGCCATATTTCCACGCTTCGCGCCAATGTACGGAGCTTAAACCGATAAAAATTCCGTTGTTTTGCACGGGTTGATTAAATAAACAGCGTTGTTCTAAACCATGCTGATACACCTGATAATGATAAACCCCTGTCGGCAACAACGCGGCATCGGTATTAATCAGATAAGCTTCGGTCGGGTGTAAATTACCGCTGGATGGATTACAACGCAACGCCCAGCTGTCACCGCCATAGCTTTTCCACGCAGACAAACCAAAACTGAGTTCCAGCAACAAGCCCACCGAAATATAGCTGACTAATTCCGCTGCACGCGGTTTCGCCAAGTCAGTAAATAACACCTGCCGCTCTGCACCCGTTTTAGGCAATTTTTTCAGTTCACAACCTGTAAACGTACGAAACGCATTCGGCTGATCGTCCCAATCCAGACTGGCTGGGCTGTTGGCATATTGCTGTAAGCTATGTTTAGTGCGGCGGTGGTAGTTGATAACGGTGTTGCTGTGTGCGGTCATGGTAAACCTCTGGTGACGTGGGCAACGAAGACCTGCGAAGTTTTTAAAACCTCGCAGGTCTATGTAAATTCATTAAGCATTTTTGGGCATGAGTAAATTAGAATAGCCCTCCTCCATTAATACCTGTCTTACAGCTGGACGTTGCAGCAAGCGCAGGTAATGGGCTTGGCAATTTTCGGGTAACGGTATTTTGAGGTAGTTTGTCCAAAACTCCACATAAAACAGCGCGGCATCGGCAATAGTAAAATGTGCCACCACATAATCACGCCCTGCTAATACATCATTCACGATAGCAAATGTTTGATTAACTATCTCATGCCCACGCGCTTTCACCGCCTCATAATCAGCCGCATTCGGGGTGTATTTTTCGGTGGTAAAAATGCGGGTAAAACCCTGCCCGTGAATGGTATTCACCGCGTAATTCATTACTTCCAGCACCCGTACTTCGTCTTCCAATGTATCGGGTAACAGTTTGCGCTTAGGATAGGTTTTCGCCAACCACCACGCGATAGACTGAAATTCGGTTAAAGCAGTGCCGTCTTCGCGGACTAAAGTCGGAATGGTGGCTTTTGGATTAATGGCTAAATAATCGTCTTTGTACTGATCACCCGCCATTAAATTAACGGGATAGGCTTCAAACACCAGTCCGCACTCTTCCAATAAAATATGGATGCCCGTACTGCAAGAGCCTTGGGTCATGTAAAACTTCATGTTCATGCGTGTTCCTTAAATAAACCTTGTTCACGAATCAGGGCTTTAAAGCCTTTCATTACGGGGCGGGACAGCCTAGTTTCTGCCAATAAACGTTGTTCATAAATAAGCATCTTGGTGGCATCATCCAAATGGTCGCGGGAATCGGCGATTAATTGATGAATATCTGCACCCAATAATTGACTGGGACAATGTTTGACTTGCTCATACAGCAAAGCCATCACCACTTTTTCTTCCGTATTCATCTTACATTTGCCATCGAGAATTTTCAGCATCACGGTAGTCGCACAATCAACATGAAGTGGCGATAATGGATGATTTTTCGCCCAGTGCTTAACGTGTTCAATCATCCTCAAGCTCCATGTCGCGGAAAATACTGCACTTTTTGAACACCTCTAAACTGGGTGCAACCGATTTATGACGACAATATTTAGCCGCCAGTTTGGTTAAGCCTTTGATGTCGCGACCACTGGCTTTGGGAAAAGTTTTTGATAAGGTATTAATCAGCTCGCTATTCACATCAAGCCCGAACTGTTCCACCATCACTGTCCAAATTTTACAGCGATCATTAAACGTGGGTTGATGGTAGCGAATGATGGCGATACAACGGGAAATAATCGCTTCATCTATATCACCGACGCGATTGGTGGTTAAAAACAGCAAGCCATTAAAATATTCCAGCACCCGCAAAAACACACCGACCACCGCATTAGCGGCAATATTGTCATCACGCCGTTTGATATACACATCGGCTTCATCAATCAACATCACCGCGCCCCAGCGTTGCGCACGGGTCAGGGTATTTTTTAACGCCAGTTCCATTTCAGTGACATTCAAACCCAACTGCCCCGAATGCACCCGATACAATGGACGCTTGATAATTTCCGAATACACTTCGGCAGTCAGCGTTTTACCAACACCCGCAGGGCCGACACATAACACCGTCGTGCCGCCTGATTTGCCTTCCACAATATCATCCATTAACACATCCATTTCAGCGGTGAGAATGTCGATTAAATCGGTTTGTTCGGGTGGCAGGATTAATTTATTTTTTAAATCAGGCTGATATTGGTAGGGTTTTACATCATCGACGTGTACCCATAAATGCTGATGCAGCTCCAAGTGAAACATCAAAATATAGCCGTGTACGGGCAATTCGGTGAACAGTCCTTTGGGCATATCAGCTTGCAGCATTTCTGCCGCGCTTTCAATTTTGTCGTTGTATTTGGTACTGCGTCCCGCCCTGCGCAAATATTTACTTAAAACATCGCCTGTCACATCCAGCGCAAGTTCACGATCTTTCACTACTTCTTCATCATTGACTAAACGGGCTGAACCACCGCCCGACGATAACACCACCACGTTTTTGCGTGACCAATCGGTATTACGATGCGTCGCGGTCGGATCATCGGCAACTACACCCGTGCCACTGGCAGAAAATTGGCGGCTGTAATCCGCACGATGCTCAAAATAACGCTGTGCCGAACGGTCGTAAGTGGCGATTAATTCAGGGGTTTCTTTCAAAAAACCATGGGTGACAAATATGTCGGCGAGGGTTTTGCCGATAATATCGCGCTCTCGAATAATCATCGTGACCGCAACTATTTTCGCCATCGAATTGGCTTTCAATTCCAGCAAAATACGCCCGTTTTCTTCCTCGCTGGGCGGGGTAAAATCAATCCGCGACACCAGATACGCTAACGGTCTGCCCGCCGCGTTGATTTTAAACAACCAGCCACGCAAGCCATCGTTGACTAAAAACTCCGCGATAGCAGGCACTAATAATTCCAAATCACCTTCTTTAAATTGCTTGCCGCCGTCCATTAATGCGTGTTGCAGAGTAGACAGCTGGGCAGCTTTTCCCTGCATCGCAAAGCCCGCTTTTTCATACAAACCGCGCAGAAAATCCAGTTGTGTCCCTGAAAGATGATGAAAAGGAATATCCGCTTTATTACCGAATTTTAACTGCTCCGCCAACATCTGGAGTTCAGGAAATTGGGCAACCATCGCTTCAACGTAAGCGCGTTCAATTTGAAGTTTCATGCGTGTCAGCCTTGCTTATAACTAAAAATAAAAGACAAGCAACCCTTATGCCAAATGATAAGCCACTGATATTATTATTATTTTATAGCGACTTGTAAGAGTCATTATCGGCTTAAAGCGTATCTGTGTTGGTAATAAGACAATGCGGGTTATGGCTTGTAATGGCAAAACTGCGGGAGTTTTTCTGAGTAAAGGCTGCGTAATCGCGTCTCTACAATCTGTTTTTTAGATAGGCTTGCGTGGCTATCAGGCTTTAATGTGTTCATGGTTTGATAAATGGCAAAAGGTCTTAGAGAATCTTTGTCATTTTGCGGCTTGCGGTATATGATTGCTCACTTTGTTGAGTTAAATGGTAGGCTTTTTAAATTTTTATGTATCAGTATAACGAGATTGACCAAACGCTTGTGGATGAGCGGGTCGCCCAATTCAGGTGGCAAACCGAACAGTTTTTACGCGGTGAACTGTCCGAAGATAGATACCGCCATTTGCGTTTACGCAACGGTATTTATATTCAAACGCACGCGCCAATGTTGCGTATCGCCATTCCTTATGGCGTGTTCAATAGCAAACAAATCAGAATGTTAGCGCACATTGCCCGCACTTATGACAAAAACTATTGTCATTTCACCACGCGGCAAAATGTGCAGTTCAACTGGCCTAAATTAGAGCAAACGCCTGATATTCTGGCTGAACTCGCTACGGTACAAATGCACGCAATTCAAACCAGCGGTAATTGTATGCGTAACACCACATCCGACCATTTGGCGGGTGTGTGTGTTGATGAAATTGAAGACCCGCGTCCGTATTGCGAAATTATTCGCCAGTGGACAACGCTACACCCTGAGTTCGATTATTTACCGCGTAAATTCAAAATCGCCGTCAGTGGTGCGTTGAATGACCGCGCCGCAACACAACTGCATGACATCGGCTTGCATTTGGTAAAAGATGAGGCGGGTGTCATCGGCTTTAAAGTGTTAGTCGGCGGCGGTTTAGGTCGCACACCGATTATCGGCAAAGTAATCCGTCCCTATCTGGAACAGCAACATTTGTTGTCGTATCTGGAAGCGATTTTGCGGGTTTATAATTTATTTGGTCGCCGTGATAATAAATATAAAGCGCGGATTAAAATTCTGCTCAAAGAAACGGGCATTGAAAAATTCACTGCGCTGGTTGAGCAAGAATGGCAGCTCATTAAAGACGGGCGTGAATTGTCAGCTGAGCGCGTGGAAGAAATCAAAGCGCATTTTGCACCGCCTGCTTACGATAACAATGCCGCTGACGATAAAAATTTCGACCAGCATTTGGTCAAAGATAACGCTTTTGCAACGTGGGTTAAATACAACACAACCGCCCATAAAATCGCAGGTTATAAAGCGGTATTTATCTCGTTAAAATCTCCTGATGCCCCTCCTGGTGATATGACTGATGCCCAGCTGGATGCCATTGCGCATTTGGCAGACAGCTATAGTTTTGGTGAAGTCAGAAGTACCCATCGACAAAATTTAATTCTTGCCGATGTTCATCAAGGCGATTTATACGGTCTGTGGCAACAACTGGACGCATTAACACTCGCCACGCCGAATATCGGCACCGCCACTGATATGATTTGTTGTCCCGGGCTGGATTTTTGCTCATTGGCTAATTCTGGCACTATCGGTTTGGCAAAAGAAATTAATGAAGCCCTTGATAATATGGATTATCTGCATGACATCGGCGAAGTAAAAATCAATATGTCGGGTTGTATGAACGGTTGCGCTCATCAAAGTGTCGGGCATATCGGTATTTTAGGGGTCGATAAAAAAGGCGTTGAATGGTATCAAATCACGCTGGGCGGCTCTTCTGATAATGAAGCGGCGATTGGCGAACGCTTAGGGCCTTCGGTGGCTAAAGATGAAGTCACTAAAGCCATTAGCACTATTTTGGCTGTTTATGTGCAGCAACGTTTGGAAGACGAATCATTCCTCGATATGTTTAAGCGCGTTGGCATCACCCCGTTTAAGGAGCAAGTTTATGCAGATAATTAAAGATAAACACATTGTTGATGATACTTGGCAACACATCAGCGACGATGAGACTATCCCTGCGGGTGATGTCACGCTGTCCTTAGCCAGATGGCAACAGGAAAAACACACGCTGCTTCATCGTGCAGGTCAAATGGGTGTACGTCTTGGCTCTACTGATGACGTAGCGGTACTGGCAGACGATATTAAGCGTCTGGCATTGATTGAACTGGTATTTGCTGATTTTGCCGATGGTCGGTCGTTTTCTCAAGCGTGGTTGTTACGCGAGCGATTGGGTTACAGCGGTGAATTGCGGGCGATTGGTAACTATATGCCCGATCAGGCATTTTATTTGGCGCGAGTTGGCGTTAATGCGTTTCAGCCTGAAAAATTTGCTGATTTGCCTGTGATGCTGGCTAAACTGAATGAGTTCAGCGTTCATTATCAACGTTCAGTTCATTAAACGCGGACTGTCTTTACAAGTCATTAAGCGGATACATACACTCATATAGGCTTGTTTAAACTCATACTGGACGAGGTTTGTCATCCCGTCCAGTATGATGTCCATTATTCGATTAGCTTACATCGAATTATTCTTCATCTTCCTCCTCGTAGCCGCCTTCGTCCTCTTCTTCCTCAGGTTCTTCTTCCTCTTCCTCAGGTTCTTCCTCGTCTTCTTCCTCTTCCTCAGGCTCTTCTTCGTCTTCTTCCTCTTCCTCAGGCTCTTCGTCTTCTTCGTCTTCTTCGTCTTCTTCGTCTTCTTCGTCTTCTTCGTCTTCTT
>JAURYI010000125.1 GCA_030654015.1 Methylococcales bacterium | reverse complement strand
TTGCGAATAAGAGAATGGACTTGTGCCGAGTGTGGCACGACGCATGATAGAGATATTAATGCGGCTAAGAATATTCTCGCGCTTGGGCATAAGCGTCTAGCAGTAGGAATCCCCCTGCTTTAGCTGGGGGAGGATGTCAATAAGCGCGATACCCTCTTTATTTTCCGACTTAGCCATTGATGTCACTGAACTATTTACGACAAATTAACCTTTCTTAAAACAGTTGGCGCGTTGCTTTAACTGTCTTCCCACACAGTGCGTGGCACAAAAATACAATACACTTATGAACACAATCGAAGAAATTATAGAAGATTTACGCCTAGGCAAAATGGTCATTATTATGGATGATGAAGACCGTGAGAACGAAGGCGATTTAGTGATGGCGGCGAGTTTTACCCGCCCCGAAGATGTTAATTTTATGGCGCGTTATGGGCGCGGGCTGATTTGTTTAACGTTAACTCAGGAGCGTTGTCAGCAACTGCATTTGCCGTTGATGATTAATGAGAATAAAAGTTCGCATTCGACTAATTTTACCGTGTCGATTGAAGCGGCGACGGGGGTGACGACGGGGATTTCAGCCGCCGACCGTGCGAAAACTATTCTGGCGGCAGTTGCGCCGACTGCGAAAGCCGATGATTTGGTGCAACCTGGTCATATTTTTCCGTTAATGGCAAAAGCGGGCGGGGTGTTGAATCGTGCGGGGCATACCGAAGCGGGTTGTGATTTGGCACGTTTGGCAGGGGCTGAACCTGCGGCGGTGATTGTGGAAATTCTGAATGAAGATGGTTCGATGGCGCGTCGTCCTGATTTGGAAATTTTTGCTGACCAACATAATTTAAAAATCGGCACGATTGCCGATTTGATTCATTATCGCATTCAGCATGAAAACACCTTGGAGCGTATCAGCGAGTGCGCCTATCCTACCGAGTTCGGCGATTTTCGTTTGTATGCTTATCAAGATACCAACGACAATAATCTGCATCTGGCGTTGGTGATGGGGCAGGTGTCGGGTGATGAGCCTGTGCTGGTGCGGGTTCATGCGCGTAATTTGCTGGATGATGTATTTTCTTCCCAGCGCAGTGATTGCAATATGCCGATTCGTCTTGCAATGCAGAAAATCGCCGAAGAAGGGCGCGGCGTGCTGGTGGTGATTCGTCAAAGTGAAAATAATAAAGCGTTGGCTGAATTGATTCACGGCTATCAGTTGGAAGATAACGGCTGTACATCCACACAAGTGGCGGATGTCGATTGGCGCACCACAGGTACAGGCGCGAGAATTTTGGCGGATTTGGGTGTGCATAAATTAAAAGTGTTGGGTACGCCGAAAAAATACATCGGCTTATCGGGTTTTGAGCTGGAAGTGGCTGAGCATTTGGGTTCTGGGGTGTAGGTTAAGGATCTTTACTGAATTGTGGGAGTGGCTTTAGCCACGATGATCGTGGCTAAAGCCACTCCCACAGCAATATGCCTTCTACTAACTTAATGGCAGTGAGGTGCGTACTCCGAATAGTCTAGTTGCTTTTTTTAGCGACTGCTTCAAGCACCGTTTGTTCAAACGCCCGCACCACACTGACATCATTATCCGCTTTCGGTGCGGCGGTTTTGAGTTGTTGGCGACGCGCATTACGCAGTACAGGATTGCGGCATTCATCGGCTAATTTGGCGGCTAACTGTACATATTGCTCACGCGATTGGGCAATGGTGTCGGTGATGCCGATTTTACGCAACAATCCTGCGGCTAATCGCTGGCGCATAAATTCCCCTTCCAAAGTCACTATCGGTATGCCACGGTGTGCGGCTTGCCATGCGGTGGTGTAGCCTGAAAATGACGGGCAGTCCAGATACACATCACATAAATCCAGTAGCGTTTGAAACTTTTCCACCGATTGCCACGGAATGATTAATAAATGTTGGTCTGGATGTAAACCACGATCTATAAACGTTTGCTCCAATCGCTTGACCACTTGATCCATTGCCCACGCATTGTCACCACCACGCAATAAAATAAACGTGCAGTTGCCTACTACGCTGGCAATGTCGGCATACAGTCCATCATCAGCAGGGTCGAATTTGTAGACGGTTTGCGGGATGATAAAACTGACTCCCTGCCGTGTTGCCAGTTGTGCCGCCAGTTCAGGCGGGGGTTCAGGGGTGACCTTGAACAGGGTTGTGCAACAGCCTGTGCTGGGTAAGCGTATCAGGCGTTCACGATAATGGCTGTCGGCATCGGCGGATTCCAGCAAGTCGCCTGAAAAATACAGGTCTATAGCGGGTAATCCCGTGGTAATCGGGTGTCCCCAGCTGGCTATTTGTAGCGGCGCGAGTCGATGCGCGGCTAAACGGGCGGACATCGGATCCATGCCGATTTCAGGGTAGAAAATTACATCGGGTTTATCATTGGCAAGCACTGATAGCCAGCCGTGTACATCACTGACTGTTTGTGTATCGCGCCACACATCTGCCAGTGATTTGGCAAACGCGGTTTCCTGATCTTCGAGACCACCTAAATGATACAGCACCAGTTCAAAGCGGTTGCGGTCTATATTGACCAATAAGCCGCGCGTAATCACATCCCACACCGAATGCCGATGGAAATGATGTGACACCACCACCATTTTCAGCTTGGCGCGTGTCTTATCAACGGCAACGGCGTTGCTCTGTACGGCGACGTTATCGCCATAACGCGCTAATCGCTGAACGTGATTGCCTGTGCGATAGGCAAGCAGGAACGGCAAAGGCAATAATCCTGCGGTTGCCAGACTGCGTTGATGATTGGGCGATTGCGTCAGCCAGTTTTCCAAGTCAGTCAAGGCAGTGTCGAAGTGCGTCGCCACTAATGCCGCTTCGGTGGCGGTGTGCGTGACCATCGGCAAGCTCATGATGAGTTGGATAAAACGTAATTCCAGACTATCGGGTAGTGCCGCTAATGCCTCATTGATAGTCGCTTGCGCGTCA
The DNA here is from genome assembly GCA_030654015.1 of Methylococcales bacterium. GTDB lineage: Bacteria > Pseudomonadota > Gammaproteobacteria > Methylococcales > Methylomonadaceae > UBA4132. The sequence goes on along the minus strand of JAURYI010000125.1, from coordinate 46,356 downwards.
GTGGTGCGTCCCTGATCTTTCAGCAGGGTAATCAGATTGCAATACGCTTCCATATAGTCGGGTTTACTGGCGATAGCGTGTTGATAACTGCTTGCGGCTTCCGTGTAGCGTTCCTGTTTTGTGAGCAATGAACCCAGATTGTTATGCACTTCGGCGTAATCGGGTTTAATCGCCAAGGCGCGTTGATAGTTGCTGATAGCGTCATCAATACGGTTCAGTTCGACCAGCAATAATCCTTGATTATACAGAGCTTCCACACTGTCGGGATTTATCGCTAATGAACGGTCATAGCTGATAAGCGCGTCATTCAGACGTTTCAATTTGTACAGTACATTGGCACGCCCGAACAGAGCTTCCGCATGGTGCGGGTCGATGGCTAGAATACGGTCATAATCCAGCAGTGCTTCATCAAAACGATTGAGCATTTGCAGAACGATACCGTGTCCTGAGAGTGCGTCGATACTGTTCGGCTGGAGTGCCAGCACCTTGTCATAACAGGCAAGCGCGTCATCCAAACGCTGTAAGCTCTGCAATGCCAAGGCTAAATTACAATGCGCGGCGGCGTTGTCAGGGTAGAGCGCGAGTGATTGGCTGATTAATTCTACGGCGCGTTGTGCTTGCCCTTGCTGATTGTTCAGTACACCTAAAAAATGCAGGGCATCAATGTGTTGTGGTTGTGTGCGTAAAATGTCTTCATACAAGGCTTCTGCTGCTGCCAGTTGCCCTTGTTGATGCAGACGCATGGCGTGCTGGAATGTATCAGGGTCGGTTTCTGCGCCGCTCTGTTCCGCCACTGGCGCGTTGCCGACTAATTGCTTCTGTACATGATCAAGCACAGTTTGCCAGTCACGGGGTGCGGGTTGGCGAAATAAGCGCGTACTTGGATACCACGCGCTGTCTTCACGGTCGAGCATCCACCGCCAATCAGGATTGTAAGGCAATAAAATCCACACGGGCTTGCCCATTGCGCCTGCCAAATGGGCGACTGAGGTATCAACGCTGATAATGATGTCCATTAGTTCGCACAGCGCGGCGGTGTCAGAAAAATCGTGTAACTGGTCGCCAAAATGCCGAATATCAGAGCAATTCGCCAGTAATGCCGCCTCATCGTCGCGCAGGTCTTTTTGCAAACTGTAGAACTGTGCGCTGGCGTTCAGTAATTGTTTGAACTGGCTGAAAGGAATGGAGCGGTTATGATCGTTTTTATGCTGGCTACTGCCCGACCACGCCACTCCGATACGCGGTAAGGTTTTATTACCCAATATGGCTTGCCACTTTTTCACCCGTTCTGCTGGGCTGAAAATATAGCGGCATTCAGCGGGAATGCTGGCTGAATCAGTGTTGAATGCCAACGGCAAACTCAGTAACGGGCAATGGTAATCAAAATCGGGCAATGGTTCGCCTTTATTAAGCAGCACGTCAACACCTTGCAAAGAATGCAGTAAGGTGTGCAAAGCAGGTGGCACTTCTAATAATACCGTCGCTCCCAGTGCCTTAACGTGTTGTGCATAACGGCAAAATTGTAGCGTGTCACCGTAACCTTGTTCGCCATAAAGCAAAATGGTTTTACCTGCTAATGACGGTTCGCCTTGCCATAAAGGTTGGGTAAATGTACGTTTATGTTCGCGCATTTGCTCCGTTTGCCACCGCCATTCGTAGTTACGCCAGCCGTTGGCAAAATCACCCAGCAGTAATTGACACAAACTCTGGTTGTGATGCGCATCGGCATGGTCGGGTTTAAGCATTAATACACGGTCATAGCTGGCAATCGCTTCATCATAGCGTTTGAGGTCGCGTAACATCGCACCACGATTAAACAGCGTATCCACATGGTCAGGCTTGATAGTCAAGGCGCGGTCATAGCTGATGAAGGCTTCATCATAGCGTTCAAGATCTCTTAACACATCGCCACGATTCGAGTGCGTTTCTGCGTTGTTCGGCTGAATCGCTAAAGCGCGATTATAGGTCGTGAGCGCGTCATCAAAACGCTTGAGGCTGTGTAGTGTGAGACCGCGATTACCCAAGGCTTCGACATACTCAGGATTGATGTTTAATGCAGCGTCATAAGCGGCAAGCGCGTCCTCAAAACGTTTGAGTTCCTGTAATACATTGCCGCGATTGTAATGCGCTTCGGCATAGTCAGGCTGCATGGCTAAAACGCGGTCATAACAAGCCAGCGCGTCAGCAAAACGTTTCAGGTCTTGCAGCACCACACCGCGCCCGATAAGTGCCAAAATAAACTCAGGCTTAATGGCTAAGGCTTTATCATAACTGCTCAGTGCCTCATCAAAGCGATGCAGGGCGCGTAAGGCATTGCCGCGATTGAAGAACGCTTCGGCGTAATCGGGTCGAACAGCCAAGGCGCGGTCGTAACTTATCAGTGCATCAGTAAAACGCTGTAACAGTTGCAACACGTTACCGCGATTGGAATGCGCTCTGGCATAGTCGGGATTGAGCGACAACGCGCGGTCATAACAGGCTAACGCGCGGTCAAATTGCCCAATGTCTTCCAAGTCATTGCCCTGATTAATCAGCGCGTCCACAGCTTCTGTGGAAGGCGGCGTTGTTTCTTCCACCGTGTTCAGGTGGTCGGTAGGGTAGTTGGGTAGTTGACTCAGTGCGTGTTGCACTTGCTGAATAACAGCCTGCCAATCGCCGCGCTGAGTTTGTCTGAACAAACGTACCGACGGATACCACGGACTGTCTGCACGGTTTAGCAACCATCGCCAATCCTGATTATCCGCCAGTAAAATCCACGTCGGTTTGCCCATTGCTGCCGCCAGATGCGCAACTGACGTATCCACGCTGATAACCACGTCCATCAATTCAATCAATGCCGCTGTGTCGGTAAAATCATGCAGTTGTGCGCCGTAGTGTTGCAGTAGCGGCTGTTGTGCGAGTAAGGCGTTATCGGCATCACGCAGTTCTTTTTGCAGACTGATAAACTGGCAGTGCGTGGTAAACAAAGGCAACAGTTCATGCAGTGGTAAAGAGCGATGATGATCATTTTTATGGGTGCTACTACCCGACCAGACAACACCGATACGCGGCAGGGTTTTTTCGCCTAGCAGGGCTTGCCAGTGTGTTACTTTGTCGGCTGCACTGAACAGGTACGGCGTGTCAGCAGGAATGGAATCCAGTTGGGTTTTGAATGCCAACGGCAGACTGAGCAACGGGCAGTGAAAGTCAAAGGCGGGCAGGGCATCGCCCTGTACAATTAACTGCTCGACTCCTTCAAGGTGAGACAGTAAGCGCGCTAACGGTTTTTGTACTTCTAAAATAACCCGCCCGCCCAACTCGGCAACCTGTTTGGCATAGCGACAAAATTGCACGGTGTCGCCCAGTCCCTGCTCGCTATGCAGAAGAATGGTTTTGCCTTGTAAAGACGTGTCACCCAACCACAGTGGCTGAGCAAAATCTCGGACGTAATCTTTTAAATGATCAGTTTGCCAACGCCATTCATGCTGTTGCCAGCCGTTGTCAAAATCGCCCAGTAACAGACTGCAAAAGCCTGCATTCCAATGAGCTTCCGCATAGTCGGGCTGGATAATTAAGGCGCGGTTGTAGCTGTCTATCGCTTCCTGATAACGCGTCAGGTCTTGTAATACATTGCCACGATTGTACAGCGCAGGCACATCATCAGGCCGGACGCGCAAGGCACTATCGTAGCTATCCAGTGCCTCAGCAAAACGGTTAAGACTACTTAATACCCCGCCGCGATTAGAGAGTGCTTCCACATAATCGGGCTTGATAGCCAACGCGCCGTCATAACTGGCAAGTGCGTCATTAAAACGTTCCAGTTCGCTTAATACAATGCCGCGACCATAAAGAGCTTGTGCATAATCGGGTTTGATAATTAATGCGCGGTGATAGCTCGCAAGTGCTTCCTCTAAACGCTTGAGGCTCTGCAATACCACACCACGATTGAATAAGGTTTCAGCGTTGTCTGGTTGCACAGTCAACGCGCGGTCATAACTGGCGAGTGCGTCCTCTGAACGGTTGAGGCATTGCAGGGTAATACCCTGATTAAAGAGTGCATCCGCATGGTCAGGATTGAGTTCCAAGGCACGATGATAGCTGGACAATGCTTCATCAAAGCGATTCAGTGCCTGAAACGCCAGCCCGATATTGGAGTGCGCCGAACTGTTATCAGGATTTATTTTGAGTGACTGGCTGATTAAATCAATCGCTGTTTGCGCTTGTCCTTGTTGCTTGGCAATGACACCCAATAAATGCAGCACATCCGCATTGTCGGGCTGTGTACGCAGTATGTCCTGATACAACATCTCCGCTTGTGCCAGTTGTCCCTGTTGATGTAATTCAACCGCCTGTTGAAATGCCGCTGATGGTTGCGCGGTTTCAATAGCGGCATTATGTCCAGATAAATAGCCAAGTTCATGTTGTACTTGTGCAATGACAGTCTGCCAATTGCCGCGCTGGGTTTGTCTGAATAAGCGTACTGACGGATACCACGGACTGTCTGCACGGTTTAGCAACCATCGCCAATCCTGATTATTCGCCAGTAAAAGCCACGTCGGTTTACCCATTGCAGCCGCCAAGTGTGCGACCGAAGTATCTACGCTGATGACCACGTCCATCAGCTCAATCAATGCCGCCGTATCGCTAAAATCAATAAGCTGTGCGCCGTAATGATGTAAGCGCGGCTGTTGCGCCAGTAATGCGCTATCTGCATCGCTCAGTTCTTTTTGCAGGCTGATAAACTGGCAAGGTAGCATGAACAAAGGCAGTAATTTATGCAGTTCTATAGAACGGTTATGATCATTTTTATGCGCAGCATTACCAGACCACACCACACCGACACGCGGCAGGGTTTTTGCACCTAATACGGCTTGCCAGTGTTGTACTTTGTCGGGGTTGCTGAACAAATACGGAATATCGGCAGGAATGGAATCCAGACGAGTTTTAAACGCCAATGGCAGACTGAGTAACGGGCTGTGAAAATCGAAACTGGGCAATGGTTCGCCCTGCGCAATGACTTGTTCCACGCCTTCAAGCTGTGCGAGTAGCGGCAGTAACGCTTTCGGTACTTCCAGAATAACCCGCCCGCCCAACGCGGCAACCAGTTTGGCATAACGACAAAAATGCAGGGTATCGCCCAGTCCCTGTTCGCCATACAGGAGAATGGTTTTGCCTTGTAAGGCTTCATCCCCCGACCATTGCGGTGCGCTAAAATGGCGGGCAGCTTTTTTGAAATCATCGGTCTGCCACCGTGCTTCGTAATTTTTCCAGCCGTTGGCAAAATCGCCCAGTATCAGATAGCAAAAACTGGCATTCCAGCGTGCGCCCGCATCATCGGGCTTGATTGCCAAAGCGCGGTTGTAGCTGTCTATCGCATCGCTATAACGATTCAAATCGTGTAACACATTGCCGCGATTATAGAGGGCTTCCGCGTGGTCAGGCTGGATAATTAAAGCACGGTCATAGCTGCTGAGTGCGTCGTCAAACCGTTGGTCATCATGCAGTGCGTTCCCCAGACTGATAACAGCCTGAATAAAATCAGGCTTGATAGCCAGAGCATATTGATAGCTTTGGATAGCGTCCTGTGGGCGTTTACAGGCTTGCAGGGTATTACCGCGATTGTAAAAAGCGACCGCATAATCGGGTTGGATAGCTAAGGCGCGGTCATAACTGGCAAGGGCTTCATCAAAGCGTTGCAGACTTTGCAGTACGTTACCGCGATTGGAATGCGCCCGTGCATAATCGGGTCGTGCGGCGATAGCGCGGTCATAACTGGCAAGCGCGTCATTGAAACGATTCAGGTCTTCCAGTACGTTGCCGCGATTAATCAGCGCGTCAACATGGTGTGGGTCAATAGCCAGAACACGTTCATAACTGTTGAGCGCGTCAGTCAAGCGATTCGCATCCTGATATTCAAGACCTTGATTAAAGTGCGCGAGTAGTTGTTCTGCGTTGCTCTGTGCGGGTTGCGGCGGTGCAGGCGCAGGAATCGGCGGTTGCGGGTGCAGTTTTTTCAGTGCCGCCAAACAACGCAACAGATCTGGATGGTGCGGCTGATTTTTTAATAATTGTTCATACAAAATTTCAGCGGCAGCGTGTTGTCCTTGCTGATGTAAGCGTTGAGCGCGTGCAAAAGTATTGGCTTCGGCTTGGGTGAATGATTCGTCTGCTTGTTGATTTTCGGCTGCTTTATGTTTACGACGGGTGATGCCTGTTAAAAGTTTGGCGAATAACCCCGATGATTTAGCAGGCTCAGGCGGTCGTTTTACCTCTGTGCGGTTGACCTCTGGCGGTGGCTGTTTCGACACTGCCTGTGCGGGAACATAAATATGCTCGGGCGTTAAATCAGCTTGATAACGAGTAAACATCAGTTGATAAGCCGCTTCGATATGTTGCGTAAACAGCGCGGTATCAAACAGCGGATAACGCAAGCGATTGTCGGCTAATTTTTGTTTCAGTGCTGCCAGTTGTTTGGGGTGTGTGGCAAGCTGGATTGCCAGTGCTTCGTAGTCTTCCAGATTAGTGGTAATCAGTTCGGGCAAGCCAATCGCGGTTAATAAACTGGCAGCGACGCGCCCCGCAAAGGTGTCACCGATGCAGGTCAATACGGGTAAACCTGCCCACAGCGCGTCACTGGCGGTAGTGTGCGCATTACAGGGCGAGGTATCCAAAAATAAATCGGCGATCCGATGACGGGCTAAATGCTCGGCTAAGGTCATGCGTTTAGCAAAACACAATCGTTTAGGGTCTATGCCGCACGCGCTTGCTTCCTTGTGTAAATGGTTTACTGCACTGGCATTGTCTTCCAGCAACCACAAGACACTGCCATCCACTTCATGCAGGATGCGCATCCATCTGTCAAATACGGCGGGGGTGATTTTGTAATTGCTGTTAAAGCAACAAAAGACAATACCGTGTGCAGGTAAACCCAGTTCTGCGCGGGTAAACGTTTTATTGGCAATGACACGTTTAGCGTCATTGACCTGATAGCTGTGCGGCAGATAAGCAATTTTTTCTGAGTAATAGGCTTGGTATTTGTCAGGAATTAATACCGTATCCGCCAGTAAATAATCCATGTAATCCGCGCCCATTGTGCTGGGATAGCCTAGATAATTCACTTGAATCGGCGCGGCTCGCATGGCGAAAATATTCGGGCGCGAATGTTCGGTATAGCCTTTTAAGTCAATGGCAATGTCTATTTCCAGCTGTCTGGCTAAACGCACCACTTGTTCATCGGATTGTTGGCTGACATTAATAAAGCGGTCAAAGGCGTTTTCCAAGCGTAGCCGTAGCGCGTCTTGATGATTGACGGGGCTGAACGAGAACGCAACAATGTCAAAGCGTGCTTTATCGTGGCGTTCAAACAATTCTGCCATTAAATAGGCAGTGGCATGATGATAAAAATCTGCCGAAAAATAGCCGATTTTAATTTTTTTATGCGTGTGTTTTGGCGGTAGCGGCAGCAACGGTGCACTGGGATATTTTGTTGCCGCATAGCTGACGGCGACTTGTTTCTGCAAGGCGATAGAATCGGAAAATGCCAGTACCGTAAAAGGAACGGATAGCGGTTTGCCTTGCGCTATGCCTTGTTCCAGCTCATCAAGATGTCGGTCAAGATTATCCCAGTTGCACACGCTCATTTTTAAATACAGCCAATCGCCGAATAAAAATTGTGTGTCAGGATTGATGGCTAATGCCTGACCGTAACTGGCAACGGCTTCGTCATAACGCTGGAGATTTTTTAAGGCAATGCCGCGATTATGCAGGGCATTGGCATCATTCGGTTTGAGGCGTAACGCGCTGTCATAACTCAATACCGCTTTATCAAACTGCTGGTTATCAAGGAACAGATTGCCGCGATTGTAAAACGCTTCCACATAATCAGGTTTGAGTGCTAACGCGCGGTCATAACTGGCGAGAGCTTGATTAAAGTTTTGCAGCTCCTGAAACGCACTGCCTAAATCTAAATATGCGGCGGCATTATCAGGATTGATAGCCAGTGATTGATTGATTAATGCTACCGTTTGTTGCCAGTCGCCGCGCTGACTGGCAAGCAGTGCTGATAAATGTAACGCATGAGCGCGTTGCAAGGATTCTGTGTGCATGACAGGCGTAACGCTATCCGACTGTGCGGTCACATAAATGTGGTCGGGTGCTAAATCGGCTTGATAACGGTCATACATGGTTTGATAGGCGGACTCGATATGTCGGGTAAAGCGTGCGGTATCAAATAACGGACAAGTCAAACGATTATTGGCTAATTTCTGTTTCAATGCCGCAAGTTGTTCAGGATGCGTGGCAAGCTGGATTGCCAGCGTTTCATAATCTTCAAGATTGCTGGTAATCAGTTCGGGCAAGCCGACGGCACTCAATAAACTGGCGGCTACGCGAGCGGCAAAGGCTTCGCCCATACAGGTGAGTACGGGCAGACCTGCCCAGAGCGCGTCGCTGGTGGTGGTGTGAGCGTTGTACGGCAGGGTGTCTAAAAACAAATCCGCCAAACGATGCCGCGCTAAATGTTCGGGTAACGGCATCCGTGCTGCAAAAATCAACCGTTCAGCGGCAATGCCCCGCGCCTGTGCTTCACGGCGTAAGTTCTTGACTACATCGCTATTGTCTTCCAGTAGCCACAATACGCTGTCGTCAATGCGTCGCATGATGCGCATCCAGCTATTAAAGACTTCAGGGGTGATTTTGTAGTTATTGTTAAAACAACAGAACACAAAACTCTGTTCAGGTAAACCCAGTTCTGCGCGGGTAAACGCTTTATCGGCAATGTCGCGGGTGCTGTCATTGACCTGATAGCTATCAGGCAGATAAACAATTTTTTCGGTGTAATAAGGTTGGTAGGCTTCGGGGATTAATACCTTGTCCGCAATCAAGTAATCCATATAATCTGCGCCCATCGTACCCGGATAGCCCAGATAACTGACTTGAATCGGGGCAGTGCGTAAGGCAAAAATAGTGGCGCGGTAGTCTTGGGTGAAGCCTTTTAAATCAATGGCTATGTCTATTTCCAGCTGTCTGGCGAGACGGGCAATTTGTTCATCGGATTGTTGGCTGACCTCATGAAACTGGTCAAAGCCCGCTTCCAATCTCAGGCGCATTTCGTTTTTATCGTTGACCGTACCAAAAGAGAAGGCAATCAGTTCAAAGCGTTCTCTATCATGGCGTTCAAACAATTCTGCCATTAAATAAGCGGTGGCATGACGATGAAAATCGGCGGAAAAATAGCCCAGTCTGATTTTTTTATGCTTGTATTTTATGATGGGTGGCAATAATGAGGAGTAGGGGTGCAGGGCTTCGGTGTAGATTTCAGCGGATTTTTTCTGCACCGCGAGTGAATCCGTCATGGCAAGCACCGAAAACGGAATAGCGGCTTGTTCGCCTCGCGCTATGCTGCTCATCAGCTCGGCAAGATAAGACTGCATATCCCGCCAATCACAAATCATTCTTTTCAGGTATAAACGGGTGCCGAGAATAAACGCTAAATCGGGCTTAAGAGCCAGAGCGCGGTCGTAATGCACAATGGCTTCATCGAAGCGTTTCAGGTCTTGCAATATCACGCCGCACCCGTGTTCTGCTTCCGCAGAATCGGGCTTGATAGTTAAAATGAGTTGGTAGTTGCTGAGTGCTTCATCAAAGCGACTCAGGTTTCTTAAAACAATACCGCGATTTGACAGTGCTTCTATGTAGTCAGGCTTGATGGCTAAAGCGGCTTCATAATCAGCCAGCGTTGCCTCATAACGATAGATTGCCAGTAGTGCGTTGCCACGGTTGTAATAGGCTTCGGCATTGGGTTTAATGGCTAAAGCGCGGTCATAACTGGCAATCGCATCATCAAAACGCTTTATGGTGTGCAATGCCAAACCGAGGTTTGAATGTGCCGCTGCATTGTTAGGATTGATGTCAAGAGCGCGGGTGATTAGCTCGACTGCGCGTTGTGCTTGTCCCTGTTGATTTTTTAATACACCGAAAAAATGCAGTGCGTCACTGTGTTGCGGTTGGGCGTGTAAAATCGCGGTGTATAACTGTTCCGCCGCCGCTAACTGTCCTTGCTGATGCAAACTCAACGCCTGTGCAAACGCATTAGCATCGACGGGCGGCGCGTCGTGCGCCTGCACATAAATATGCTCGGGTGCTAAATCGGCTTGATAACGGTTAAACATCGCCTGAAAAGCGGCTTCGATGTGTTGGGTAAATAATCGGGTATCAAACAGCGGATAGCTCAGACGATTAGCCGCTAACCTGTGTTTAAGCGCGCTCAACTGCTCAGGATGCGTGGCAAGCTGGATTGCCAGTGCTTCATACTCTTCAGGATTACGCGCAATCAACTCAGGCAGACCGATAGCATGAAGCAGGCTCGCACCCATTCTGCCTGACAGCGTGTCACCTAAACAAGTCAGCACGGGTAAACCTGCCCATAATGCGGCACTGGCGGTCGCACCCGCGTTATACGGTTGGGTATCTAAAAATAAATCCGCGCACCGATGACGCGCCAAATATTCAGGCATGGGTACACGTTGGGCAAATACCAAACGGTTGGCATCTATACCTTTGTCAAGTGCCGCCTGTCGTAAATTGTGTTCTACGTCGGCATTCGCGCCTAACAACCACAATACACTGCCGTCAACCTGATGCAAAATCCGCATCCAGCTATCGAATACGGTAGGGGTGATTTTGTACTGGTTGTTAAAGCAGCAAAACACAAAGCTCTGTTCAGGCAAGCCGAGTTCGGTGCGCGTAAATACCCTATCGGCAATCGCCAAAGTGCTGTCATTGACCTGAAAACTATGCGGCAAATAGGCGATTTTTTCGCTGTAACCCGCTTGGTGTTCCGCAGGTATCAGGGTGCTGTCTGCCAGTAAATAATCGATGTAATCCGCACCCATCGTGCCTAAATAGCCCAGATAATTCACTTGAACGGGTGCGGCACGCATAGCGAAAATATCGGTTCTACAGCCGTCGGTACAGCCGTTTAAATCAATAGCAATATCAATCTCCAGCTGTCTTGCCAAGTCTACAATCTGCTGGTCGGATTGTTGGCTGACATCATGAAACTGGTCAAATGCGGCTTCCAGACGCAGGCGCATGGCATCTTTAACATCGGCGGCATGAAAAGAAAACGCGATAATCTCAAACCGTGAACGGTCGTGGCGTTCAAATAATTCCGCCGTCAAATATGACACAGGGTGTTGGCGAAAATCGGAGGAAAAATAGCCGAGTTTAATTTTTTGGTGCGTGTGTTTTGCGGGTAAGGGCAAACGCGGGGCAGACGGATGTTTGGCGGTGGTATAGATTTCTGCGGCGTGTTTCTGTGCGGCAAGTGAGGACGACATTGCCAGTAGCGAAAAAGGAATAACCATTTTTTCACCCCGTTCTATGCCTTGAGTCAGTGCGTTCAGCTGCTCGGCAAAACCATCCCACGCACACAGGTTCATTTTTAAATACAACCAAGTGCCGAGAATAAAATCCAGATTCGGTTTAATGGCTAATGCCTGTTCATAGCTGGCAATGGCTTCAGGAAAACGTTTCAGTTCGCGCAGTGCGTGACCACGGTTGAAATGGGCATCGGCATGGTTAGGGTTAATTGCCAAGGCGCGGTCGTAGCTGGCTATGGCTGCCTCAAAACGTTTGAGTTCATGCAATGCGAGACCTAAATTGGAATGGGCGGCAGCATTATTGGCATTGATTGCCAGTGACTGGCTGATTAAATCGACGGCGCGTTGTGCTTGACCACATTGATTGGCGAGGACACCTGAAAAATGCAGGGCATCAATGTGTTGCGGCTCGGTTTTTAACAGTGCTTCATACAAGGCTTCGGCTTGTTCCAGTTGCCCTTGTTGATGCAGTTGGAAGGCTTGCTGGAATAAGTCGCTAGGGGAGCATATGGCTACTGTGTTGGGTTGGGCGTTTTTTTGAGTGTGCATTTTTCAGTCAGAAAACCATGATTTTTGGGTAATGGTCACAAGCGAATGATGCAATGGAATCAAAAATCATGATTTTTGACTCCGCGTATCAGCATTACTTTGTTTTTTACCCATTACCGATTTTTGATAGGGGCGTAGCAACCCAAGTTGATACGCCGATAAGGTGTTATTTTTTTGCCACAATCAGTTTAATAATATCGCCACTGCGCTCATCGACATGGACGGAGCTGAACGGGCAGGCTTGCACATTTTTAAGGGTGTTGCGATTGATATTAGCACCCACTAACGCGACAACAGCGGGATTAATACAGTTCATCAGCCACGCTAAACAGCGGTTTGAACTTAAAACGTGTTCCAGTAAAATGACTTGCCCATTCGGTCTGCATACACGATACAGTTCTTTTAAGCCTTTTAAAGGTAACGGCACTGAGCAGAAGACGAACGTCGCAATCACGGTATCAAAGCTGTTATCAGCAAAGGGCAGGGAGTGTACGTCCATTAAATGCAGGTCAACGGCAATGTTTTTTCTGCTTTGTTTTTCGGCAGCGTGTTTGAGCATTCCCTGACTGAAATCAATGGCAGTGATTCTGGCATCGGCGGGGTAATAATCGAAGTTTTTACCCGTACCGACACCCACTTCTAAAATATGATGACCTTGTACTTCTGCCCAGCATTTTTTCCGCCAGCTTTTAAAAATCAAGCCCTCCATAACGGCTTCCAAGCCTTCAAAATAGGGGGCAAGGCGATTATAGCGTTGTTGTATGGCGGCACTGTCTGGCTTCATAATGATAACGGTGTAGGAGTTGGGTATATTGGAATCTTACCGTGCTGACTTACGCTTCATCAACACTATTTTTGTCGGTCATGTAAAATAGTCACTTTCAGGCGTGGATGCCAAGAACCCATTAAAAATATCAAGCACTTTGGATGAGTCATAGACGTGAAACAACAATTAGAAGATTTAGTACAAACGCCTCTTCCAACTGGACATGGCGATTTTATTCTGCATTTCTACAGTAATACACTGGATGATAAAGAGCATATTGCCTTGGTCAAAGGTGAGGTGGCGAATCAGGAAAACGTACCCGTGCGCATTCATTCCGAATGTTTTACGGGGGATGTATTAGGCTCAAGACGCTGTGATTGCGGTGAGCAATTGGCGATGGCAATGGAGTATATTAATGATGCTGGTTTTGGCGTGGTTGTTTATCTGCGTCAGGAAGGACGCGGCATCGGCTTATTGAAAAAATTACAGGCGTATAACTTGCAGGATCAAGGCATGGATACCGTCGATGCCAATATCCATCTAGGCTATCTTGCCGATGAACGGGAATACGATGTTGCCGCGCTGATATTGCAAAGTCTGGGCGTAAAATCCGTTAAATTAATGACCAATAATCCCAAAAAAATAGAAGCACTGACCAGCTTGGGAATTCATGTGGTGGATCGTATTCCGATTGAAGTGGTCGCGCACAGCGGCAACGTGGGTTATTTAAAAACCAAAGCGAAAAAAATGGCGCATTATCTATTTGATAAAAAAAAAGACGCTGATTAACCCCCGTTATGTTGGGTTGGTATGCGCCCAACCCAATCACTTAATTCTGTTGATAGCCATCGGTATTGTGCGATACCCAGCGTTCTTCCTCAGAGATTAATTGCTCTTTTTTCCAAAACGGCGCGCGTGATTTTAATGCCTCCATAATATAGCGACAGCCGTCAAAGGCATCACCACGGTGCGCAGTCCACACCGACACCAAGACAATCGGCTCGGTGGGCAGAATATTACCCACACGATGAACGATTAAGGTATCCAGAATAGCCCATTGTTGCTTAGCCTCTGCAACGATTTTTTCCAACTGTTTTTCAGTCATGCCTGCATAATGTTCCAGCGTCATGGCTTTCACGGTATCGCCGTCATTAAAATCACGCATAGTGCCGATAAAAATGCTGGTTGCACCGTATCCTGATGGTGTTGCGTTTTGATGCTGTTGGATTTCCTGCCACGGATTAAAACTCTCGTTACGAATTAAAATAGTCATGCTCAGCCTCCTGTAACGGGGGGGAAAAAAGCCACTTCATCACCGTCCTGCACGATATGTTCAAGACTCACATAATCCATGTTCACCGCTGCCAACACGTTATCAGGCAAAGGTTTATCTGCATTAACCGCTTGCCAGACCTCAAGAACAGAGCGTGCGCCCGTATCAAGCAACTGGTCTTCTGAACGTCCCAGACGGTCTTTTAAACTGGCAAAATAACGGATTTTAATAGCCATAGTCATTCCCGAAAATACAAAAACTAGCGATAATACGCCAACTTTCATTAAACAAACTAACTCTTATGACACAGTCTTCTCATTTTAATCAAGCGGGTGAAGCGCACATGGTCGATGTCGGCGACAAAGCCATTACCCAGCGCACCGCTATCACCGAAGGCTATATTGAAATGCAGCCTGAAACCTTGCAGCTTATTATCAGTGGCGAACATAAAAAAGGCGATGTGTTAGCCGTAGCACGCATAGCGGGCATTATGGCAAGTAAAAAAACCGCTGAGTTAATTCCGCTGTGTCATCCATTACCACTGACCCATGTTGAAATCAATCTCACTGCCGAAGTCGATAATAATCGGGTACGCTGTCAAACTACCGTAAAAACCACGGGGCAGACAGGCGTAGAAATGGAAGCTCTGACGGCTACAACGTGCGCGTTGCTCACTATCTACGATATGTGCAAAGGAATGGATCGTGGCATGGTTATTCAAGCGATTCAATTGCTGGAAAAAGCGGGTGGTAAATCGGGGCATTGGCAGCGTGACAAGTGCTGACAGAAAGTGTCATATAGTGACGTGAGGATTATCGGGTTATGTCATCAGCTAGTGCTTTTATATTAAACCTAACGGCTATCTGAATAGTCAGCAGTTTGACAAATTCAAGCAAACAAAGGGGGTGCAGACAAAAAAACAGCTAATTTATCGAATTCTGAAAACTTGGCACACGATATGCTTTACTCGTTATGTATTTACTTATACAACTAACAACTACATGGTGGACTTAATGAAAACTTCAAAATTACAACAAGGTTTTACCTTGATCGAATTAATGATCGTTGTTGCGATCATCGGTATTCTGGCATCTATCGCGATTCCAGCTTATCAGGATTATATCGTTAGAGCGAAAGTAACAGAAGGTTTGGCTTTAGCCGCTTCTGCAAAAACGGCTGTAGCTGAAAACGCAGCAAACGGCGCAGCATTCAGTGCAGGTTGGGTTGCACCTAACTCGACTATGAACGTATCTACTAAAACTGCTCCAGATGCAACGGCTCGTGCGACTAATACTAACAGCGGTATTTCAATCAATCCAGCTAACGGTGTTATTACCATTACTTACACTGATAAAATTTCGACTGGCTCTCCAACATTGTTATTATTACCAATTGCTGGTACTGGATTACCTGTTTCAGGTACTCCACCAACAGCTGGTTCTATCAACTGGGAATGTCATTCTCAAACATCACCTGCTGGCGATGTATTGGCAACGCTGACTGGTTCTTTGAATCCAAAATATGTACCAGCTAACTGCCGTACATAAGCATTAGCGATGTTTGATGCTGGTCGTTAAAAATCAGTAACAACACATAAACCCTCGTCAGGGTAATACTGACGGGGGTTTTTTGTGTCTGCCAGCTTTAAGTTTGAATTAACTAATGCGTGGCTGTTTGCTAAACTGCCCCCTTTATAATCTTGGCATTCTCCTTCTATGAAAAGTCGTTTTTATGCGTTTCTGACACATTTGTTGTTGTCGGGTTTAGTTGCTGCTGTCACTATCATTATTGTATTTTTTATCTGGTATCCCAGACCTTTAGACGAGGCAACGGGAGTTACACAGATTTTCCTGTTACTGTTGGCAGTCGATATAGTTACAGGCCCTGTGATGACTTTTGTGGTTTATCAGCGCGGCAAAAAAGGTTTAACATTTGATTTGTCTGTCATTGTGCTATTGCAAATAGCGGCACTCAGTTATGGAATGTCAACGGTGTTTGCAGGTCGTCCCGTTTTTATCGTTTTCAATCAGGATCGTTTTGATATTACGAGATTGGTAGAAATTGATGCAGAAAGTGCTAAAAAAGCAGAGCTTGCAGGTAATGAATCCGCAACAGCGAGCTGGTTTCAGCCACGCTGGGTCGGTGCAGTCGCCCCAGCGGATCGTAAACGTGCAGAGGATATTTTATTTGCTGCTTTAGATGGTGGAGCTGATTGGCCGCAATTACCTGAGCTGTATGTACCTCTTGAGCAAGTTAAACAACAAATGCTGAAAAAAGCCCAGCCTTTATCAACACTTCGCCCATTCGATAAGAACAATGTTATGCCTCAGGTAGAAGATAGTCACATCAAATGGCTGCCTTTACGCGGTAAAAGTAAGGACATGGTGGTGTTGATTGATAGCGATTCGGCAAACATTATCAAAGTGGTTGATATTAATCCCTGGCCTTAACGCCTTACTTTTTACGCTCCCCACTGAATACGCCACATCAATCAAGCGGACACAACAGGAAATAATTATGAGAATTTTGGGTGCATTATTGGCACTGTTCCTTCCCACTGCACTACTTTATTCGCAATTTCTCGGCAATCCGCTGGTGTTTGATGATATTACTTTTTTCAGTGGCGAGGAGTTCGGTGGCTATTTACACCGCATCAGCTTCAGTTTGCGCTGGTTGCCGCTGGCTAGTTTTGTCTGGACACGCGAGCTATTCGGTGATGCCATCATCTGGTTGCGGCTAGGTAATTTATTGCTGCATTTTATGACCACCGCAACGCTGTTTTTTTTCTTAAAGCGGTTGTTTGAACTCGTCATCCCTGCGGATACCGATAACAAAACCTTATCACCGTTCTGGCTGGCGTTTTTCGGTGCGTTAATTTTCGCGCTGCATCCTGCTTCTGTTTATGCTGTCGGCTATCTGATACAGCGCACCACGTTGGTGGCAACCTTATTCAGTTTGCTGACGTGGCGATTATTTTTAGAAGGGGTGATTCGAGAGCAGCGTGCGTGGTTGTATGCCTCTGCATTTGCTTATTTTCTGGCGGTGTTATCAAAAGAACACGCGATTATGGTGCCTGCGGTAGCGGTTATGTTGTTAGTGCTGGTGCGTGAACAGCCGCTGGATCGCCTTAAGCTGGTGTCATCAACTTTTGTGCTGTATGTATTAGTTGCTGCGTTTGCTGTGTATCAGCGTCACTCAGCTAATGTCTTGGGACAGGCGTATGAACCTATTGCTTCAGAACTTATTTCACGATTGGGTGCTGATTTTGATGTGCGTCTTATCTACCCGTTATCAATACTCACGCAATCCTACACCTTCTTTAAGTATTTATGGCTGTGGCTGGTGCCTACGCCTGCGTTGATGTCGATTGACAGCTGTCAAACGTTTGCTTTGCATTTCTGGTCAATGCCAGAGGTGATAGGGCTGGTGGGTTTTGTTATTTATCTGTACCTGAGTGTGCGCTTGCTGTTACAAAGAGGCTTAACCGGCTTGCTGGGTTTTGCCTTGCTGAGTCCGATGGTATTATTTGTTACCGAATTGGCGACGGTGCGTATTCAGGAAATTTTTGTGCTGTACCGTAGTTATTTGTGGATGGCAGGGCTTTTTGCTGGGTTGCCGTTTGTGTGTCAAAAATTAACGGCACGACAAGCGGTTATTACCTTGACAAGTATAGCGGTGTTAATGATGCCGTTGACGTGGTTCAGACTGACCACGTTTTCGCATCCATTATTACTGTGGGATGATGCCGCCCGCCGAATTACCGATGATAAAAGCTGTCCGTCAATGGATAGAATTCTTAATAATCGCGGGCGCGAATTAACCGCATTGCAGCGTTACCCCGAAGCGATTGCTGATTTTACCCGCTCGTTGCAAATCGTTCAGTGGCACGACAAGCCCATGGTTTCAGAGCTGGCAACCAACTATTACAATCGCGGCTTTGCGTATTTAAAAAATCAGCAATTTCAGTTGGCTCTTAACGATTTTAATGTCATTGTCGGGCCGCTGCCAAAATCATGGTCAGGTTTTTATTTTTATAAAGCGCAAGCCTTTGAAGGTTTACATGAATTGGCTTCTGCCAGACAGCTTTATGAGCAAGCCTGTTCAAATGGCGTGAAAGAAGGCTGTGAAAAACAGAAAGCATTAGAGACTTCAATAAAATAATGAGGCTTTACAATGAACTATAAACGCCCTGTGGTACTGTCATTTTCAGGTCATGATCCAAGCGGTGGTGCGGGCGTACAGGCAGATATTGAAACACTGGTCAGCCATCAATGTCATGCGACCAGCGTGATTACCGCGCTTACGGAGCAGGATACCCACAATGTCAAAAAATTGCTGCCGCAACGCCCTGCCGATATTATTGCGCAGGCGCACACGCTATTATCTGACATAAACGTTGATGTGATTAAAATCGGTTTAATTGGTCATTACGACACCGCTGTTGCCATTCATTCTGTATTAACACACTATCCGCATATTCCAGTGGTATTAGATCCCGTACTTGCCGCAGGTGGTGGCACCGATTTATCCAGCCAACAATTATTGACGGCAATCGTGGATTTATTACTACCTTGCACCACAGTATTAACACCCAACAGCGAAGAAGCGCGAAAACTCACAGGATTGACTGATTTACAGGACTGCGGGTTGAAATTACTGGAACTGGGTTGTGAAGCTGTACTGATTACAGGCACACACGAAACGACACCCAGTGTCAGCAATCAATTATTTTACGACGGACGATGCTGGGAAACGTACAACTGGGATAGATTGCCTGACAGTTATCATGGTTCAGGTTGTACCCTTGCCGCCAGTATTGCCGCGTTAATGGCGCGTGGTTTGCGACCGTTGCAAGCGGTAGCAGAAGCACAAGAGTACACTTGGAACGCCTTACGCGCCGCTTACCTTACTGGCACAGGTCAACATAATCCCAATCGGTTTTTTTGGATGGAAGAGGACGTATGAAATTTCCAGCACGCGGGCTGTATGCTATTACCCAAACGGATAATAAAGCCATAGCGACCCTGCTCCGAGAAGTAGAGCAGGTACTCTCAGGCGGCGCAGTGGTAGTGCAGTATCGGGATAAAAATCCGCAAAATGCGCGTTTACTTGCCAGTGAATTGGTTAAACTGTGTCATCAATATCACGCACCGTTGATTATCAATGACGATGTTGAACTGGCGTTACAGGTAGCCGCCGACGGTGTGCATCTTGGTAAAGAAGATGGCGCGGTTGCTCATGCCCGACAACGACTGGGTAACGATGCCATTATCGGCGTGTCCTGTTATAACAGTGTGGACAGAGCGATTGCCGCGCAACGAGACGGCGCGGATTATGTGGCGTTCGGGCGATTTTTTACCTCTTCCTCAAAACCGTTAGCCGCACCCGCAGACATAAATACTTTACACGAAGCCAAGCGGGTATTGACTGTTCCTATCGTGGCAATTGGCGGTATTCTGCCAGACAATGGCGGGCAATTGCTCAATGCAGGGGCGGATTTATTAGCGGTGATTGGCGGGGTATTTACTGCACAACCTGAACAATCGGCACGGGCTTATCAAGTATTATTTGAAAATCATGTCTAATTATCGTCGAGAATTCCTCAAAAAAACCGCAGTACTCACTACGTCAGCACTGGCAATCAATACACAGTCTGTACACGCACAATGGCTTGCCGACAGCTTTTCTCCTAATTTACTCGATGGAACAGTAAAGACAGATATTATCGACACCGATAAAATTGAAATTAAACTCCCTAAAATTACTGGCAATGGCGCGGCGGTTCCGATTACTGTTAGTAGCAGTTTGGAAAATATTCAAAGTATTTCCATCTTAGTAGAAAAAAACCCCGTTCCATTAGTCGCTAAATTTAACTTATCCGCAGAACTCGATGTATTTGTGTCAGCACGGATAAAAATGGCAGAAACGTCGAATGTCATTGTGTTAGTAAAAACCCACGATGGGCTTTATCGCGCTAAAGAACAAGTGAAAGTAGTTCTTGGCGGCTGTGGGACTTGAAATATGTCGAGCATAAAAATTCGTAGCAAACGCCTAAAAGATAGAACTCAAATTAGAATGCTGATTGCCCATCCGATGGAACAAGGCAATAATCAGGATAAAGTTACTAATCGACTGATACCCGCGCATTTTATTCAAGTGATGACCGTTACTTATAATCAAAAAGTAGTGGTGAGTTGTGAAATGGGTGACAGTACGCCAAACAATCCTTATTTTGCCTTTATGCTAAAAGGGGGGGAAGTGGGCGATAAAGTCACTGTTAATTGGTTAGATAATTTGGGTAATACCGATTCAGAAGAACACTATATCAAATAGTTAGTATCTGTCTACGCATTTCATAATCTAAAAGTATAGGTAAGACAGGTTTCTATTCAGAAATACTACAAATTACGCCTTACCGTTTCTTTTTCTATTAGGTGCGATAACGCACAGAAAAACATTGCTCGAACAAGTATAGTAACAAGTTTGTAAGCTTTATTTTATAATGGTAGTGTAGCGAAATTACTAGAAAAACTATTTTTTTCAAAATCACATTAATGCACAGCATCGTTGTTGATTTTTCTATAAATCCGCTAGAGTTTTTTGCGACTACCCATACTTAAATCAACAAAACTGGAACACAGTGTGTTAAATAAAAAAATTTTTCCTTATACGTTGTTGGTATTGAGTTAAAGCGTCCTTGCTGTGCAACTTCCTCCGAGTGCTGGCGCGCAAATACAACAAATTCCGCCTACCCCCATTCGAGAACGAGCAGATCCAAAATTTGAGACTCAACAGACGGGTGTCCCTGTTACGCCGAAACCAGATGGTTTAAAGATAATCGTCAAAAGCCTGAAAATATCAGGGGCAAAGGCGTTTTCGGATGCTGAGATGTTAGCCGTTACTGGATTTAAACCGAATAGCCTGCTATCACTGACCGACCTGCGCGGCATGGTGACAAAAATCGCAGACTTTTATCACCAAAACGGTTACTTCGTGGCTCAAGCCTACTTGCCAGCTCAGAACATTCAGAGCGGTGTCGTCACCATCGCGGTGATTGTCGGTCAATACGGCAATATTAAGCTGAACAATCAAACAAACCTTAATGATAATGTGGCGAACACTATTCTTCATGGGCTGAATAAAGGCGATAGGATTGAATCAAAATCACTCGAAGAACGTCTGCTATTACTCTCTGACCTTCCCGGCGTAAAAATTAATTCGACCCTAGTTCCAGGGGCATCTACGGGCGCGTCCGACCTGAATGTTAATGTCACACCCGGACAGCGTGTTACAGGAAGCATTGATGCGGATAATGCAGGTAATCGTTATACGGGGATGTACCGTGGCGGCGGGACGATTTATTTCAATGAACCCTTAGGTGAGGGCGATGTTGCCTCGCTACGCGTGTTAACGGCGGGTACGGGACTGAACTATGGTAGTGCCGCATACCAGATGCAATTTGGTAAAGCGAATGCTGGCGTTGCTTACAGCTACTTGAATTACCAACTGGGTAAAGACTTTAAAGACCTAGATGCTCATGGCACAGCGCAGATTGGCAGTATTTATGGTAACTATCCTTTGATTCGCTCACGCAATAATAATCTCTATACTCAAGTTGCTTATGACGAAAAGCTATTTCACGACAAAACGGGCGTAACCGCAGTTGTCTCTGATAAAAGAGCGCATGTATTGAGAAACAGTCTTTATGGCGACCATCGTGACGAATTTCTTGGTGGCGGAATAGACGCGTATTCATTGACCTTGTCTTCTGGCTTCATCAATTTGGAGAATCCAGACGTGCGTACTTTTGATGCGGCGACCGCGCGTACCAACGGCTATTACAACAAGTTTTCCGTTTATGCCAACCGCCTACAAAGGATAAACGATGACTTTTCGCTATTCGTATCTGTTAATGGGCAAGTGGCTTCAAAAAATCTGGACGTGTCAGAAAAAATGGAATTGGGTGGTATGTATGCAGTACGCGCTTATCCAGAAGGCGAAACGTATGCGGATCAAGGAGCCGTATTTACGCTGGAAGGCAGAGCAAATATACCTAAGTTCTTCAATCAACTACCAGGACAGATGCAGTTAATCGGCTTTTTAGATACGGGCATTGCTAACATATATCAGCATTCTTGGGCATCGGGGTCAAACACTCGAACACTGAGTGGTGCTGGAGGTGGGGCTACTTGGTTGGATGTCAATAATTTTGCACTGAGGGTATATTATGCACATAGATTGGGTAACGACAAGGTGCTATCAGGACCAGACCAATCGGGTCAATTCTGGGCGCAAGTTGTGAAATATTTTTAATCAGGTCTAGCGGCTTTCAGACCGTTGAGGTTTTCAAAACCTCAGAAGCCTATGCGGTAACCAACGATTATATTCACAACTATTTGAAAAATAATGGAGTAACAAAACAAAATGAACTGTACTAACCAATCAATCAAGAATGACAAGGCAGATAATTTTGTAGTCGTTTCCGAAATAGTTCAACCTGCTGGCAAAAAAGGGTCGTATAACATCATGGTTAAGAGAAAGAGGGGCTTAACTCTCAGTATTCTGAGTATTTTCCTGATACTATTATTTAATACAAATAGTTACGCATTGCCTGTGGACGGTGTCGTAGCAGCAGGTACTGCTAACATTAGCAGTACTGCGGGCAATATGACTATTAATCAGACGACACCGAAAGCGGTCATCAACTGGCAGAATTTCAATATCGAAACAGGAGAGGCGGTTCAGTTCGCTCAACCTGACAGTAGTTCAGTTGCACTTAACCGCGTGCAGAGTGCAGACCCTTCCAGAATACTCGGTAGTCTGTCTGCCAACGGTCAAGTATTTCTAGTGAATCAGAACGGCATTCTGTTTGGCAAAGACGCGCAAGTAAACGTCGGCGGGCTGGTCGCGTCCACGCAGAACATCACCGATAGTCACTTCATGGCGGGTAACTATAAGCTTTCAGGTGCAAATAATGGCAAAGTTCTCAATCAGGGAGCGATTAACGCCGATGGCGGCTATGTGGCATTACTGGGCGGGAGCGTTAGTAATGAAGGTATTATCTCAGCCAAACTCGGTACGGTAGCACTTGCCGCAGGCGAGGCAATGACACTGGATATGGCAGGCGATGGCTTGCTCAATGTCACGGTAAATCAGGGTGCAGTGAACGCGTTGGTAGAGAACGGCGGCATGATTAAAGCTGACGGTGGTCAAGTATTGATGACGACACAGGCGGCAGGAAATTTGTTGCAGAGCGTAGTGAATAACACGGGCGTGGTTCAAGCACAGACTATTGAGAGCCACAACGGGACTATCAAACTGTTAGGTGATATGCAAAGCGGTACTATGAAGGTAAGCGGTACGCTGGATGCTTCTGCTCCGAACGGCAAAAATGGCGGTTTTATTGAAACTTCGGCAGCACACGTCAATGTTGCCAATAACGCTATTGTTACCACGCAAGCCCCACAAGGCAAGACGGGTACTTGGTTAATCGATCCGCAGGATTTTAACATTGGCAGTACAGCCACAGACAACATCAGTGGTGCAACACTTTCCGCTCTACTGGTAACTAATAGCGTCTCCATCAGTACGAATACGGGACCCGATGCCACGATAGCGGGAACTCCACCCGTGACTAGCCTTAATACAGCCACAGTCGGTAATGGCGATATTAACGTAAACGATGCTATTAGTTGGACGGCAACGCCAAGCACGACGACGTTGACATTAACTGCTTTACGCGATGTAAACATAAACCGAGCAATTACTGCCGTCAATGGCAACTTGGCAGTCTGTTGTGGACGTGATGCAAACGTGAATGCGGCGGTTACCACGACTAGGGGCAGTGTTTTATTGGCTGCTGGAAGTAATGTAAACGTGAATGCACCCATGACAACGACGGATGGCAACATTACGCTATGCGCTGGAAATAACGTTAACATAAGCTCGGCTATGACGCTGACCAGAGGCTCCACTATTCCCAGTCAAAGCCTTGGTCTGGCTCCTGGTATGGTACTGAGTTCTGGTAATAGCGGTACTGGACCTGGAGTTGCGGGTGGTACAGTAATTTTTGCACAGGGTACTCCTCCTGTTACCGTCACAGGACCGAATGCCCCCGTCACCATTAATTACAACCCAGTTACCTACACAGCACCAACAGATTATTTGCCTAACTTCACCTTGACAGGAGGTGCCTCACTGACTCAACACATGTTGGTATATCCTGACGGAGGGGACAAGCCTTTTGACGGCAACACGACAACAACTTTAACCTCATTGAAAGGTAACCCCGGCGGTGTTACTTTAGTGAGTGATCCTACCAGTATTGCCACTTTCGATACTGCCGACGAAGGAACGGGTAAAATTATTACCTTTAGCGGCTATAGTCTTGTTGGTGCGAATGCGGGTAGCTATGCGCTACCAATTTCTTGTTGCGCCCCCGTTGTTGTTCAGAGAACAACTGGGAATATCACACCTGTCGTTGTGTCGCCTGTCGTTGTGTCGCCTGTCGTTGTGCCGCCTGTCGTCGTGCCGTCTGTCGTCGTGCCGCCAAGTAAGATAATACCACCAGGTACAATATTGCCACCAGGTGTAACAATACCACCAGGCACGATAATACCTCCAGGTGTAACAATACCACCAGGCACAATATTGCCACCAGGTGTAATAATATTACCAGGCGTTATACTACCGCCAGGCGTGGTATTACCTCAGAGCGATCAGACACCGCCTTCATCCGGAACACCGCTACCGTTAGCACCGCCACTACTTGTGGCACCTAAATATCAACCTTTGATGCCCAAAGTAGTCCACGCTGAGATACCAGATCAATTGTTGACTCTCGCACCTGTCCAGTCACCACCGATATTTTACATACCGCCTTTCCATCCACTTAAAAAACAGGAACGCAATTAAGAAACTGATGCCAATCGCTGAAATTCACTGTCCGTCATTGCTGAATGTGGGAGACACTATCAATGGTAAGGTACTCGCCGCAGCGTTGCTTTAAACAGCAGTTTTTTAATCCTGCAATACAAAGAAGACGTTTTATGAAAAGCTATTTTGACCGCAATACACTCAGAGGAAATGCTATAACTCAATGGTTTTTCCATAGTTTTATAATCGCTAGTTTTAGTGCGTATGGGGGGTTGGCATGGGCGACAACAGAAATCTCCACGCTGAATCACGCATTATCAGCGCAACAAGACATGGCAACCGCTTCCATCACCGAGCAGACACCGCGTGTCAAACAGGTGAATTTTGAAGGTGAGTATGCGTCTCAAAACGCTCGTCATATAGCAAACTGGGTGATTGATTCGGGCGATAATCGCAGTATGCCGTTTGTGATTATCGATAAGATGGATGCTAAAGTATTTGTCTTCAATCCGGATGGTCAGCTTCGTGGTGCAGCACCCGCACTGCTTGGACTAGCACGCGGCGATGACGCAGTGTCTGGTATTGGTGAGCAAAAGTTATCCAACATAGCACCAGATGAACGCACCACACCCGCAGGTCGCTTTGTTGCCGCGCTGGATCGTAATCTCTACAATGAGGAAATACTTTGGGTTAATTACGACACAGGCATATCTTTACATCAAGTACATACAACCAACCTTAAAGAGCAGCGCGGACAACGCTTGTCTACGCCGACACCGCTCGATAACCGTATTTCTTTTGGCTGTATCAATGTGCCAGTGGAATTTTATAAAAAGGTGGTGAGTCCAGCGTTTACAGGGACAAATGGCGTTGTTTATGTGTTGCCAGAAATCCGCTCGTTGCGTGAAGTCTTTAATTTACAGGGTGGCGAGCAAAGCACCTCTGCTAAGTAGCATAAAGGTACGAAACCATAAAAACTTTCGCCCCTTTTATGGCTATTGATTAGTTTTTAATACCAATGCCTTTGTGTAATAAATACAAACTAAACAAGGTCAGTGTGACAATAAACCCCGCTGTTATCATGAAGGTCAGTTGAATATCAATATCACTGACACCAATCAAACCATATCTAAACGCGTTGACCATGTACAAAATGGGATTACCCATCGAAATGGTTTGCCAAATGGGCGGCAACATATCTACCGAGTAAAACACCCCGCCAAGATAGCTTAAGGGTGTCAGCACAAAGTTGGGAATGATGGAAATATCATCAAAACTTTCTGCCAATATAGCATTAATAAAGCCCGCTAACGAGAATAATGTTGCTGTTAAAACGGCGGTCACTAAGGCAATGGGTAAGTTATGCACGGCAAAATCATCAAATAATAACGAAATTAACGTCACCACCATGCCGACCAATAAGCCGCGCACAATGCCGCCCATGATATAACCGCTCAAAATAACCCAGTTGGGTACGGGAGCAACCAGTAATTCTTCAATATTGCGCTGGAATTTGGTCGAATAAAAAGACGATACCACGTTGGCGTAAGAATGGCTGATGACCGACATTAATATAATCCCTGGCACGATATAGTCCATATAACTCGCACCGTGAATCGTACCGATACGGTCGCCGATGAGTTTACCGAAAATTAAAAAATACAGCGTTGTGGTAATGGCGGGCGGCAATAAAGTTTGCGGCCAGATACGAATAAAGCGATAAATTTCTTTTTTAACGATGGTCTTAAAAGCAATAGCGACATTCATTTCGAGGTCACCAAATCCATGAATAATTGTTCCAAACGATTGGTTTTATTTTTCAGACTCATCACATTAATATTTTGAGCAGTTAGTTGATTGAATAAATGATTAAGCCCGATTTCTTTAGGAATAGCGACATTCAGCACTTTGTCGGATATTAGCTCGATATGACAGCCATCAATAACGGGTGCAATAGTCAGCGGTTCGGCTAAATCGAGGACAAAATGGTCAATATGTAACCGCGCCAATAAACTCGCCATATCCGAATGTTCCACGATACGTCCTTCATCAATAATGGCGATATTGCGGCACAGGCTTTCCGCTTCTTCCAAATAATGGGTGGTTAAAATAATAGTCGTGCCTTGTTGATTCACTTCCTGCATCATTTGCCACATCGAGCGGCGAATCTCTATGTCCACACCAGCGGTCGGTTCATCGAGAATCAATAATTTAGGTTGATGTACCATTGCGCGGGCAATCATCACACGGCGTTTCATGCCGCCTGATAAACGTCTGGAAATGGTGTTGCGTTTATCCCATAAATCCATTTGTTTAAGGCAATGTTCAGTGCGTTGCAACGCCAGTTTGCGCGGTGTGCCGTAATAACCTGCCTGATTGAGCACGATACTTTCCACCGTATCGAACTGATTGAAATTGATTTCCTGCGGTACGAGACCGATACAGCTTTTGGCAAGATTGCGTTCGCTGTTCAAGTCATGCCCGAAGATACTGACCGAGCCGCTGGATGCAGTGACCAGAGAGCTGATAATACCGATTGCGGTTGATTTACCCGCACCATTCGGGCCCAGCAATGCAAAAAAATCACCGGCTTCTACCTGCAAATCAATGCCTTTTAATGCTTCAAAACCGTTACTGTAGGTTTTGCGCAGATTACAAATAGAGAGTGCGTTCATAAAATTATCACTTAACGACAGCCTGTAAATAAGTTAAATTACCCATAATCCTGAGTATTGAATAGCTAAATCCTAGCGATTTTATCAGATATTAACTTGCTCCATAAATAAAACGGATTCTTTGTGCTGAATAAAACACCCGAAATTGTTGCCGCTGTTGACTTAGGTTCTAATAGTTTTCACATGATTGTCTGTAGCCTGAAAGACGGTAAATTGCAGACGATTGATCGACTGAAAGAAACGGTAAGACTGGCTAATGGACTTGATAAAGACAATATGCTGGACAGCGATACCCAAAATAGAGCATTAGCGTGTCTGGAAAAATTCGGACAACGTATTCGTCATTTTCCTTTAGGTACTGTCCGCATTGTCGGCACCAATACCCTGCGCACTGCTACCAATGCGCCCGCGTTTCTGACTAACGCAGAGCAGGTGTTAAATCATCCGATTCATATTATTTCGGGTATAGAAGAGGCGCGATTAATTTATCTGGGGGTTGCCTATAGTTTGGGCAATCAAGCGCAATTGCGTTTGGTGATGGATATAGGCGGCGGCAGCACGGAATACATTATCGGTACGGGTGAGACTCCTAGAGAAAAGGAAAGTCTGCACATGGGCTGTGTCACGGTGAGCAATCGGTTTTTTAAAGACGGGATTATCTCGAAAAGCGCGTTTGCTCAAGCGGTGTTATTTGCCGAGCAACAACTCGAGCCGTTTCAGACAAAATTTCAGCGTAAAAACTGGGAGCAGGCGATTGGCGCGTCGGGCAGTTTGCGTTCCATTGCGAAAGTATTGCAAGCGAAAAACTGGAGTAATAACGGTATCACCAGAGCGGGTTTAGAGTTGCTGGTGGCGCGTATTCAGCAATGCAGCCATATTAATGAGTTACTGGGGCTGCCTGAACTGGATGCCGAGCGACTGCCTGTTTTTGTTGGTGGAGTCGCCATTGTGTACGCAACCTTTAACAGTCTGGGCATTGAGCAAATGACCGTTGCGGATGGCGCGTTACGCGAAGGTCTGATTCAGGATTTATTAGGGCGGCTTGATAACCACGATGTGCGGGCGAGTACGGTACAAAATCTGGCAAATCGTTATCGTACTGATGAACGTCATGCGGCGCGTATTAAACACACCATCAACACCATGCTGGCGCAGTTAAGCAAAAAATGCAGCTGGGCAAGCAATGAAAACGGGATGCAGTTTTTGCAATGGGCGGCTGATTTGCATGAAATAGGCATCGACATTGCGCATAGTCAGTATCATAAACACAGTGCCTATGTCATTGAAAACGGTGATTTGGCAGGGTTTTCCAGACAGGATCAGCAAATATTAGCGACGATTGTCCGTTCACAACGGCGCAAATTTTCGCCCACGTTATTCATGGGCTTACCTGAGTTGTGGAGTACAGAGGCGGTGTCGCTGACGCTCATTTTACGATTGGCAATTTTGCTGCACCGCAACCGCGCCGATCAAGTGCTGCCCAGCTTTAAAATAACCATGAGCAAAGTAAAAATCAGCCTAAAGTTTGCCACTGGTTGGCTGGCTCAGTCACCGTTGACTCATGCCGATTTAACGCAAGAGGCAGAATATTTGAAAGTGGCTGGCTACAAACTGGAGTTTTGTTAAACTCGGTTCATGAAAATTTTATTACGCATTTTTTTGGTACTGCTGTGTGCATTAATACTACTTTGCACGCTGCTGACTGTGTTTGGTGTCAGTGACACGCCTGAGGTTGAGCTGGATTGGTCGCTGACGCGCGATGATATTGTCAGAGCTAAAAAAATCCTTTATGAAGGTGCAAAAACCAAGCCTGATGAACTTGCTACCATTGAATTAAGTCATGCTGATCTTAACCTTGCCGCGAATTATTTGCTGAACCGTTACAGTAAAAGCGCGGTGCAAATTGTCTTGAAAGAAAACAAACTGAAATTTGTAGTCACCACCACCTTACCTGAAAACAGGCTGGGTAAATACTTGAATATCACGCTCAGATTGGGCAATAAACAAGGTAGTTCACTGCCCAGTATCACCAAGTTTAAAGCAGGAAAATTATTAATTCCTGCTAATGCAGCGGGTTTTATTATCAATATGGTTATTGAGTACAGTCCGTTGAATAATTATTTTATTTTGGCAACCCGTCCGATACAAGGCGTTAGCATTGAACCGGAAAAAATAACGATTGCTTATGTGTCCAACTCAGAAACCCTGATGTCAGCGCGAAACGTGTTAACACGCACCGATAACAGCCCAGAACTGGGCATTTATCAACAAAAAATAGCGGAGATTATCACTCAACATGATCCTAACTGGCGGTTATCACTGGCAGATTTATTAAAACCGCTGTTTGCCATCGCTTTTCAACGCTCAGAGCTTGATGATGCCATTGAAGAAAACCGCTTGGTGATTATCGCGGTGAATGATTATGTGAATAAAAAAGCAACCAAGCAGTTTTTGCCTGCATCAACACCCGCGCAAGGCAAACAATATATGGCGTTTTTATATAAGCGCAGTGACTTGGCGCAACATTTTATCGGTTCTGCGGCACTGACGGCATCGGCTAATAATCAGGTCGCAAAAGTGGTCGGTGAAGATAAAGAATTAAACGATGCACAGCATGGCAGCGGTTTCAGCTTTGTTGATTTGGCGGCGGATAAGGCGGGTACGCGCTTTGGTGAAGTGGCAACAGCAAGCCCTGAAAGTGCGCGTAAACTCCAGCTTGCGATGAGCAATATAAAAGACTACACCGATTTTATGCCTGACCCCAGAGATTTGCCTGAAAAAATGAATGAGGCAGATTTTAAAAGTCGCTACGGGTCAGTCAATAGCATGGCGTATCAGGCGTTATTAAAGACCATTGATGCGCGTATTGCAGCAATACCGATGTATAAAGCAAACTAAAAAAAAGCCCTGTCAGATGTTAATCATCTGACAGGGCGGATCGAGCTTTGTTTAATGTAAATTAATTAACCGTTTTGCCCGAAGTAGGAGGCAAAACAGGCATGGTTTGTTTGGGGAACTGACCCGTTAAACCATCCAGAAAAGCCACGATGTCGGCAATTTCTTCTTTGGATAATTCTTTGTCCAATTGTACTTTAGCCATTATTTTAACGGCTTCATCCAATGTGCCAACTGAACCGTTGTGGAAATAAGGCGCAGTCAGGGCGATGTTGCGTAGTGTTGGTACTTTCCAAAGATGCTCATCGGTTTCTTTTTTGGTGACTTCTGCTAAACCTTTGTCTTTTTTGAAATGATATTGAGCTGCAAAATACTCATTATCGTGTACAGGGAACTGTTGGAATGCGCCTGCACCATTAAATGCCGCACCGCTGTGGCAAGATGTACAGCCTAATTCTGCGACTTTGTTCATGCCGCGTATTTGCTGTTCAGTCAGTGCCGCTTTGTCACCTGATACATATTGATCGTAAGGGCTGTTAGGGGTAATCAAGGTTCTTTCGTAAGCTGCAATCGCTTTAGTTGCGTTGTCTTTAGTGATTGAATTGTCACCAAATGCTTTTGCAAACGCCTGATTATAGCCTTTAATGGTTTTTAATGTGGCAACCACGGCATCCCAGTCTTTCATACCCATTTCAATCGGATTGGTGACAGGGCCTGCCGCTTGCGCTTCTAAACTAGCCGCGCGACCATCCCAAAACTGCACGGCATTAAATGCCGAGTTCCACACGGTGGGCGCACTGCGTCCGCCAGTCTGACCATTAACACCCATCGAATTCGGTCTGTTATCTTCACCGCCCAGCATAGTGTTATGGCAAGATGCGCAAGACACAGTACCTGTAGAAGACAGGCGCGGATCGTGATACAACATTTTACCCAGCTCCACTTTTTCTTCTGTAGTCGGGTTGTCAGCGGGAGCAGGTGCGGTGGTCGGTAACGCATCCCAAGCTGTAGCTACAGAAATAGACCCCGCCAAGGTCAGTGCTGTCACCAGCAAACGAATTTTAAACATACCATTCTCCAAATATTATTAGTTATAGCGGTGACTTTTTTACGCTAAAGGATATAGTCAAGTCACCTGAAAACCCAATACCCCCCGCTTAATCCCTAAAATATAACACCCGCAGACGATAATCAAGAAAAGAGAATGCAAAATGAATGCCTGCAAGTCAAGATTTATGGCTGATTCGACGTTGCTATACAAGATAAAAACAGCCAAGACCTCTTAATAAGGTCACTTAACAATACGTTTGAAAAGAAAGGGTTTTTCAACCATACTATCTGAAATTATTGCGTATCCAAATATATTGCGACATCTGGATGTTGCCTGTCTGTCAGAGACAACCAGAAGTCAAGTCTATAAATAAAGCTGGAAAAAATGTCGTTTACTGTGTCATCATTCAGGAACAAAAATTAACCAAGGTTAAAAATTATTCTTTATGCGACTATCTCCGCATCCTTTATTTTTACTGTCTCGACAAATACTCAGTCCTGTAGCGGCTGTCAGTACCTTTTTTTTAGTGTGTGTGTTCAACCATGTTGATCTTGGCGACAAAGAATTTGCATTTGCCATTATTATTTTTCTAATGGTTGCGCGGTCGCTGAACGATATAGACGTTAATTTGTCCCGAAAAAATATTCCTACCCATATAGGCGGTTTAATTCTTCTGCGCTGGTTTATTCTGGTCGCGATACTGATAGGACTTGGATACGCTACTGGATTTTCAAGATTATTTAATCCCTACGTTTTATTGCAGTGGATTACCATCACGCCCCTTGTTTTGATATTGCTGCATCTGACGGTTCACGGTGTGTTTTATCATTTTTTTGTTTCACAAGATTCATTCGATAAAGCAGTCATTGTCGGTGTCAACAAGATAAGTGTTGAACTTGCTAAAAATCTGGCAGAGCAATCGAACTATGAAGTTCACTCACTGGGCTTTTTTGATGACCGTTGCAGAACACGGTTACCTGATAATCAAGCACTATTAGGTGAGATAAAAGATACTGCGCAATTTGTAAAGACCAATAAAGTTAAAGTTGTCTTTGTCGCGTTGCCCATGACCCTACAAGATCGTGTTAATGATTTATTGGATAGCTTACGCGACACAACGGTATCTATCTACTACTTGCCTAATGTCCTTATGGCGGACATGATTCAGTCGAGATCCTTCGATATTGAAAGCGTTCCCCTGATTGCATTGTGCGAAAGTCCGTTTACAGGCTCTAAAGCCATTATTAAGCGTCTGTCTGATATAGTGCTGTCTACCCTGATATTACTGTTGATAAGCCCTGTATTATTGATATGCGCTATCGGCGTTAAATTAAGCTCTCCAGGGCCGATACTGTTTCGACAGCATCGCTATGGATTGGATGGCGAAGAAATTAATGTGTATAAATTTCGCAGTATGACCGTGTGTGAAAATGGTGCAACTGTGACGCAAGCAACACGCAATGATGCTCGCATAACACCGTTTGGTAACTTTTTACGCCGAAAATCGTTAGATGAATTGCCGCAGTTTTTTAACGTATTACAAGGCAGAATGAGTATTGTGGGGCCGCGTCCCCATGCGGTTGCTCATAATGAGTTATATAGAAAACAAATTAGAGGTTATATGATTCGTCATAAAGTTAAGCCGGGCATTACGGGCTGGGCGCAAGTAAACGGCTCTCGCGGTGAAACGGATACCATCGACAAAATGGAAAAACGCATTGACTACGATCTTGATTATTTACGGAACTGGTCACTGGCTATGGATTTACTGATTATTCTTAAAACTGTAGGTGTTGTTATTAAAGATGAAAATGCTTATTAACGGGTATATGCGTACTTTTTCCATATTGATAATGGTTTTTTGTATGGTAGGCGTGGTGCGGGCTGAGTATCTTATTGGCGCGGATGATGTCCTGCAAATTAAAGTTTATGGCTATGATGATTTGACAACTTCAGTGCGTGTTTCCGAAAGTGGACGCATTGTTTTTCCCTTGATTGGTGAATTAGAGGTAGCGGGGAAAACAGAATTTGACACAGCTCGTGAAATCACCAAACGACTGGCACAAGGCGGTATTATTCAAAATGCCAACGTCGCCGTGATGGTCTTTGAATATAAAAATCAGCAGGTTTCGGTGCTTGGGCAGGTTAAAACCCCTGGGATATATGTTTTAAAATCCAAAACCACTTTATTGGACGTTATTGCGATGGCGGGCGGTATTGATGCCTTAGGTGATAACCGTGCTGTCATTACCAAACATATCAATAACAAAGAAATCAAACAGGAAGTTGATTTGCGTACTGCGTTAGAATTATCTGGGCATAGTCAACCGATTGTCATCGAAAAAGGCGATGTTGTTTATGTTCCTAAAGCACCTGTATTTTATATTCATGGCGAGGTTCTTCGTGCGGGTGGTTTCCGTCTTGAGCCTAACATGACTGTTTCTCAGGCAATATCATTAGGTGGCGGTCTAACGCCACGCGGCACGCTACGCGGTATTGTGATAGAACGCCGTGATAGCAATGGTGTTACCCAAACAATTGATGCCGAATTGTCTGATAAACTATTAAAAGATGATGTAGTCATTGTTGACGAGCGGTTGTTTTAATATGAGTTTACAACAATTATTGATTATTTTCTGGGCGCGTAAAGGCTTGGTCATTGCCTATTTGTTAGTGGTTATGACAACCACTTTAGCATTGAGCTTGATAACGCCGAAACAATACGCCGCCAGTACATCACTGGTTTTAGATCAGCCAGGTATCAATCCTATTACAGGGGCGCAATTACCCACTCAGTTGACCGCAGGATATATGGCGACACAGACAGATATTATTAAAAGTCCTATGGTAGCCTTGGTTGCGGTCGATATTTTAAAATTGGCGGATGACAAGGATTTACAGGCGGATTTTAAGAAAGACAAAATGGGAGGCGGGGATTTTGCTCATTGGATGGCAGATGATTTGATGAAAAAACTGGAAGTGCTTCCCTCTCGTGAAAGTAGCATCCTTAGTATTGGTTTTTCAGCGACAGACCCTGAATTTGCAGCAAAAGCAGCCAATGCTTTCGCGCAAGCATATATTCGAGTCTCTAATGAGTTAAAGCGTCAACCTGCTAAACAAACCGCAGACTGGTTTGAAGAACAATTAAAGCAATTACGCGATCGTGTGGAAAAAGCGCGAGAAAAATTATCCGATTTTCAACAAAGTTACGGCATTATCGCAACGCCAAGTGAAAAAATTGATTTGGAAGATACCAAGTTGACTGATTTATCTAATCAACTGGTTAGAAATCAACTGGAAACCGCCGATCTGGTATCGAAAAAAACCCTGTTGACACAGACATTGGCAAATCCGGAATCAATAAAGTCATTGCCTGAAATGCTAAATAGCCCTATTTTACAGGGATTGAAAGCGAGTCTTTCAACAGCCGAAGCGAAATTTGCAGATATATCTGTACATTTTGATCGTAATCATCCTCAGTATCGGCAGGCAGCAGCTGAAATAGCTAATTTAAAGGCGCAAATTAAAGCCGAAATGAATACGGTGTTACACGGTTTTAATAGTCGCATTTTAGCGTCAAAAAATCGAGATGACGGTTTAGCCAAAGCAGTTGCACAACAAAAAAACAGAGTGCTACAGTTTAAAAAACAGCATAACGAAATTGAAACCCTGAAACGAGAGGCTGAAAATGCGCAGATTGCTTACGACGCGGTTAATCAGCGATCTATTCAGATGCGCATGGAAAGTGAGATAAGACAATCGAACATCGCCGTGCTGGATGAGGCGGTAGTTCCTAAAGTAGCAGATAAACCCAAAATAAAGTTGAATATGATTATCTCGGTTCTTTTGGGTACGATATTAGGCATAAGTGCCGCGCTGTTCGCAGAAATTATGGATCGTCGGGTACGCTCTGCTGCTGATATTACCGAGACACTGGACTTACCTGTTTTTGGTATTATTACCGCTTCTCGGCCTGCCAGAAAATTTCCCTGGTCTTATGGAGTAAGCTCGTGAAGCCATCAAATATAGGTGATTTATTGGTTAAAAGCGGCAAAATCACTCGTGCTCAGGCAGAAAAAATTTTGCAATTGCAGCAGCAGGAAGGCTTGCGTTTTGGTGAGGCCGCCAAAGCATCGGCATTGATTAGCGAGGAAGATATTCAACAGGTATTATCGCAGCAATTTGATTTTTCATTTATTACTGACAAGAATAGTAAATTAAGTCGTGAATTGATTGCGGCCTATGAGCCATTTAGTCAGCAAGTAGAAATGTTGCGCACCATACGCAGTCAGCTGGAGCTCCGTTGGTTTAGTGGCGAGAAAAAAACGCTGGCAATAGTCAGTGCAACTAATGGCGAGGGGCGCAGTTATTTAGCTGCGAATTTAGCCATTGTGTTTTCTCAATTAGGTGAACGTACCTTATTAATTGACAGTGATTTACGCCAACCTCGCCAACATAAGTTATTCAATCTGAATAACGATCAAGGGTTATCAAACTTTTTGGTGAATCGGGTGGATGCCACGGTGATTAAGGAAGTACCTGAATTATTTAATTTATCGGTCTTAACAGCAGGGACAACTCCACCTAATCCTCTGGAAATTATCAGTCGTGGATTAGGCACTTGTCTGGAAAAATTAACTCCGCATTACGATGTGATTTTATTAGATACTCCTGCCGTATCACAAGGATCGGACGTACAATTGTTGGCTCGAAATGCTGGCGGCGCACTGATGTTGGCAAGACAGCATGAAACAAGACTTGCTGATATGGAATCTATGAAAACGTTTCTTGAAAAATCAGGTGTTGTTTGTGTAGGCGCAATTATCAGCAATTTCTAACGTCACGTTTCATTGATTAAAAATGGCGTGGACATCATACCTTTCAATGTCCAATAGATTATGGCAACACAATAGATGGGAAATATTCTAACGACTCAGGAAAAAATAGGATTAAGCGGTCGCCAAGTAGTTATTGCAGGTGGAATGTATTTACTGATGAGTCAAAACATTTCAGCGGCGGCTTTATTTGAACACATCATCCAGCCTTATGTTGAAACACAGCTAACGTATGATAGCAATTTGTTGCGATTACCTGATAACTACACACTTGAAATGTCGGGAAACAAAGACACCACCAGCTCTTTCATTAAACAAATCAAGGCAGGCGTGGCTACAAAATGGCAAATAAGCCGGCAACAATTGATACTGAATGCCAATATCAATCAAAATTGGTATTCCACATTTAATGAACTTAATCACACAGGTCATCAGTTACTCGGTCAATGGAATTGGCAGGCAGGTTCGAGGTTGCGGGGTGAATTAAGTTATAACAACCGTTTGACTTTGGGTAATTTCCAGTCACTGAATCGACTGGTGGCAGCTAATTTGCAAAAAAGGGAGCGTTATATTGCTACAGGGAGATATGAGTTTGTTCCCGACTGGTTTTTACGCGTTGGTTATACTCGTGATGACTCCACTTTCCCATCAACTGCACTACAAGAAAATAATATCACTGAACAAACCAAAGAGTTCGGCGTGCGTTATTTGAATCGCCTCAATAGTTCGCTTGGTTTTTATCTGACCATAACAGATGGCAAATATCCTTTTCGTGATGCGAATTCAGAATTTGATAATGCGTATACCCGTACCAGTTATAACGTCGAGGGTACTTGGTACTACAGTGTAAAAACCCGCTTCAAAGGCGTAATAGGTTATACCTCTCAAGATTATCAGAATGTAAAAAGCCGTAATTTTTCTGGTATAACAGCACAGGGTGATGTTTTATGGGAAGTAACGCGCAAATCAACATTGTTGTTAGAGGCATGGCGAGAGATTTCTGAAGCAGGTAATTTGAGTTCCAGTTTTGTACTCAATCAGGGTGTCAGGCTAACCCCTATCTGGAGATGGACAGAAACTCCTCTGATACAGGTTGAACTACCTGTTTCTTATGAACAACGACTCTCTCTTGGAACAGTTGGTGTTTTTAGTAGTGCAGTCGCAGAGCAGAGCAATACATCAATCATACGGCTCAATTTAAATTATATCCCGACAACGAATATTCAAATGACAGCCTTTGCCGCTTATGAAAAACGCAATTCTAACTTCACGTTAAATTCTTATCAAGACCAATCAGTTGGGCTTACCATGAAAGTTAGCTTCTAACTAACATTGAGAATTTAGTAAAATGACACGCTTCCTATCAATGTCTTTCTTTAAAACCTATGCACTATGGTTGTTGCTACCTGTTCTGGGTGTTTTTTTTGGCAAACTCGCAACCACTGCCGATCCGATGGTTATTGGTATGGGGGTATCCTCTTTTGTCGGCATAGCATTACTCAGAAAGCCAGAGTGGAATGTTGAGCTGGTCATTGTCTTAGGTCTATTTGCAGGACTGATGCCTTTGTTCTTTGATGCCTTAGCAGTTAAGGCGGTATGGGGTGTTGCCATTTTAGGGTTTATGTTGTTATTTGGGGCACTGTATAGATTAATAACAACATCACGTCTTATAAAATCGACTCCGCTGTTTATTTGGGTTGCCTTACTATTTTTTATCTACAGTTTAGTTGATAGTGTTATCCAGCTTTATTCGGCAAAAGAACTGGTTGGCGGCTTCAAGCGTTATTATCAGGTATGGGGATTAATGTTTGGTTTGTGTTGGATTGATTTTGACAAAAAACATATCGAGCAATGGCGTAAGACCGTATTGATTATTTGTTTGCTACAAGTTCCCTTTTGTCTATATGAACTATTTGTTGTTGTTCCTAGTCTCGAAGGCTTGGTTGAATCTCGTCCAGAGTTAGTGCCGATTGATGTTGTAGCAGGCTCGTTTGGTGCCAGTAAACTGGGAGGCGGCAATAGTGCTGAAATGGCGATAGCATTGATTATAATGTTCGGGTTTCTATTATCGCGCTATAAATCCAACATAATGACAGGTAAAGAATTATTTACTGTTTCCTTGGTATTATTGGCACCTTTGGCTATGGGTGAAACTAAAATTATCATTATTTTTTTCCCCATGATGTTCAGTACGCTTTATCGTAAAGAATTAATTTCCCGACCGCATTATCTAATCGCTGCATTAGTTTTTGGTGGCTTATTTACCGTTGTTGCGGTAGGTGTCAATATGATGGTCACTAAAATGACTTTGGATCAGTTAATTTTTGACACACTCAGATACAATGTTTATGAAGTCGGCTATGGTGGTCTTTACCTTAATCGTACCACTGTATTAACTTTTTGGGCGCAACATCAGGGCTTGGCTGATCCTATTTCTTTTTTATTCGGTAATGGCTTAGGCAGTGCTCAGTCAGGAAGCGGCACATCACTGGGTGGGCATCTTGATACGCGTTTTTTAAATTATGGCATTGGCTTTACTGGGGCAGGATTGTTGTTGTGGGAGTTAGGGGTTTTTGGTGTCGCATTGTTTTTGTTGATGATGGTAATGGCATGGCGGTGTGCGAATCAATTAATAGCACAAAGCGTCGATCCGATAGTACGCGCGGATGCACTGGCTATTCAAGCAGGTTTGCTTTTATTTTCCTTTTATCCTCTTTATCTGGGCGCACTATTCAGTGAGTTTGGTTTTCAAGTAATATTTACGTTTATGCTGGGCTATCTGGCATGGATGTACAAGCAACATATAGAGTATAAATCATGAGTGACAACCCTTATTCCGGGTCTGCTATTAAACGCAGTGCAGGGCATTTTATTGTCGGCAAAGGTCTATCTGCATTGCTGACGTTTATTCTGTTACTGTGGTTGGTTCGCCTGTTATCAGTCACTGAGTATGCTGCTTATATCACGTTATTGGCAGCGTTAGATGTTACCCTCATTTTTGCTAATGTCGGGCTTCCGTGGATGGATGCACGGTATTTACCTGAGTTTCGGCTCCATGCGTCTAAAACGGTGTTGAGTCGTTTTGTAGCGCAGCTAATACAATATCAGTTAGGGGTGCTGTTATTGCTGGCGGTATCAGGATGGATCGGTCTGGATTGGATTTTGGCAAAGCTGGAGATGGCAGCGTATGTGCAGGCGGCGCAACTCTATATTGTCATATTAGTTGTCGATGGTTTGGGTCGTCGTCTGCGCGATAGTATTTTGACTAATCTGCTTTTACAAAAGCTAACGCAGATTAATCAGATGGTTCGTAATATTGTGATTCTTAGCGGACTGGCTGTCTTATATTATTTTGGTGAAATTAATTTAGCTAATGTGGTCGCTGTTGAACTGGTTGCTTCTACAGTGTGTTTATTACACGCACTGATAGGTTTATGGCGGCACTTGAAGGGTATTGATACGCGTGAAAAAGCAGATTGGAAAATACCTAAGTGGTCAGTCATGTGGCGTATGGCACTCAATATGTATTTCAGTGAAATAATCACACAAGTTTACGGCGTACAAGTATTCACTCTGGTCATTCGCTATACGCTGGGTGAAGAGCCGACCGCTGTTTTTGGATTTTTGCGCAATCTTTATGGACAAACAAGAAATTATCTCCCTGCCACACTGCTTTTTGGTCTGATACGCCCTAAATTAGTCGCTTCTTATGTTGGTGATGGTGGTATTGCGGAACTGACGCGTAATGCCAATATGGTGGGTAAAATAAGTCTTTTTATACTTATGCCGCTGTTGGTATTCAGCTGGTTGTCGGGCGAGGAGTTGATTGCACTCTTGAGTGGTGGTAAATTTTTACATACAGGTTATTATTTTGCAGGCTTTCTGTCTTCGCTGATATTGTTAAGCCAGCGGCAAATATTAGAAACCGTGGCAATGGTGACTGGAAATAGCCATCTGTGTAACTATGGCGGCTTGCTGGGTATAGTCACTTTGCCTATGGCGTATCTATTAATAATATGGGGCTTTCAGTTATGGGCTCCGATTATTGCTCTTTGGGTAGGGAGTATACTTTACTGTAGCATCATCGTAAGAGGGATAGAAAGAAAAACGGCGTATCGCGCTGACTTATCAGGGTACTATAAAATGCTCCTGGCGGCATTGCTGGCCTATTTAGCAAGTCAGATGGTCGTTGTTGCAGGACAGAGCTGGATTTGGATTATCCTGTTAGCAATATTGGCGTGTTGTGCTTTTTTACTGACGGCTGCCATTATCAAACCTTTCTCAGATGCTGAGCGGTTACGCATTAATCAGCTCATTAAACGCAATTTATTTGTATGGTAAAACCAATGTCTATTCGACTCCTGTATATCACTCACGAACCTTTTCCAACGTATCATGCTGATTTGGCTGTGTTATTCGGTAAATATTTACCCCGTTTAGGCTTGTTGGCGGACATAGTGACTGAGGCATTGCCTGCATCGGATAGCTCAAAATCGCCCACGCATTGGTTGGGTGGTGACGCACTGGTTTTTACCATGCCCTCCAGCCGAGGATTACAGCATATCGTTAAATTTATCCATAACGTGATGACGATGATACGCTGTGATGCTGAAAAATATGACGCGATTCAAGTACGCGATTTACCAGTCGCCGCGTTATTCGGTTTAATGATTGCAAGGTACAAAAAATTACCTTTTTATTATTGGATGTCCTATCCACAATCAGAAGGGCAAATTCACCGTGCTAAAGCGCGTGGTGTGCGTGCGGGGGTACGCTACTTTTTCCCGTTACTGCAAGGCTATCTGGGTACATTTTTACTTTATAAAGTGGTCATGCCGCGTGCGGATCATAACTTTGTACAAAGTGAGAAAATGCGTGAGGATTTAGTAGCACTCGGTTTGTCATTTGCAAAAATGACTCCTGTGCCGATGGCGGTTGATTTAGAAACTACGCGCGTTGAAGACATTGTACCCATTGAAGATGACAGCCTGACAGGCAAACGGGTTGTGCTGTACATGGGTACATTAGACCGTACGCGACAAATCGAAGTGTTATTTGAAATGCTGGCAATCGCCCGACAAAAACTGCCTGATATAGTATTGGTTATCGTTGGCAGCACTGGAGATACAGGGCATCTGGAGTGGTTGAAGCAAGAAGCGGATCGTATCGGCGTTAGCGATTCCGTTGTGTGGACAGGCTGGCTACCGATGTCCGAGGCATGGCGTTATACGCGAGTCGCTGAAGTGGGACTTTCACCTATTCCAAGAGGTTTTTTACTGGACATGGGTATTCCGACTAAAGCACTGGAATACATGGCACTCAACGTGCCTGTGTTATGCAACGATAATCCCTATCAGAAGCGGGCGGTAGAAGAAAGCGGCGCAGGGCTTTGTGTCAGCATGACCGCTGAAAATTTTGCGGGTGCTTTGTTGGAATTGCTCGAAAATACTGAACAGCGCGAACGCATGAAAACATTGGGGCGGCAATACATCGCCCAATTCTGGAATTATGAAAAAGTAGCGTCGGATGTGTTTGCTGTTTATCAACGCTTGCTGAACAAAACCAGCAATTAAGGAGAATTGAGTGAGTCAATCATCAAAAGGTGAATTGGTTGTAAAAAGCGTTGCGACCGCTGTGGTTGCTACAACTATTGTCGAGACGGGTATAGGTCTTAGTAAAACACTGGCTAAACAGCCTGTTATTCTGTTTGGCTTAGGGATACTGACAGGCTATTTTACCTATAAATACCGTAAAGAAATTATCGCCATCACCAGCCATACCGCTGAACAAAGCAAAGATTTTATCGTGCAGCAAAAAAACCATCTCAGTGATATGCTCGCTGAAATTCAGAGCGGTGGCGAACCGCCAGACCAGACTGATTAAGACGTTTTTGTCCGCGAAAGACACGAAACGCACGAAAAAATAACTGGATTCTGGCATTCTTGGCGGCTAACGTCAGGTAATAGGTTAACTCTTTTATAGAGTGCCAGTCCTTCAAAGGACTGGCAATCATACTCAAGATAACGTCGCACAATCGTGGCTATTTTTCATGGCTATTGTCTGCCTGTGTTGTATTGAACTTGGGTCAATCAGGAGTGC
The DNA here is from genome assembly GCA_030654015.1 of Methylococcales bacterium. Classification (GTDB taxonomy): domain Bacteria; phylum Pseudomonadota; class Gammaproteobacteria; order Methylococcales; family Methylomonadaceae; genus UBA4132. The sequence continues at coordinate 3,978 of JAURYI010000125.1, read as the reverse complement.
GACAAAATCCAAATGCAAATTGTACAACAATTGCTTAGCTGTTTTTCTTGAGCAAATCACGAATTTCTATTAGCAATAATTCTTCGTTTGTTGGTGCGGGAGGGGCAGGTGCGGGGGCTTCTTCGGCTTTTTTCTTCAGTGAATTCATTAACTTAATCACTAAAAAAATAACCATTGCAACAATGGTAAAGTCAATGACAGTTTGAATAAACTTGCCATAGCTGATGACAACAGCCGCCACATCAGCACCTGCCGCATTTTTTGAAGCTTCTTTAATGGTAATTGCTAAATCTGAAAAGTTGACTCCGCCCAGTAATACGCCGATAGGCGGCATAATGACATCAGCGACGACTGATGTTATGACCTTACCAAATGCGCCGCCAATAATGACACCGACTGCCATATCAACGACATTACCTTTCATGGCAAAATCTTTAAATTCTTGAAGTATTTTCATAATTAAACTCTCCTGATTCTGTAATTTGATGGTGGTGCAGATAGATAAAAAATGACTGCCCAATCAATTATGGCACGGAATAAAGTTAAGTAAAATAATTCGATATTGGGACAGATTTCTGTGCGGCGAGATGAGTAAACTTATTCACAATGGTCTTGGTCAGCAATTATTACTACCCGTGCAAAACCACCGCCAACGGTGCGAAAATTGGTTGTCTGCCCCTGATATAAACGGCTGCTGGCTAACAGTATGTGTTCCCCGTAAGTGTATAGTCGCAGGTCAAGTTTAAGTACGACATCATCCTGATTGGTTAGCTGTAAGTGGCGTTCACTGGGCGGCACTAAGGTTTGTGCCACATAATCGCCCTGTAAAATGTCTTCAAATACCCGTTTAGTTAATTTATCACCGCGATAAACCGCTTTACTGCCGTAGCCCTTACTGGGTTTAAAAAACAATTTCTTACGCCGCAACCATAATGCCTCTGCATCCTGTGCATCTACATAAACAGTGGGTGCGATACCGTCAATCAGTGTGTTAATCGTGTCATTGTCCACGCCTAACTCTTGTAACAGTGTCTTATTGCTCAGTAATGCCAGATTGCGTTTATCCGCATACAGCGCGTGCGCTCTGGGGTGTGGCGTGACCACGACAGCATTCGCAAGATAGGCTGCACATAATGCGCGGTGTGCGGGTGCTTCCAAGCCAAAATCGGTTAAACGGTTGTAGATAAGATTAATTTCCACATCACCGTGCCAAACAGCGTTATCACGATACACAAGCTCAGACGGATCGCAAATAATTGCCTTGATACCATGCCGCGCAAACAAGGTTTGAAACAGCATAAATTCGGGTAATAGAAATTGCGTGTCGGGATGCTCATCAACAATAGCAATAGATTTAAGCGGTTGTTGACCGCGTTCCAATTGCCATTCAGCCTGAAACATAGCAATAAAAGCCGATTCTGGATCGGCCAGTGTGTGTGTTGCCAATGCGGGATGAAGGGTTTTTTGCGAGCTGATTAAGAGTGCGTTGAGTAACGCGCCACCTGCATTAGTATTGATTTCTATCAATTGCGAACTGTTGGGCGTTAAATGAAAGTCGTAACCCAGAAACACCCCCCGCGCTTTAGGAATAAAAGCCGCAGAACGCGGCGCGTAAGCCAACACAGTGCGCTGATAAGCGGGTAATGCAATGACTTTTTCTATCGCGGCAATCAAACGACGTTGTTGTTGAATAGTCGCCTCGTTGACAAATACCGCGACATCCGCAAAAAGATGCGGGCGTTCTTCAATCAGCATTTGATATAGCCTGTCATCGCCTTGTTGCTGAAACAAATCGGCGCGTAAGCTGTCTTTATCAATGGCGGGACAATGACAACACTCATTGAGTTGTTGCGCGTCGGCGATAAGGTGGCAATTATTTTCGGGAGGGTTGGACAAATTCATGAGTGCGAACAACGGTTCGTAAGGTATTTGAATGCAAAAAATGATGAGATTAATGGAGATAACTCACAATGACTAGTGTTAATTGACAGCCTGAATTCTGGCATATAATCATTTGGTAATGTTAATTAGGTCTTATAACGTAATCATTAAGTTATATAACACAGTTTAATAAAAATAAGCGCGTATTTTTATTAAAAATACTTTTTAATCAATGACTTGTTATTTTGGCATTAGATATGCTGTGGTATTTCTATGTTTAATCATTCATTGTATAACAGAGGTGCAAAATGAGTCAGGAATTAACACAGTCAGATGCTAAAAGAAACAATGACGGTTCTTTGCTATTAGGAACAGGTTTGGTGGTGGCATCCATGATTTTATTACCCGCATTGGCTATGCGGCTAGGACTGGGCGCGAGTTTGACAGGAGCATTAAGAATTGCACTCATGAAAGCTTCAAGTCGTGCCGTATGTGGTAGTCCAACAACGACGAATGACTCAACCCTGTCAGATAATAGTTGTAATTAAATGTGTCATACTCATCAATATTGTTACTCACCGAGTATCAGGAAATTTTTTGTTTGGCAATGAAATAACGGCTTCATTGTCGTTATGAGTAAATTTTGTTAGCATATCAAGCAAATTCACATAAGGAACGAGCTAACTGAGCAGGTTTATCTATCATGAGCGAAACTAAAAAAACGTGCGATCTTTGTGGTCTGCCTATTGAAGTATCGGGTTTTACGTTGAAAACCCAACAAGGCAGCAAGGGGTTTTGTTGTGAAGGATGTCTGGGGATTTATCAAATGTTACATGAGGATCAAGTGATGAATGAATCTGAAAAATTTAAGGAAAATAACCATGAGTCACGCTAAACACGGTAAAGTAACCAACGATATTATCAAGGGGTCTATGACCTCTGCAACGATACACAGCGGGAGAAAATTGATGAGTAATATAGCTAAACATCCAGTGTTGGTTTTTGGTTTAGGGGTAGCAGCAGGCTATCTGGTATACAAATACCGTAAAGAAATTATTTCCAGCACCACTAAAGTAGTGGATGCGGGTAAAGATTTTGTCTTGCAACAAAAAGAAAATCTGGAAGATATTGTTGCGGAAACCAAGGAACAATAAATCGCACGTCTCTGTCACTAATGGGTGTCTTGCTTGTCAGGACATCCTTTTTGTTTTTATGACTTAACATCATTATGTCTATCCAAAGAGAATTTGTACTGCGTTATCGAATAGACGGGCATGTCAGGTTTCAAATACCCGCTGCATTGTGTGATGCGACTATCGCCAAAGCGATTACAGATGGCATTCTGGCAATAGAAGGGGTGTATCGCGTCAATCTTTATCGCGGACAACAAAAATTATCTATTCGGTTTCAAGAATCAGTCTGTGATTTTACATCACTGGCGCGGCAACTGTTTCAGCTGCTGGCTGACTTGGAAAAAACAGGAGCCCTTGAGCAACCGCAAAGTGCTGAAACTGGGCGACTCGCTGCATGGAAAGAACGCGCCAAAGTCAAACTGGGACATTTTAAAGTTACCCGTTGGGCAAAAGAAAAATACGGTGATGCCAAAGAAACCGTACAGGCGGCTAAAATCATTACCAAATTAGGGATGAAAAAACCAAAAGGATTTATTGCTGACCCCGAAAAAGCCATGATTGATTTTTTCAATGATATTCTGGTGCTGTTTCTCATCAAACTCCATTGGACAAATATCACTCAACAATGGTTATTAAAGCCGCTGAAATACCGTTATGAATGGATGGCGTTATTTTATATGTTCTTTTTGCTGGTTCGGTCGCGGAAAAAGAAATAATGTAGGTTGGGGTGAGGCACGAACCCCAACAAAAAAAAGTAACCATGTGAGTGTTGGGGTTTGCTATTGCTTACCCCAACCTTGTATATTAACCCTGTAACAAAAGCCCAAGAATAAATAGCCCGTAAAAGCTATAGTAAGACTGATGTACTGGGGAAGCAGACCCGACCTGAAGCCAAGAGCTTGTGCGTAGAAAGGCTCCCCGCCCTCGTCATCCATGCCGTGGAGTATCTGAGACCTGTAAGCAA
>JAURYI010000118.1 GCA_030654015.1 Methylococcales bacterium | reverse complement strand
ATGGATGACGAGGGCGGGGAGCCTTTCTACGCACAAGCTCTTGGCTTCAGGTCGGGTCTGCTTCCCCAGTACATCAGTCTTACTATAGCTTTTACGGGCTATTTATTCTTGGTCTTTTGTTACAGGGTTAATATACAAGGTCGGGTTAGGCTTGCCGTAACCCGACATTAAGCCACTAATCTGTCGGGTTACTACGAGACTGTGATTCGGGTGGGAGAGGCTTTAGCCTCGACATCGGGGCTAAAGCCTCTCCCACATGATAATAAAAACAATCCTACATGGAGAGACGCATGACCACCCAAAAATCCTTCATCCCGCTCAACATCGCCCTGCTGGTCATTTCCGACACCCGCACCGAAACCGATGATGTTTCAGGCAGCATTCTCGCCGAACGTGTGCTGGTCGCGGGACACCGCGTCAACGAAAAAAAAATCGTCCCCGATAACATTTACGCCATCCGCGCCGCCGTGTCTAACTGGATAATCAACGATGCCGTGAATGTCATCATCAGCACAGGCGGCACAGGTGTCACAGGCAAAGACGGCACACCCGAAGCGGTATTACCGTTGCTCGACAAAGTGCTGGACGGCTTCGGCGAAACCTTTCGGATGCTGTCTTATAACGACATCAAAACCTCCACCATCCAATCGCGTGCCATTGCAGGCGTGGCGAACGGCACTTATATTTTTTGCCTGCCGGGTTCAAGTAATGCCTGTCGTACCGCGTGGGATTTACTGATAAAAGACCAACTCGACCACCGAACCAAACCCTGTAACTTAGTGCATCTCATGCCGCGTTTACTGGAGAAATAATGCAACAGACTTTATTTTTAGGCGCGATATGCGCATTTGCAGGCGTAGCATTCGGCGCATTCGGCGCACACGGCTTAAAAGCCATACTCAGCCCAGAAATGCTAACCGTTTATCAAACAGGCGTAACCTATCAAATGTGGCACGCGCTGGGATTAATACTCGTGGCGTTGTTACAGCAACAATCCCCTGCCGCAAAATTATTAAGCTGGGCAAGTCATTTAATGTTCATCGGCATCCTGTTATTTTCAGGCAGCCTATACGCACTGGCAATCCTTGATATAAAAGCCCTAGGCATGATTACCCCGTTTGGTGGCGTATGTTTTTTAATCGCGTGGCTGTTAGTGGCGGTTTATGCGGTTAAGAAGAAAACGCATAATCGGTATAGTTAAGATAGTCCGAAATTGCACGTTATATTTACAAGTTGAAAAATATGGAACTAGATAAATCGCAATCAACCGCCGAACTCATCGCTAAAGCCTATGTAGCTCATAAAGAAAGTGATGCTGATGAAAAAAATGAAGAAAAAGAAGATGAATATTGGCATATTATCGCAAAGGTGACTAAAAGAGGGTCGAGTTGTGAGTTTGATGCTGCCAAAGCTTTAACTGAATCAAAGGATATTGTTGAGAGACAAATAGGAGCGAATATACTTGGTGAACTTGGTTGGACAGAAAAAACTTTCCACGAAGAATCAGTGGCAATTTTAATCCAGCTTTTATCTGATGAAGCTGATGATGTTATTGCTTCGGCGGCATTTGCTTTAGGGCATAGAAATGATCCGCGTGGTATTCCCCATCTGGTAAAAATTATAGGGCATAACAATCGCGAAGTTCGTTATGGAGTTGTATCTGGTTTAAGTGGTTTTGATGATGAGCCAGCTGTTGATGCTTTAATCCAACTTAGTCGTGATTCAGATTATGATGTACGAAACTGGGCTACCTTTGGACTTGGCAGCCTATGTAGCATGGATACTGAGGGACTTAGGAAAGCCTTGATTGAACGATTGACCGAAGAAGACCACGAAATTCGTGGCGAAGCTTTAATCGGTTTGGCAAGGCTAAAAGATAACAACGTCAAAGAGGCGATTATAAAAGAATTAATAGGAGAGTTTCATGGTAGATGGGTGCTGGAAGCTGCCGAATTAATGGGCGACCCTGACTATTGTCCACTACTGCGAGAGTTACGAGTTCAGTTAGAAGGCACAGAAGACAGTTGTTTTTTGAAAGATGTTGATAGTGCTATATTGGCTTGTTGTTGATTCTGCATCGTTCCAACGTTCCAGTACATATAATAGGCTGAGGCACGAATCCCATCAATCGCGTCGAATAAACCCGAATAACTGAGAAAAATAATGCACGCTATCACAAGGAAACGATTAAATGATTTTGCGGCATTATATCCTGAGGTAAAAACTGCTTTGCAGCATTGGTATCGACTGATTAAATTGAATAACTTTGATTCATTTAATGAACTAAAGCTATTATTTCCTCATGCCGACCAAGTGGGTAGATTGACTGTTTTTAATATCGCAGGGAATAAAGTTAGATTGATAGCGGCTATTCATTACAACAGTCATAGAGTTTATATTCGTAACGTACTCACGCACAGTGAATACGATAAAAACAAATGGAAGGAGTGAATAAATGTCAGCCGTTTATCTTGAGAAAATAACCCCCGTTTGGAATGATATTTCAACGTTTATTCACGTTTTGCATACTGAACAAGATTACGAACAAGCAGTTGATTTATTGGATAGATTGATTGATGTGGTAGGTGAAAATGAAAGCCATCCATTAGCGTCATTAATGGAGTTGGTCGGGGTGTTGATTGAACAATATGAAGATGCGCATATTCCTGAAATTACCGATAGCCAATAGATACACAACGCTGGAGCGTTATCAGATGAATTCCCTCCTTCGACAGGCTCAGGACGAACGGGCTAGAGCGTAGGAACTATAAATAATCTCAACCTTTATTACCCACTATGACACCACGACCACCCGCTCAACTCATCGACCGCTTCGGCAGAGTCGTTGATTATTTACGAATTTCTATCACTGACCGCTGTGATTTTCGCTGTGTGTACTGCATGGCGGAAGACATGACGTTTTTGCCACGCGCCCAGATTTTGTCGTTAGAAGAAATTTATCAAATCGCCCAAGTATTCACTGAATTAGGCGTGAAAAAAATCCGCATCACGGGCGGTGAGCCCCTGGTGCGTAAAGACGCGCTCAGTTTATTAGCCAATATCGGGCAGTTGGACGGCTTAAAAGAACTGGTGATTACCACTAACGGCTCACAATTGGACACCATGTCTAGTGCGTTAAAAATCGCAGGTGTGAAACGCATTAATATCAGCTTGGATACGCTGGATGCGGTTAAATTCAAGGCGATTACCCGCACTGGCGATTTACAAAAAGTGCTGGATGGTATTCACGCCGCCAAGTCGGTAGGTTTTGAACGCATAAAAATTAACGCGGTAATTCTGAAAGACCGCAATCATGATGAAGTGTGCGATTTGGTGCAGTTCGCCGTCGATAACGCGATTGATATTAGCTTTATCGAAGAAATGCCCTTAGGCGTGGTGAGCAAACACGACCGCTCCGAGGCGTATTATTCCAGCCAGTCAATTAAAACCGATTTAGCCCAGCGTTTTGATCTAATCGCCAGCATCGAAAAAACAGGCGGCCCGTCGAATTATTTCACTGTTGCCGACACCCAAACCCGCGTGGGTTTTATTTCCCCGCACAGTGAAAACTTTTGTAGCACCTGTAATCGGGTGCGCCTGACTGTTGAAGGGCGATTGTTGTTGTGTCTGGGCAATGAACATTCGGTGGATTTAAAAGCCGTGCTGCGTGAACATCCGAACGATACCAGCGTATTAAAACAAACCATCATCAACGCCATGCAGATTAAACCCGAAAAGCACGAGTTTAATATTCATGAACAGCCGATAATTTTGCGTTATATGAATATGACGGGCGGTTAAGGAGGTCAGGCTTTGCCTGACTTCGCAAGCAAAGCTTGCACTCCATCAATTTCAAGCGAGTACCCAATGAACAAACACCCAGAATTCCCGCTCAGTGAAGAATTGATTTATCTCAATCACGCCGCCGTTGCCCCATGGCCAAAACGCACCAGCGCGGCGGTGATTGCCTTTGCTGAACAAAATACCCGTTACGGTTCACATTTTTATCTGGACTGGATGGCGAAAGAAGCCGAGTTACGCAGCCAATTACAAACCCTGCTCAACGCGCCTTCGACCGATGATATTGCGCTAGTGAAAAATACCTCCGAAGCCTTATCGTTCGTGGCTTATGGTTTAACGTGGCAGGCGGGTGACAATATCGTTTCCAGCAATGAAGAATTCCCCTCGAATCGGATGCCGTGGCAATCGCTGGACAATCAGGGCGTGGAGTTTCGCCAAGCCGATTTAAGCAGCGGCGACACGCCCGAAGACGCGCTGTTTGCGCTGGTGGATGAGCGCACCCGTTTAATCACCATCAGTTCGATACAGTTCGCCTCAGGTCTGCGCATGGATTTGGCAAAAATCGGCGCGTTCTGCAAACAACGCGGCATTTTATTTTGTGTGGATGCGATTCAAAGTCTGGGCGCGGTGCAGTTTGATGTGCAAGCCTGTCATGCGGATTTTGTCATGGCAGATGGGCATAAATGGCTGTTTGGTGCAGAAGGTTTGGGCGTTTTTTATACTACGCCTGCGGCACGAGCGCAGTTAAAGCTGACCCAATACGGTTGGCATAATATGAAAGACACGCACAATTATGAAAATAAACCGTGGGAAATTCACCCCACCGCACGGCGTTTTGAATGCGGCAGTATGAATACCATGGGCATCTACGCGCTGTCTGCCAGTGTGTCGTTATTGCTGGAAACAGGTATGGAAACGGTGGAGGCGTTGGTTTTGCAAAATGCAGAACGTGTTAAAAAGCACATTGCTGATAATGAGCAATTAATGTTGATAACGTCGGCAAAATCGCCGTTAAAATCAGGTATTGTGGTGTTTAAACACCGCACGATTGCCAATGAAGTATTGTATAAACACTTACAGGATAATGGCGTAGTGTGTGCCTTGCGTGGCGGTGGCATTCGCTTTTCGCCGCATTTTTATAATACTGCGCAAGAGATAGCCAAGGCATTTGCAATTATTAGCGACTTCCAGCCATGACAGTTTCACAGCACGATATTGTCCATATTGCCGATGAATTTAAGAAAAAGAAATTATCAAAAGCGCAAAAACAGTTTAATCAGTTAATCAAAAAAATTGCCGAGCAAAAACAGCTGTTGCTTGAATGGCAAACTACCTTACCGCAATACAATCAACGCCTTAGTGAGTCTTACACGCCATTGATGACTAAGTTTAATCAGCAACGGATTGAATGGCTGCATTTATTAGACCGCGCTTACCACAATAACGATTTTAGTAACGCCGATAAAAAGAAGTTGCGGCATTTGTTGGGTGAATTAAGTCATGAGCTGGTGGTCAGTCACGGACAAGTCGAGGTGACAGACCTGTATAACCGCTATGCGGCGGATGAGCAGGTGTTACTAACTGAAACCGTAATGCAGGATGCTGATGTGGATGTCAGTTTCGCCAAAAAAATACCTAAAGACAACGCCCAGCCCGATAAAAAAACCGCCAAACAACAGCAGGAACAAGAAAAAATCAGCAAGTCGATACAGAGTGTTTATCGCCAATTGGTCGCTAGTCTGCACCCTGACCGTGAACCCGACGAACAGGAACGCGAACGTAAAACCAAGCTGATGCAGAAAGTGAATGTGGCATACAGTAAAAAAGATTTGTTGCAGTTGTTGGAACTGCAATTGGCGGTTGAGCAAATCGACCAAGCACATCTGAATAATCTCTCCGAAGACCGCTTAAAACATTTTAATAAAGTCCTGCAAGAGCAGTTTACTGAGCTATCAGAAGAAGTTGAGGACATTGAATTGGCGTTCAAACGGCAAATGAATCTGGCGGCGAAGGTGCATTTAAGCCCTAAGTATTTGATGAAAAATCTAGACGAAGCGATGAAAGACTTGCAACGCAGTATCAAGGGTTTGCAAATGAATAATAAAGCCGCGAAAGATTCGGCAGTATTGAAGAGCTGGCTTAAGTCTTATCAAATCCCTAAAGACGCGCTTTTTTGAAGTGTGTGATTCGGGGCGTGGCACGCCTTAACTGCATTCCCACGCGGCGCGTGGGAACGAGTAAAAGACGTTACAGTGCAACGTCTCTACAGCGATAAAACTCTAGCTTTATTTTTCTATCCATTCTTCCAAGGCGGCAATAATGGCTTTTGCTTGGTCGGTGCTGGAAATATTGAATTTGGATTTTTGTTGATATTCGCCGTTGCGTTTTTGATAGCGGCGAATGGTGTATTTATCTGCGCCGTATTCTTCTTTGGCGCGATTCCATTCTTGATAACGGTACATTACCGTTGCCCACGCGCCTTTGGTTAATACTTTTTTATCCAGTTCTTTGACGGTTTCAATACCGCCGTCTTCGTAAGTTACTGTTAATTCGTCTACTGTTTCGGCCATGTTAGTCCTTAGTTATTATGAGAAAGTCATTAATTAGCGACCGCGAATAATCGTAGCGGCTTGATGATGTGGTGTGAGATTATCAATTTTATGCCCATCGACCCAAGTACGATTCACCATCGGATGATCCTGATGCGTAGGTCCCCAGTCGCTGTCTGGGTGATAAGCAATAACGTCCATTGTGCTGGTATCAGTGATAAAACGGTGTTCGGTTTCTTTGGCAATATAAAATAATGTTCCTACCGATAGCGGCAGTCGCTGTTGTTTGGCTTCGCACACACCCTGCCCTGTGGCAACAATACCCGCTCGCATGGACGGGTGAGTGTGTACCGTTTGTTCAATACCCGCAGGAAAATGCAGGTGATTCAAGCAGGGATCGCCCAATAACGGCGGCGCACACAATAAAGTATCGCTACAGCCGTCAATATACCGTAACCGCCCTTGCGCTTCTATCGGGCCGCCCATGACATACACGCCTTGATAACCCAAGCATTGCGAGACCACTACGCGGCTGTTCGCCGTCAAGTTGAGCAGTAAACCGTTGGGCATACTGAACCACTGCCCTGCTTCTAAACACCAATTAACGTGCCTGTCTTGCAGAAACACTCTGCCACTGGCAACGAAACCGAAACACGCGCCCTCGTCGGCAATCGAGGCTTGTTTGTTATTGATATGAGCGGGCGAGTCATTTTCAAAGCCATACAGTAGGGTATTACTTTTACTGCTGTCATCCCGAAGCAACTCCCCCCAGTAGCTCGTCCACACCTGCACGCCTGTTTCTAGTTGTTCTGTCATTGTTAATCCTCTTAAACTACCATCGGTCTATGATTAAAGACACGGGGCGATAAAAATATATGATATTAAGTACAGTTGAAATTTAAGTACCATCCGTTATTCAACGGCGTAATTTCTGTAAAATCGCCTTTACCGCGTTTTCCAACTGAAACGGGCGGAACTTCATTATTCCATTGAATATCACCACTGCAACCACTAATACTTAAACCATCTCTATAAACTAATACAGTTACTATGTGGGCTTTACGGTGACAAAAAGTAACTCGTTCAGAGTGCGTTAACACAAATAACTTTTTATATTCTTCGTATCGTTCCTTAGTTAATCCGACTGTTTTTAAAACATCAGTTATCGATAATTCATTTTTGTAATCATTGCTATGTGTCCATTTTTCATCGTACTTCCAATATTCTCCAATATGGTCAAAACCAACATCTAAACACTCTTTTTGCCCCGTATCCTCAATAATCATTTTTTTGAGCATTTCAAACTCATCAGTGGCAGTGGAATACTTTGTGACTAATTCTTCCGTTGAAGGCGGATTGTAACAAGCCGTTAATAAAAAAAATGTAGTTATGAGTAGCAATAGATTACGCATAGATATTGTTATGAATGCGCTAATAACCGCGTACCCAACCTTTATCAGTCAGCACGACGTAATCGCCCAATGCCAATAGATTCGTCGCGCCAGTGGGAGTATCCAAATGATAACGCGGGTTGTTTTTCGTCAGTTCCCACGTCGGGCGGGTAAAAGAGAATACTTTTGCCGCACTTGCATACTTGCCATTCGTGGGTGTTTTGATAATGACGCGCATTTTAGTGATGTCGTTATAGTCAGCAAAAACAGCGGTAATAATAGCCGCCGCCGTGTCATCCAAGGCTTTGCGTTGTTCTGGGTGCTTGGCTAAGGCTTGCCAATCTAAATCGACCAGAATTTTTATTTCTCCTGCACTGGCAATTTCATCATCCATTGCGCGTATACCGTCAATCAAGACCACCTGCTTGATTTGCGCACCTAAGTCGGGCAGTTTTTTTATGGTGGCGGTCATTTTTTCAGCCACTACACCCGTAACTGGGGTTTCTTTACCCTTATGCTCATCACAGCCAAAAAAAGATTTGGCGAAAATAACAGGGCTTGCCAACAGCAAAAAAACAAACAATACCGTGAGTCGTTTCATTATTTACAGTCCGTCAGAAATGTTGTGTGCTTGCATCCATAATTCAAGGGATAACAAGAGCCATAATCTATCACCATAATAAGGTCGGATACCGCCGCCTTTGAAGTCAATCAGGTTTTGCAGGGCTTTACGTTCAATCAGGTTACGAATTTTAGCGTTGCGATGCAATAACACGTCTTTGGCAAACGCTTTGAGTTCTTTGTTAAACCAATAATGCACGGGAACTAACATTCCCGATTTAGGGCGGTCAATAATTACCGCAGGTACAATATCACTGACTGCCTGTTTCAAGATATATTTTTCCACCGTGCCTTTCAGCTTCATGACAGGCGGCAAACTGAACGCCAATTCGGTTAATCGGCGGTCAAATAAAGGCGAACGCACCGCAATGCCTGCCGCTGCTGAGGCTTTTAATACTTTGGGCAAAATTTGTGAGCCGCCTTTTAATCGCAAATTGATGTGCATTAAACGATGCAGATAGGAATCAAACCGCGCGTCATTAAGCAAGGGAGCGAGTAATTCCGCCGAACGTTGATGCTGATTCAGTTGTTGTTGAAATTCCTTAGACAACATCATCGGTAAATGTTCATGTCCTTTGTTATAGGCGCGTAAATACATTTCTTCGCGGGAAAAATCCTGCGTTCCCATGTGGTAGGCTTCAAATGCCATAATCGGTAAGTTTTTCGGCCCGCCAAACACGGGATCTCCGCCTTCGCCATTAAACACCAACTGCACTTCTTTTGCCGCTTCTTCAACCACGATAATATTCGGCACGGTTAACGGATCGCCTATCGGCTCATCGAGGATGGTCGCCGTTTGCAGAAATTTGGCTTTTATCATCTCAGAAGTCACGGTAATCACTCGTGAGGGAATACCCAAGTGTTGCGCCATGAGTCCTGAAAACTCCAGTTCATTACGGTATTCCTGCCCAAAATTCAGCGAATAGGCGGCGGTGAGATTGTGTCCGCCGACGACTGCACCGACCAAGCTGGAATCCAGACCGCCTGATAATAACAAGCCCGTTTTGGTATTGGACTCCAGACGATTGGCAACCGCTGATTCCAGCGCGGCTCTGACCTCGGCGATGCTCTGCGTTTCCATAGGCTGCGCATTGTCTGCCCTGCTATCGCTTAACTGGTGATAATGATGACTTGCAACACCTGCTTGGGTGATAGTGGCAATAACGCCCGCTTGCAGTTTGCTGATGCCTTTCACTGGGGTGCGTTCAAACGGTGAAAACCCCGTGCTTAAAAAATCACTGACTCCCGCAGGATTGATAACGCGCTCACAGTCAGGATTGCTCATTAAAGTCGCTAAGCGGTCGCTGATGAGTGTACTGCTCGGTGTTTGTAAAATGTACACAGGACGTTCACCAATCGCATCACGCACCGCTAATAATCGCCCGTCAACCACCATGACGAGGGCAAAAAAACCCTGTAATTGCAGCGGAAAATCCAAGCCGTATTGAGCGTGTAATTGCTGTAATAACGCGCCTAATTTTTGTGCGGTGCTGAGGTCATTGGCAAAGCCGCTGAGCAAGCGGTCAACACCAAATAATTTGCCCGAAAAAACCCCTGTGCAACGTCCGTCAGGGGAGGCAAACAGAGTGCCGTGTTCGCCAATATCACAGCTATTGTCAGGCATGAAGGCAAACACAACGTGATTAGTTGTAGGTTGGGGTGAGCTTGCGAACCCCAACGAATTAACTGTCAATGTTGGGGTTCGTGCCTCACCCCAACCTACACGAAGATATTGTTCAAAGCGGTCAGAATCAGCACCGCAATACACCTGAAAACGGCTCATTTACTCGGCATCAACGGCGGTTGACACTAAATCCAGAGCCACGCATTCCTTAATAGCTGCGCCACATCTTTTCATCAATACATCAGGTGAAAACAGGGCTATGTCAGCGGTTTCTTTCATTTTTTTATTGCGATCCAGCTGTTTGCTGGTCATGCCGTTGAATAATTTTTTCTGGTTGGCATTTAAACCTAAATCAATGATGTCAACCCGCTGTCCGCCAAACCATTTGGCATCGGTTTTGATACGGCGCACAAACGCATGACCTGCGGCTGAATAGTCGTGCAGTAGAAACACTTTTACGCTGGGATTTTGTTTTAACCGATTCAATATTTCCGCATTGACCCCCTCAGGATAAACCTGACCGCTCAAGACATGACAGCCATAATGGATATGAAACAAGTTACTGAGCAACAACGCCACGGTTTCACTGCGCTCACAAATCAGCACCTGTTTAAACGCCATTTCATCCAGATTACTGGGCGGTCTACTGCCCAGCGATGCCTGATATTTTTCTATGGTAAGTAATTTATCATGTGGATTAACGCTGATCCATTTATCAACCAGCACATCCAATTGGCTGATAAATTTTTTATAATTGGCTTTAATAACCACAGGAACCAGCACTAACGCGCCGCTAATCAGTGCGAGCTTCACAAAAAAATCACCCTCAATCACCGCCATAACACCCAAACCGATGGCAATAACCAGCAACACACTCATGGCGATATTGCACAATTGAATGTTTTTATTGAATAGCCGCTGTAACTGATACTTAAGATTTTCTCTGGAAAAGTAAATTCTACCGTGACCAGACAATTCCTCTTCTGCCGATTTAATCGCCATATCAGTTAAACCATGCTCCATCGGCTCGGTGACAAAAGTCTGATAACACGCTGAACAACGTCCACCACTTACGCCTCTGTCTTTTTTCGTTGACTCTTTACCACACTTGATGCACTCCATTATTCACCTCTCGACTTGACATAAACTGATAAAGGGTCATTCTAAATCACCTGACTGCGATACGCTATCATCCATAACCACCTGTGCTGCCGCTATTGTCAGCGGCTGCCGCCGTAGTGACTAAATCCAGTGGCACGGCTTCATTAATCGCCACGCCGCATAAGGTGATTAATGCCGCTGGTTGAAACAAAGATACTTCGGCAGTTTCTTTGATTTTTTGATTACGATCGGCTTTTTTGATAGTCATTTCTTTAAATAATTTTTTCTGCCCGACATTCAAGCCCAAATCAACAATATCGTATCGCCGCCCATCACCAAACCATTTAGGATCGGTTTTAATACGGCGCACAAATGCCTGACCTGCGGGCGTATAGTCATGCAGGAGAAACACTTTTAAATTAGGGTTTTGCTTTAACCGCTTCAGCATATCGTCACAAATCGCCTGCGGATAACCATTACCGCCAAGGACTGGACAGGAATAATGAAAGTGAAACAGATTGCTGAGGAAAAAATCCACCGTGTCGTTACGTTCACAAATTAGCACCCTGTCAAAGGAAATATCATCTAAATTGTCACTGTTTCGACTACCGAATGAGGCTTGATATTTATCTGCTGTGAGTAATTTTTCATGCGGATTGATTGTCACCCATTTATTGACAATAACATCCAAATTTTTGATAGTTTTTTTATGCTTGCTTCTTAATGTCGAGACAATAAGCAGCACGAAACCGCTGATAGCCGTGATACCAAAAAAGAAGCCGCCTTTGATAAAGGTCAACAGCAAGGCAGCAATAAAAATACACAGTGCAATCATTGAGACAGTCGTATAGACACGCTGTTGTTTTCTTAGTTTGCGCTGTAACTGATATTTGAGATGATCTTTGGAAAAATAAAATGTGCCGTGCGATGAAACCGCTTCTTCAGCTGATTTTATTGCCATATCAGTTAATCCATCTTCCGTCGGCTCAGTGACAAATCGATGATGACAGGATGGACAGCGTTTATCCTTACGGTCTTGTTTTTTTGCATCTTTACCGCATTTAATACATTTCATTGTTTCACCTCGCAACGTTAATTTAAGACTGGTTAAGACTGGCAAACCAACATTCTAACGCACATAACATCCATAACCTGTCCCCCCAGCGTCTACCGCGTCCGTCGCTGGTGGTCAGGTTTTTTTGTCTTATCTCTTGAACCGTGTCCGCATTCAATAAGCCTGACGTAATCAGTCTGTTTTTATTCAACCAATACGCCGCCAAGGGCATTAAACCGCGTTGAAACCACAGGCTGGTCGGTACGCCCATGCCTTGTTTGCGCCGTTCTACCACTGGTTCAGGCAAATAGGAATGCGCCAGCATTTTCAGCAATACTTTATCCCGCGCCCCTGACATTTTTAATTCATTGGGTAACTCCATGCCCAACTCAATCATATCCGCCGCAAAAAATGGATGGTGTGTGTTGAGTTGGTGGGCGGTTGCCATAGCGTTTATTCTAGGCACGATATGTTGCAGTCCCTTTAATTGTAAATCGACCCAGCGTAATTGATTACAAAAATCGGGTAATGGTGAGGATGCAAAAGCCTGAGCAATCGGGCTTTCCAGTTCAACCGAGTTATCGAGTTGCTGTCCTAATTTAGCGGAAATTAATCTATCCCATTCATCACTGAACTTATGAAAACTGGCAAGATAGCCTGCCGATTGGTTATAGCCTGCTTCTGGGTATAACTCGCGCATCATCATCGGTTTCATCGCCCACGAACCGAATAACTGATCGCCGCCTTCGCCTGTGAGTACCGTGTGCTGGGGTTGGTGTTGATGAATGGCTTTAAACAACAGATAAAACGGCAGCAAGACAGGGTCGCCCAGCGGTTGATCCAACGCGCCCATCACTTTACCGAACCAGCGCAGGGCATCGAAAGAATTCACCACTATTTCACGCTGTTCTATGCCTAGGTGTTGGGCAGTCATGCGTGCGGCGTGCGTATCCGAACCTTCGCCCACATCAACACCGCTGAACCGCGCATGATACGCGGTAATTTTTGTACCTGCGGCGTGTGCGGCGGCGGCGACCATTGCGCTGTCCAGCCCGCCTGACAGCAATACGGCGGCGTGGTCTAAGCGGGTATGTGCAAAGAGGTGTTGCCAAAATGCCTGTTCTGGCTGGTGTAGCGGCGGTCTGGGGCTTCTATCAGTACGACTCCAGACGATTTGATTGTCAGCAAACGGCAGGCGGCACTGCATCTCAGGCGGCACGGCAGACACGCCCTGAAAAATAGTACGCGGCGCGGGGACAAATCCGTAACACAGAAAATCGCGGATACCTTCGGGGCTGGGGCGATAATTGACGTAAGAACCGAGTTCTCGAAGGCTATGCGACACCAGCCATTTATTGCCTGAGGCGGTCGGTATCGGTTGGGTAAGAAAATATAACGGGGACGGCGAATACGCCCCGCGCGTTAACAGGCGACTATCGGGCGACTCACGAAAAAAACTCTGCTGTTGCGAGCGACTCATGCAGCGGCTTAGTGCAGGACAAACTTCAAACCAATCAGCAATAACACGGTTGCCAATACAGGGCGTAATATTTTTTCTGGGATTTTCGCGCTTAAGTGGCTGCCAATCCAGATACCGGGTAATGAGCCGATTAACAAACTGCCCAATAATACAAAATTCACATTGCCCAGCGTCCAATGCCCGATGCCTGCAACGGCGGTCAGCGGAATCGCATGAGCCAAATCGGTACCGACAATTTTCAGCGTGGTCATTCTTGGGTATAAAAATAACAATGCTACTGTACCCAACGCGCCAGCACCGACTGAAGACAGCGTAACCAGTACCCCCAGCACCGCGCCAATCAGCACAGTTGCAGGAATTTCCAGATGTTTGAACCGCGCTGCATTTTCCAGATTGCTATGCTCATCATCAATTTGCCCTAATTTTTCCGCGTTATGTAATAACGCGCTACGCACAAACAATGCGCAAGAAGTGAGGATTAAAGCGATGCCTAACGAAAAAGTAATTGCTCCCGTGGTTTCCTTGCCCACCGAGTTTAAATATTGGAGTACAAATAAAGTACCTATCGCAAACGGTAAACTACCCAATGCCAACCAGCCGACAATTTTCCAATCAACAGATCCATGTTTACCGTGATGCACCCATACACCGCCAGTTTTGGTAATGGCAGCAAACAATAAATCCGTGCCTACCGCAACCGCTGGATTAAAATTGAATAAAAAAACCAGCAACGGAGTCATTAATGAGCCACCGCCCACGCCTGTGACACCGACTAATAAGCCGACAGCAAAGCCAGAAAAGGTATAAAAAATATTCATGCAGGATAATCCTTGGTGTTTAACGGTTTGAAAATGCGCGTATCGGACGTACGTTTAAGTACGCGGGGAATGGACAATCATAATGATTATGTTGTACGCGAATAACCCGCACAGGCAATGAAGGCAGGCGGTGTTATTCGCGTGTGGTTGCGGCTATTTAACTTTAACTAATTCTTTGCCGTCACTGGAAAAATGACAAATACCTGTGGCAAAATTTTCACAACCTTTTGACTGCTCGATTTTCGCGCCTGTGTCTGTTAAATTAATTTTCAACTCGCAGAAAGACGCATCAACTTCCGAATGTTTTTTCACCAGCAGATTGTCTTTATCGACACGTTTGGCTTCGTCGGTCAAACTGGCTGAACAGGCGGGGCGATCTTTTTCATTGGCATTGGCTTCAAAATCAACATCCGTGCTGATGGTGACTTCGCCATTTTTGTCAGTCACTTTTAAATGCTGAACGTGATTGCCATCACGCAAGACATAATGCTCAGTGCCTGCAAAAGCACCGCCTGAAATCAGCATCGCAATAGTAAGAAATAATGTTTTTTTCATGAGATGACCTCGTGTTGGATTGTTAAGTAACGGTATAGAATACACTGCGCTATTCTAGTGAATATATTTTTTGTTAAGCAGTCATTATCATTTAATCAACATTTTTTTGCACAAGATAATTTCAGCTTATGCTGAACTCACACCTGTCAATAGGCTGATGATGAACCATACTCAACTACCAGAAAGTCCGTTAGTGACGCTCACACAACCATTAATAGCGTGGTCGAAAACTATTAAACCGCTGGGGTTTGCAGGTCTTGCACTGTATGACATCGGCTATTTCTTTATCGTTGAAAACCAGAAAAGTGCTATTAACACCCGCGCGTCAGCAGTGGCATTCACTTTTTTTCTAGCACTGTTTCCCGCCATCATCTTCTTTTTTTCCCTGATACCTTTTTTACCCATCGACAATCTGCATCAGCAACTGCTCAAGGAAATGCACACGCTCTTACCCGAAAATGCTTATCAGGCAGCAGAGGTCACCATCAAAGATTTGGTCAACACGCAACATAACGGCTTATTATCATTCGGATTTTTAGTCACGCTTTATTTTGCCACCAACGGTATTAACGCACTGATAGATGCCTTTAATCACGCTATTCACATTGTAGAAACCCGAAATTTCATTCAACAACGCTTAGTGTCACTATGGTTGTTTATCGCACTGACCGTGCTGATACTGACCGCCTCATTACTGATTATATTCAGCGAAGTGGCGATTAATTATGCGATTGCACACGGCGTATTATTAAGCGACTGGTTAGTGATTGCCTTACTGACATTGGGCAAGTGGGTTATTTCGTTTTTGCTGTTATTTACGGCTATCTCATTACTGTATTATTTCGGTCCCGTGAAGGCAGCGGGCTATCAATTAATCAACACAGGCGCGTTATTAGCAACCATTTTGTCGATCATAGCGTCATTATTATTCAATTACTATGTCAATAATTTTGCTACTTATAACAAAGTATACGGCAGCATCGGTACCATCATGGTGGTCATGCTGTGGCTGCAATTCAACTGTTTAATTATCCTGATAGGCTTTGACTTAAACGCCAAAATTTATAACCGCACCTAGCGTATTACCGAGCCTTATACCTCTGTAAGCTATTGATAAATTTATCCCAAAAATTCACCCATAAAAAATTACCTACGCTTAACGCTTTTTTTTCTGCTAGAATCCGTCCCAAATTTTAAATCAAATCCCTTGCAAATACCCGATATGTCATCACTCAAAAATCTACTAAAAAAATACCGCATATTAATACTGATCGTTGGCTTACTGGTTCTTTCTGTATCACAACAAAAGCTTTTTATGCCCTACGTCTACGACGTGATTAAATCAGATTTATTCTTAGTGGACAGTGAAGATAAAGGCAGTGATTTACCTGTCTCTACACCCTTGTCCAACATCGCTTTTATGCACTGCAATAATTACCTCAAATCGAAAGCCGAAACCGATGTAACGATGAACTTTGCAGAAAAACCATTAAAAGCATGGAGTCTCGGCAACTATCAATATGTCATTAATGCAGAAGTCAGTATCACCGATAGCGCAGGAACCAGCACCAAAAAATATGCGTGTCGCATTACCTATAACAAAGGTGATAACGAAGAAGACGCGCTTAACATAGATAACTGGTCAATTATCGGCGTGTCAGATTTATAATTTTCCGCAGCTGCCTGACCTTTCGCACCCCATTAAATAGACACACTACCCATGGACTAATGGGTAGCAACCCTCTGGAATATTATTATGATCGAACTTATTGCCTTCGCCATTTTCGCCGCTTTCATCTGGTTTTTCTTAAAAAATTACAACAAAAAATCCGATAGCACCACAACAGTCAAACCTGCGGCGGCAACTCCCGTAAAGCAAGAAGCCAAACCAGCCGAGCCAGTAGTTGCCCCTGCTGAAAAAACAGAAACACCTGTACCTGTAGCAACTGCCGCTGTTGTGATTGAAAGCCAGCCTGTCAGCGCACAGGACAATAGTTTATTGCCGCAAGACTCCATGCTGAAACGTCATTATCTGACTCATGTACACGCCATGATGACTGCAATCAGCCCCGCACGTCCGACTGAGCCAACCTTAGCACGCCATTATGATACCCAGCTGACCGCCGACATTGCACAGTGTTTAAACGATGAAGTCGCTATGGAAAAACTCATTGCTCAATATGCCGCTTGCCAAAAAACAGCCGCTTGTCCTGCACCCGTAACCGCCGTTGAAGAGGTGCAAGTTGCAGAGCCAGAGGCCATTATTGAACCCGCTGTTCAAATCGAAACTGCGGTTGAAAGCATCACAACCGCACCGCAACACGAAGTATCAAACATCCCCACAGACTCCACGCTAAGAAGACATTACCTCGCACACCTGCGCACGCAAGTCGCAGCAACGATGACACCACGTCCCACTGATGCGACTCTGGGTCGTCATTATGACGCGATGCTGGCGTATGAAGTAGAACAGCAGTTAAGCAAATAAAGCCGACTGCAACAAAAAAGGCGGGCGTGATATACATCACGCCCGCCTTTTTTATGCCTGTTCGCTTTATGATTTCAATTGTAAATTGTCTAAAATCGCCAAGCTAGGCGCAGATTGATTCATGGTATAAAAATGTAAACCAGGTGCGCCACCGTCTAGCAAACGCTGACAAAGTTCACTCACCACATCCAGCCCAAACGCCTGTACCGAGGCTTTATCATCACCAAAACTTTCCAGACGTTTACGCATCCAGCGCGGAATATCCGCACCGCACATTTCTGAAAAACGAAACAGTTGTGCATACTGCGTAATGGGCATAATGCCCGGTACGATGGGAATGGTAATACCATTTTTTTCACACAATTCGACAAAATAAAAATACGATTCGGCATTATAAAAATATTGCGTAATGGCTGAATTTGCACCTGCCTCCACTTTGCGCTTAAAGTTTTTAAAATCCTCAGTCGCGTTTGCCGCCTGAGGATGAACTTCTGGATAAGCGGCAACATGAATATCAAAATAATTCCCCGTTTCCAGCCTTATAAATTTAACCAATTCATTCGCATAGCGAAACTCACCCGCTGACAACGTACCCGACGGCAAATCACCTCTCAACGCGACAATTTTTGCAATACCATGCTGCTGATAGTTTTTCAAAATGGCACGGATATTGTCTTTTGTTGAAGCCACACACGATAAATGCGGCGCGGCGGCGATGCCTTTTTCCTGAATATCAACCACCGTATCAAAAGTTTTATCGCGGGTTGAACCACCTGCACCAAAAGTCACGGAAAAAAAATCAGGCTTAAGTGCGGCCAGTTTGCTGTGTACTACTTGCAAACTTGCCGCGCCTTCTTCGGTTTTAGGCGGGTAAAACTCAAAGCTGAATAAAGGGGGATGTTGTGATTGCATATTGATAGGCTCGCTAATGGAAAATTGTTTAAACAGCCCGCAGTAATTAAGCCTGCATTCGTTTAATAGCGTGGCATTTTAGCCTTTTGTTTGATTTTTGGGCTAATTTTTATTCATTGCAACGGTTGATGTGACGCATTCGCCGATACGGTTACAACGTGAAAATTAAGAAATTTAAGATTTCGTTAAGATTAGCCCGTCAAAATATGTTTAAAGGCTACAAAAAGAGATTTTTATTTAATGAACCAACAACTATTAACAACCATGTCTATGAATGAAACTGATGTGATCGCATCAAGACGCAAGTTTTTAACGCGTATGGCTTATGGTTCTGTGTTAGCGATGAGCGGCTCTGGCATTGTAGAAGCAGCCGCAAAGCACGTTATTCACACCAGCAAAAAAGCCGATGTAAAACACGCGGCAAAACAACACGTCGAAACACACGGCAAAAACGCACTCCATGAGAGACTGGCGTTAAAAACAGCACACAATCGCCATTCTGACCACCTGCAACTTGCCTCAAAAGGCAACAGTTCGCGTATTCACAGCTCACTGCACAAAGACCACAAAGGCGGTCATCGTTTACATCACGAGGCACACGAACGACTGGCTTTGCGCGACAACAATCGTATTCACCATGCTCTGCATAGAGATATGCCTGAATTTGATTCAAACGAAGAATTTGAACCTGATTTTCGTAGCGGCATACAGGACAGATATTCCTTGCCGAGTATGGCACGCAACAGCAATGCTGCACACAAAACATTGTCCTTACAAAATACCACGACAGGCGATAGCCTGAATGTGACTTATTTTGAAAAAGGACGGTATCTTCCCGATGCCCTGCATGAAATCAACCATCTCTATCGCGACCATATGACGGATGAAATTCACCCTGTTGATGTCGCATTGCTGGATCAGTTAAATGATTTGCAGGCAACACTCGGCATTAAAAAACCGATTCATGTTATTTGCGGCTACCGCTCACCGTTTACCAACTCGCAGTTACGCAGAAACAGTCGCGGTGTCGCACGCAACAGCTTGCATATGCAAGGCAGAGCTATCGACATCCGCATCGCGGGTGTCGATAGCAGACATATTAGAGACGCAGCTCTCAGCATGGCACGCGGCGGCGTAGGTTATTATCCAGGTAGTAACTTTGTCCATTTAGATACGGGCGACGTGAGAACCTGGTAAGTTAAACTTACATTCTGCACACAAGTTAAAAAAAAGGGGCAACTAACATAGTTGCCCCTTTTTTTGTTTCTGCTTTTAATTACCGTTTCATGCGCTGTCCAGACTCTGGCATAACACTGCTGATACTGTGTAAATTTTCTAACATGACTGCCAGTCT
Organism: Methylococcales bacterium; assembly: GCA_030654015.1. Taxonomy (GTDB): domain Bacteria; phylum Pseudomonadota; class Gammaproteobacteria; order Methylococcales; family Methylomonadaceae; genus UBA4132. The sequence goes on along the minus strand of JAURYI010000118.1, from coordinate 47,877 downwards.
TTTAAAGGACTGGCAGTCATTAGGCTTTAACCCATTACCGAACTTCTGTTAGGGCGACAACGTTGAATCCGTCTTGACCACTTCGGCGGCTGAGGCTGATTTTTCTTCTGTATTGGTCGCTGGCTGAATAGTGCGGGCAACTTGAGCGGTGTTAGTCGTTGCCATGCTTTGAACCACTGGAACAGCCTGTTTTGTATTGGCAGCAACCACTGCTTCGGCGTGTACGGCTTCCGCTTCTATCGGCTCAACACTTGGCGGCACTTCTTTCGGTGCAAACAAAACCTGATCCGACAAATCCTGATGCTTGGTAAGCGCGTCCAGCAATTCGGCATCACGATGGTAAATATCGGTATAAAAAGTCAAGTTACTGTGTTCATTGAAAAACGCAGTGTTATAAAGGAATAACACAGGAATGGTTTTTTTAAGAACGACCTGTCTGTTTTTCCCTCCCATCGCTTTTTTTATCGCATCCGTATCCCAGCCACCTTGATCTTTAAGAACAAATTCAGCCAGTGCTTGCGGATGGGCGACTCGTACACAACCATGACTCAAATCTCTACGCGGTCGACTGAACAGTGCAACTGAAGGCGTGTCATGTAAGTAGACGCTACTGGCGTTAGGGAAAATAAACTTTACTTTACCCAATGCGTTGCCTTTACCAGGGCGTTGCCTGATACGCAGTGCGCTGCTGCCTGAACCAGAAACAAATTCCATATTCTGCCGTGTTAAATACTCTGGATCGGCGGCTAATTTAGGCAGGATTTCATCTTTGGCAATTTTGTAAGGTACGTTCCAGTAAGGCTGAAAATCAACAAAACGCATATCAGCGGCCAGTTGCGGGGTTTGATTTTTCGCCGCTTTACCCACTACAACGCGCATCGTTGTTGTCGGAATATCTTGCTTGATATCATCAAACGCCGACAGTTGAAAGGCAGGAATATTGACAATAATCACAGGCCCTTCGGTAATTTCGGGCAACCAGCGTAGTCGTTCCATTGCCAATTCGATTTGTGTGATACGTTCAGCATCTATTAGCGGCGCATTAAGAGCCGCGACCGTTGCTTTGTTGATAAGCCCATTCGCTTTGATACTATGACGTTTCTGGAAATTTTTAACACCCTCAACCATCGTTGCCGTGTACGTCGTCGCGGTATTGTCGATTTTATCGGAAGGTATATCGCCGAACGCCGCCAGATATTTTTGCAGCTCTGCGCTTTGCGGCAGAGCATCGCCCTGACGAATAGTTTTATTCACCAGCAGGTTAAGCGGTGGTATTTTTTCAGGGGCGCGATAACTTGCCAGTGCCTGTTTCAGTTTTTGATACTGTTGTAACGTCGGTTCTACTAACGACGGCAGCGATGGCAAGGTATCAGCGGCTAAATTAGCTTTAATCAGTGCGGGCAAATCCAGTGTTTTTTCCGCTCTGCGCTGAATATTGAAATGTAAATCGTTGGGATTGATGCGCCCGTAATGCAGGTTGTGCATAAAACGCAGTAACGACAAACTGATTGCGGTGTCATAAAGTGCCACGTCTTTGCTATGCACATCGAACGGTGCTTTTAACGCGGTTAATTTCTGCCGTAACATTTCGGTATCATAATCAGCGGGATTTAAACCATGACCCGCCGCCGCTTCCAGCATTTTGATGGCTTCATCTACATTTTTATTGGCCTTACCGTCATCCACCAACCAGATTGGCTGGTAATTGTTGGCTTTATACAGCGCGTCCAAATCTTCAGCACGATAGGTAAAATGTGATTGCGTCAGATAGGGGTGCTGCTTGCTGGCAATCAGGCTGCTGATTTCATTCATGGCAACAGCAGGCGGGGCTGCTTGTGGAGTCTGAACCACTGCCGCAGGAGTCGCTGCGGGTGTAGCTACGTCGGTTGTCGGTGCAACAACGCCCTCATTCACCAGCGCGTGTGCCGACAAACAAGGCATCAGGCACAGAGTGGAAATGATAAGTTTTTTGCGCTGTACACCCTGCATTTTATATCCTGCCAATAACGGGTCTTTTGGTGAAAAAAATAATTTTGTCGTGTTAGCGATAAACACTTCAACTGCCGATATACTTGACTGCATACAACTTACGCCTATTGATAAAAAAATCAGTTTAATTCGCCACTTGCCAAGCGGCTTATGGCATTAATCTGATGGTAACGGAGATAGCCAAAAACAAAGCCATTCGATTATTTAGTTGAAAGACGTTATTTTACACTAACTTATGTGGAACTCCGATGACAAAAGAAACTAAAATTCTCTGCGAAAGTCCGTTTCCTACTGCTAAAGAGGATGCAGCCCACGTTTTATACGATGACAGCAATACACAAACGCAATCAGCGTCCTATCGGCTGGCTTATGATGACCTTGATTTCATTATGCGTGATGAGTTACGCCCCGTCCGTTTACAGCTGGAATTATTAAAACCTGAGCTTGCGCAAACCGATTTAGGTATTAAATCTACCGTCGTTATTTTTGGCAGTGCGCGTATTCAAGGCAATGTTGAAGCACGACAAGCCCTATCAGATGCCGAACAAGCGTGGAATGAACACCCTGATGACATAGAACTGGCGCATAGTCTGGCAATTGCACGGCGGATATTCACGAAAAGTCATTACTACGATGAAGCGCGTAAACTGGGCGCACTCATTACCTCAGAAGCCAAGAAACACAAATACCCGTGGATAGTGGTCACAGGCGGTGGGCCGGGTATTATGGAAGCGGCGAATCGCGGTGCATCGGATGTAGGCGGCAAAAGTATGGGACTGAATATCGTTCTGCCGCATGAACAACAACCTAATCCCTACATCACGCCTGAATTGTGTTTTCAGTTTCATTATTTTGCCATTCGTAAAATGCACTTTTTAATGCGAGCCATTGCCTTAATCGCCTTTCCTGGTGGCTTTGGGACAATGGATGAACTGTTTGAAGCCCTCACCTTAATCCAGACCAAAAAAGTCAAACGCATTCCCGTGATTCTGTTCGGGCAACTTTACTGGGAAAAAATAGTCAACTTTGATGCACTGGTTGAAGAAGGCGCAATCACCGCTTGTGATCGAGAACTTATTCAATATGCAGAAACGGCAGAACAGGCATGGCAGCTTATTTTAAAAGGTCACGGCTTGGCTAATGGTAATAACCCCTCTAGCAACAAGAAGGCATCATCATGACAACGCTCACTTTTTTAGGCGCGACAGGACAAGTGACAGGGTCTTGTTATTTACTGGAAACCAAACACAAGCGCGTATTATTGGATTGCGGCTTATTTCAAGGCTCGAAAGACACCGAAAAACAAAACGCCGCCGATTTTCCGTTCAACCCCGCCACCATTGATGCTGTGGTGCTATCTCATGCCCATCTGGATCACTGCGGACGCTTGCCCAAACTGGTTAAAGACGGCTTCAAAGGCTTGGTATATTTAACCGAAGCCAGTTTCCCGTTACTGGAATTACTGCTCAAAGATGCGTTACATCTGCAACTGCGTGATATGGAATGGGAAAACAAAAAGCGCGAACGGGCAGGTAAAAAATTGCTGACTCCATTGTATGAACAGGAGGATGTAGAAGCCTTGCTGAAATTAAGACGACCCATCGCTTACGGTAAAGAAACCGAGATACTGAAAAACATCAGCGTATCGTTTCATGAAGCAGGGCATATTTTGGGTTCAGCTATCGTGCGTCTGCATATTACTGAACACGGCGAAACCAAAACGCTGGTATTTTCAGGCGACTTGGGCAATCCGCTGTCGCCGTTATTGCGCGACCCCGCTATTTTGACCGAAGCCGATGTATTATTGCTGGAATCCACTTACGGCGACCGCGATCATAAACCGCTGGACAGCACCTTGGACGAACTGAGCAACACGCTCCAAGAAGCCGCGCACAGTGGCGGCAATGTCATTATTCCCGCGTTTGCCGTCGGACGGACGCAGGATTTAATTTACTGGCTGGGCAAGTTGCAAAGACTAGGTAAACTACCGCAACAGCAGATTTATCTCGATAGCCCGATGGCGATTAAAGCCAGTGAAATTTATGCGGACAACACTGCGTTATTCAATATTGATGATGCTGATTTTACCAAAATCGCCCCGCACGGCTGGCAAGCATGGTTACACGGTTTGATTTATTCCGAAACTGCCGAAGAATCAATGGCAGTCAACCGCATCGTCGGCGGCGTGATTATTATTGCAGGTAGCGGGATGTGTAACGGCGGGCGTATTCGTCATCATTTAAAATACAATTTATGGCGGCGCAATGCGCATATTGTCATCACAGGTTTTCAAGCCGAAGGCACATTAGGACGCACCATCGTCGATGGCAAAAAGAAATATTTAAAAATTTTAGGCGCGGAGGTGGCTGTCGCCGCTAAAGTACATACCTTAGGCGCGTTAAGTGCGCACGCCGATCAAAGCCAATTATTGCAATGGGCAGGTCACTTTACATCCCAGCCGCGCCTTTATCTGATACACGGTGAAAAATCGGCGACCTTATCGTTGCAAACCTGCTTCCAACGCACAGGCTGGAATGCGCATATTCCGCAAGTGGGAGAAACAATTACGTTGTAAATTTTGTTGTCCACGAAAAACACAAAAGACACAAAAAAGAGCAACGCTGTAGAATCGCTATACAGTCTCTACAAAATGCGAGGTATTCTCGTATTTTTCATAAACGGATTGTAATATCAATGACCAATATTTTTGCCAATATACCCGACAAACTACCTGACGAATTATTTACCACCCTGTTGAAATCCGATAACGTCCACATTGAACGTATCGTTTCTAAAGGTCACCGTACACCGCCTGAACAATGGTACGATCAAGCATGGGATGAATGGGTGCTGGTGCTGGAAGGGCAAGCGATACTGGTTTATGAACACTCAGAACAAACATTGACAGCAGGCGACTATGTATTGATTCCTGCACACACTAAACACCGCGTCGAATGGACAACACCCGATAGTCATACTGTTTGGTTAGCCGTTCACTTACATCATTAAGGAGATACACATGAAATTCAGTCCCTGTACCGATAACTGCACCAAAGACGGCACCCATTGCCAAGGTTGCGGGCGTTCGCATGAAGAAATTGCCGAAACTAAAAAACTGGTAGGTGCATTAGTTGAATTTGCCAAGCGGCAAGAGTATGAAAATGTTGGCGACTTTGTTAATGCTGTCAGTAACAGCCTGTTAAAAAAATTACAACCGCCCGTATAAAAATTCGCGTCCATATCAATCCCACTTTGCTCATCGAGGAAGCCGTTATGCCCTATAATCCAGCCTTACTGACCCGTTTAATTGAAGCTATCGCCGCCACTATCGACACCAACGCCGACGAAATTACCGCGTTAGACCAAGCCATCGGTGACGGCGATCATGTCATTAATCTGCAACGCGGCATCCACGCGCTAATGGCGCAACGTGAAGAATTAAGCCAACTGGATTGGGCAACGGCGTGGCAAAAAATCGGCATGACACTCATGTCCACCATCGGCGGTGCTTCAGGGTCATTATTCGGCACCTTATTTGTCGCCATGAGCAAAGCCGCCCGTGACCACGCGATCAATCAATACACCTTTGCGGCAATTTTTACCGCAGGTGTAGAAGCCGTCAAACAACGCGGCAAAGCCGATGCAGGTGAAAAAACCATGCTGGATGTGTTAATCCCCGTGGCGACTTATTTGCAAAGCGCGACCATGGTCGATTTTCCTGAGCTATTGGCAACCGTCCCCACTGTGGCTATCAAGGGTATGGAATCCACGCGCGAGATGATTGCCACCAAAGGACGCGCGTCTTATCTGGAAGAACGTTCGCTTGGGCATATTGATGCAGGGGCAAAAACCAGCCAGTTGATGATTTGTGCGATTGTGGAGGTACTTTCCAAACAGTAGGTTACATAAGACTGGCAGTCTTAAAACACCGCTACTTTCTATCCAGTTTCCGATAACTGATTGCTTCGCTCAAGTGGTTGATTTCAATCTGCGGGGACTGGGCGAGATCGGCGATAGTACGCGCCAGTTTTAAAATCCGATGATACGCACGGTGCGATAAACCGAACCTATCCATTGCCTGTTCCAGCAGTTGGTAGCCTTGCGCAGATAATACGCACAGTTGTTTGACTTCTTTGGCATTTAAACCTGAATTGGCTTTACCGTGCCGCGCCACAGCGAGATTGCGCGCGGCGACCACCCGCGTTCTGATGGTCGCGCTGCTTTCTTCACCTTGTGGTGAGCCGTTGCGTAATACCTCATGCGACACTCTGGGGACTTCAAGGTGCATATCAATCCTGTCCAATAACGGCCCTGAGACTCTGGCGCGGTAACGCATGACTTGCTCTGAACTGCAATGACAACGCCCTGAACTATCACCCAAATACCCGCACGGACAAGGATTCATTGCGGCAATCAGTTGAAAACGCGCGGGAAAATTAACTTGCCTTGCGGCGCGGGAAATGACGATATGCCCTGATTCTAGCGGCTCGCGCAACACTTCCAATACTTTGCGGTCAAATTCAGGCAATTCATCAAGAAATAACGCGCCGTTGTGCGCGAGGGATATTTCACCGGGGCGTGGATTGCTACCGCCACCGACCAGCGCGGCGGCGGAGGCGGTGTGATGCGGCGCACGATACGGCGGTTTCAGCCAGTTATGCACATCCCAGTGTTGGTCGCTGATGGAAGCAATCGCGGCAGTTTCTTGGGCTTGTTGTTCGGTCAGTAGTGGCAAAATAGTGGGCAAACGGGCGGCTAACATGGACTTCCCCGTCCCCGGTGGTCCTAACATGAGCAGGTTATGCGCACCTGCGGCGGCTATTTCAAAGGCGCGTTTGACATGATATTGCCCGTGTACATCGGCAAAATCCACGCCTTCGCTGACTATCTCCTGATTGGGCTGGGCGTATTCGACGGGGATTTGTTTCTGTCCGTTGAGATAGGCGCAAATTTCCAATAAGTGTACGGCGGGAATAATTTCAATGCCTTTGACCAGCGCGGCTTCGGCGGTGTTTTCTTTGGGTAAAATCAGTTTGCGCTGGTTGTTGCGGGCTTGTATGGCAACAGGTAATACGCCGCTTATTGCGCGCAAATCTCCACCTAATGACAGTTCGCCGACGCATTCATATTGATTGAGGTTGGTACTGGGAATTTGCCCTGAGGCGGCAAGAATACCCAAGGCAATGGCTAAATCAAAGCGTCCGCCATCTTTGGGTAAATCAGCGGGCGCAAGATTGACAGTGATGCGCTGCATGGGAAATTCAAAGCGCGAATTTAATATCGCGCTGCGCACACGGTCTTTGCTTTCTTTGACCGCCGCTTCGGGCAAACCGACAATATTCAGTGCGGGCAAGCCGTTGGCAACGTGAACTTCAACGGTGATTAACGGGGCTTCTATGCCTGAACGCCCGCGACTATAGACCACCGCTAATTCCATAGTCCGCGCTCCTGCGTTTTAAAGTTCTTCTTTGGTAAGCACTTGCTGTTCTATGGCGGCGACACGCAATTCCAAGGCTTCCAGTTTGGAGCGGGTTTTGGTAAGCACGGCTTTTTGCACTTCAAATTCTTCGCGGGTCACTAAATCCAGTTTACCCAACGCGGTTTGCAAAATGAGATGGAAGTTTTTTTCCATATCGTCTTTCAGGTTATTGAAACCTGAGGGCAATGCTGCCGTTAATTTACTGGCAATATCATCTATGGCTTTAGGATCAAACATGGCGGTAATCTCTTGAGTAATAAAAAGGGTTAAATCGTATGAATCGGCACATGATGACGACAGATGCGTTCTGCATCATCCTGACTGACGGGTACTTGGGCGACGGCACAATGATTATGCTCTTCGCGTTCAATAAAATGAGCGCACGAACCACAGACACCAAAACTTTTTGCCTGACTGGTTTGTTGTAAAACCAACAGCACCGTGCGTAAGGCTTCGCCGATGGTAGTCACCTGTTTGGTGGCTATCATTAATTCTGCTTGCGCAAAAATATCCAATGGCTTCAACTCGGCTAATAATTGGCTGCCCATCAGCGATAAACTCAGATGCACCACGCGCTTATCGTTGCTATCGGGGGTTTTAATCAAATAGCCTTTGCGCTCTAATACACTGATGGATTGCGATACTGTACCTTTGGTTAAGCCCAAATACTCGGCAACTGCCATCGGCGTATCGCTATGCGAACTACAGCTTGCCAAGTAATCGAGAATACGCGCGTGAACCAATTTTAGTCCACGCGCGGTACAGCCTTTTCGCTCCTCTGCCTGGAGCAAAATGTTAATACGTTCAAATAATCTAAATGTGGACAGGTCTTGCATTCAGTTTATGAAAAGGCTTTTTTAAAAAATTCAGGTTGCGCTAATGAGGCTTTATGAATGTCTGTATTGTAATAAACCGTTTCAAATGGTTTATTGGCACAGTCTTGTTCTCTAAAGGCAGCTAATTCAGCTTTACTGGCGATAGTAGCACTCCACCAACCTGACGGATATAAACATTGTGGGAAAAACAGCGTTTGCTGATGACTTAAACCTGCGTTGCTCATTGCAGCACGCATTTCGCCAATCAGTTTTAAATGCAGTAATGCCGATTCGCTTTGTTGTACCAGCATCCCATTTTCTGACAAGCAGTTAAAACAGTCACGGTAAAACGCTTCACCAAACAAACCTTCGGCGGGGCCGACGGGGTCGGTACTGTCCACGATGATAAGGTCAATAGAATTAGGCGCGGCTTCTTTAATCCATTTAATACCGTCAATAAATTTCAATTCCGCGCGTGGGTCGTTGTTGGACTCGCACAACTCAGGAAAATAAATTTCCGCCAAACGGGTGACGCGCTCATCAATATCAATCTGTACCGCGTGTTCAACGCTGGGGTGTTTTAAGACTTCGCGCAATGTACCACAGTCGCCGCCGCCGATAATGCACACCCGTTTAGGATTGGGATGAGTGTATAACGCAGGATGACTAATCATTTCATGATAGAAAAAGTTATCGCGGGTAGACACCATCGTGCAACCGTCAATCACCATCAAATTACCAAACGTTTCCGTTTCGTAAATTTCCAGAAACTGAAAATTAGATTGTTCTTCGTGCAGTTTTTGTTTAATTTTTAATGAAAAAGCAGTTCCTGTACTGGGAACTTGTTCGGTGAACCATTCGGTTGGATTCATTTAGTGGATTCCTGAAAAATAAACAACGATAAATCTGGTCATTATATTAGACTTTAACGTTACGCGGCACAAAACCCCGATATTTTTAAGTCCCTAATTTTTTTAATGATGAATAGTGAAAAACCAGACGTATTCACCGTCGCCCAACTCAACCGCGCCACCAGCCAATTGCTTGCCGAATATTTTCGGACAGTGCGCGTGGAAGGCGAATTATCCAACGTCAGTACACCGAGTTCAGGGCATTTATATTTCACACTGAAAGACAGTCATGCACAAATTCGCTGTGCGATGTTTCGCAATCAACAACGCACGTTACGTTTTAAACCTGACAACGGTAAGCAGGTAATTGTCACCGCACAAGTCAGTTTGTACGAACCGCGCGGCGACTATCAACTGATTGTCGAAGCCATGCAGCTGGCGGGTGTAGGCGATTTACAACAAGCCTTTGATGAGTTAAAACGCACACTGTCCGCCGAAGGGCTATTTGATACCGTGCATAAACAGGCACTGCCTGTGTTACCGAATGCTATCGGCGTGATTACCTCCAGCACAGGCGCGGCACTGCATGACATTTTGACGGTATTAAAACGCCGTTTTGCCGCCATTCCAGTAATTATTTACCCTGTCGCAGTACAGGGCGAACAGGCAAAATACGAGATTACCAAGGCGATAGCGATAGCCAATCAACGCGCGGAATGTGATGTGCTGATTGTCGGACGTGGCGGCGGTTCGCTGGAAGATTTGTGGGCGTTTAATGAAGAAATAGTTGCGCGTGCCATTTTTGCCAGTGATATTCCGATTATTGCCGCCGTCGGGCATGAAACTGATGTCACTATTGCCGATTTTGTCGCGGACTTGCGTGCGCCTACACCGTCCGCCGCCGCTGAATCTGCCAGCCCAGATAAAGCAGATTGGCTGTCACGTTTTGTACAGTTAGAACAACGCTTGCAATCAACACTGCAACGAAAACTGAGCCAGCATCAACAAACGCTGGACTATCTAAACAAGCGTCTAGCCCAACAATCCATTGAACAAAAACTGGCGCGTAATCATCAGCGCGTAGAGGCGTTGGAACGTCGCTTAACTCAGGCGATGCAAAATAAACTGCATCAACAACACAGTCTATTAGCCGTTAAAACAGCACAACTGTGGCAGTACAATCCCGCTGTTGCTATTCAGAATTATCAACAGCGTTTAAGTTATGCACATCAACGTCTGTTATCGGCAAGTGAACAGCAGTTCAAACAACATAAGCAACGCCTAGCGAGTGCCAGTCAAACCTTGCACGCGGTCAGCCCATTAGCGACGCTGAATCGGGGTTACGCACTGACTATCGCACCTAAATCAGGGCAGATTATTCGTTCTACGGCGCAATTAAACGTGGGAGATGTGCTGGAAACACGACTGGCACAGGGGAATTTTTTAAGTGAAGTTAAAATAATTAACCAGAAGTAGCACGATGACTGCCGATTTTTAAAGGACTGGCGGTCATCATTCATGCCTGAATTATTTGCGCCAAAATTCAGGGATAAACAAAATCACAATCGAGAAAATCTGTACCCGACCCAATAACATGGCAAACGTACAAACCCCTGTTTGAAAATCAGTCAAAATGGAATAATTTGTTGCCGGCCCGACAAGATTCAACCCCGGCCCTGCATTATTAAAACAGGCGATAATCGCACTGAATGCAGTGATAAAATCCAAGCCGCTGATGAGTAAAGTAAATACCAGAATGACAATGCAGATGAAATACAGAAAAATAAAACCCATCACTGAGGTGACAATATCATTTTTAACGACTGTGTCACCGATTTTCAACGGGCGTACTGCAAACGGATGAATAAATTTAAACATCTCAAGGCGGGCTTGCTTCATTAAAATAATGGTTCTTATCATACGGATACCGCCGCCTGTAGAACCCGACGAGGCGGATAGACAGCTCAAAAACAGCATCCACATCGGCACAAATATCGGCCATTGATTAAAATCCTGCGTAGCAAAGCCGCAATCGGTAGCAATGGTGATTAAATTAAACGAGGCGTGGCGCAATGCAGTGAAAAAATCAGGATACGTCCCCGCATTTTGCAACACGGCAGCGGCAATTACACAGCTGCTCAGCACTAATAACAAAAAACTCTTTGCTTCCACATCATCGAAATAGGGATTCAACGAACGTTTACGCAACGCAATAAAATGTGTCGCAAAATTAATGGCGGCGAGTAATTGAAAAACACTCAGCACCACTTCAATCGGCAGGGAATTAAAAAAGCCCACATTGGCATCATGCGTCGAAAAACCGCCCAAACTCATTGCAGCAAAGGCATGACATACCGCATCAAACCAATCCATGCCCGCCATTCGCAGAGCGATAATACACGCCACTGAAAAGCCCGCATACACAAACCACAAGGCTTTTGCTGTTTGGGCAATACGCGGCGGCAAATCCGATTCTTTCACTGAACCCGGCGTTTCTGCTTTGTACAACTGCATACCGCCTATGCCTAAAATCGGCAAAATCGCCACCGCAAAAATAATAATCCCCATACCTGCTATCCAATTTAATTCATGTCGCCACAAATTAATCGACATCGGTAACGTATCTACCCCGCTCAAAATAGTCGCGCCCGTGGTAGTCAGTCCTGAAGCCGTCTCAAAATAAGCATCAACAAAACTCAGTTCGGGGAATTGCAGTAATAACGGTAACGTACAGAATACAGGGCTTAATGACCACGTCATGGCGACCAGTAAAAATCCCGCCTGTCGTGACACTTTTTTAGGCGTGCGCAGCGTAGGTAAGAACATCAACAAACCAAACAACAGGGTAATCAATGTGCCATCAAAAAAAGCAGATGTCGCGCCGTCGTCGGAAAACAAAGATGCCAGCCAACAAGTCGTCATAAGACCGCTGAAGCCTATGGTTACCAAGCCGAAAATATGGACGATAGTCAGAATAATGTTCATAGAATATGGTAAGTGCGGGAGGTAGGGTAAGGATAAAAACCCAGCGTTTAGCTAATCTAGTTTGGAGAGCGGCAGCCCAACCCGCACACTGTTGTTGTTAAATGGGTTGAAAGGTGACTTCAATGTTAGCCACCAGCTTTTTGTCCATTGCAAACATGATAACGTGATCGTTTTCTTCAAATACCGTGTCATGATGGATGGAAATTACCTGATGATTGCGAATTAACGCGCCTAATACGATACCGTCTGGGAAATTGACTTTATTGACTTGGCGACCAACTACCGAATTACTGCCGTCACCACGATGCGCAATCGCCTCAATCGCTTCCGCCGTACCCCCGCACAATGAAGTTACTTGTGCGACATCACCACGGCGAACGTGTTTGAGAATACTGCCGAGGGTTTCCTGATTGGGTAATACAGCAACATCAATACCCGTGTTAGGCAACAGTTTAGTGTAAGAAATATGATTCAACAGACAGATGGTTTTACGCGCTCCGAGGCTTTTAGCTAACGAGGCAGAGATAATATTGACCCCATCGTTCTCCGTAATGGCACAAAATAAATCGGTACTTTCAATCGACTCATCCAATAATAACGATTCATCGGCGCAATCACCCAAGAGTACAACGGTGTTATTCAAATCATTGGCAATTTTTTGAGCGCGGGTGGGATTTTTTTCGATAATTTTAACTTGATGCTTGTTTTCCAGAGCGAGAGCCAAGCGTTTGCCCACATGACCGCCACCCGCGATAATGATACGTTTTAACGGTTCTTCCAGCTTGTTCAGCTCTTTAAGAACCTTACGCACTTCTTGCGTGGGTGCGACAAAAAACACCTCATCATCAGTTTCGATAATCGACTCACCGTTAATGGGTTGCGGCTTACCTTGTCGAAAAATAGACACGACGCGAATTTTACCCGAAATGAAGCGTTCCTTAAGGGAATTGATTTGTTTGCCCGTTAAAACGCCGTCTTCAACTACGCGCACCGAAAATAAACGCACCAAACCGTCGGCATAATCGGAAATATGCAGTACCCCTGGAAAATCAATTAAATTGCGTATCGACTGCATCACAATTTGTTCAGGACTAATGACGTGATCCACAGGAACACCCAAAGGACCAAATAACTCTGGATTTTTCATGTAATCAATTGCACGGACTCGCGCAATGGTTTTCGGACGGCTATACAGTGCGTTAATGATGACACACGCCAACATATTGGTTTCATCACTGTCCGTCACCGCAATCACTATGTCAGCACTACTGACACCTGCCTGTTCCAACACACTGGGATGCGCCGCATTGCCTGCCACCGTAGCGATATCAAAGCGTTCTTTTAACGCATCGAGAAGCAGCGGATTAAAATCAATCACCACAATATCATTCTCTTCACTCGCCAATGCGCCCGCCACCGATGATCCCGTAACGCCCGCCCCAAGAATAACTATTTTCATTAAGCCACACCGCTAAATTAAATACTGTTGAAAAGATTGTATTACTTATACGAAGCCGCGCATTTTACCTGAATAATAGATATTTCGCAGGGTAATAATCTTGTTAACCGTTCTGTTATGTCTTAATTCTGCCTGCCAAACTAACGCCGTCGTAAATAACTATCCGACTGCATTTCGATGAGTCTTGATACGGTGCGTTTGAATTCAAATGCTCCGTCGCCTTCGGTGTATAAAGCGTGTGCAGGGACTTCGGCAGTGCAGATTAGCTGTACTTTGTGTTCGTAGAGCGCGTCAATCAGGGTGACAAAGCGTTTGGCTTCGTTGCGTTTTTCGGCGGTTAATTTGGGAATGTCGGTCACGATGAGTGTGTTGAACTGATTCGCCAGTGTTAAATAATCGGCCGATCCCAGTGGTTGTACGCACAGTTCTTCAAACGATAATAAGGCGATGTTTTTATGCACGGCTGATAAAAAAACTTGTCTGCCCAGTAGCTGTAAAACCCCTGATTGTTTGGCGGAAAACTCGGTTAAGCTATTATAACGGTGCTGTATGAATTCATTGGCTTTAGTATCTAACGGGAAATAATAAGTGGTGGTTACGGCGGGTGAATAACTCAGGCGGTAATCGGTTTTTGCGATTAACTCAATCACATCCGCCTGATTTTTCAATATTCGGATAAAGGCTAAAAACTGTTCTTTTTGTAAGCCACCGCGATATAAGTCGTTGGGATGGCGATTGGAGGTAATGACCACCACTACATCGAGTTCAAACAGTCGGTTGAATAATCGCTGTAAAATCATCGCATCAGCTATATCGGTGACATGAAATTCGTCAAAACACAGCAAAACCGTGGAGGCTTTTATTTTTTCTGCCAGTGCGTCGATGGCATTCGGCTGGTTTTGTCGGCGTGCTTCGTGAATGAAGGCATGAACTTCCAGCATAAAGGCATGAAAATAAACCCGCCGTTTTTGTGTTAACGGACAGGCTTCATAAAATAGATCCATCAGCATGGATTTACCGCGCCCGACATCACCAAAAATATATAAACTGCGGCATTTTTTTTGCGTGTGTGAGCGCAGTTTACGCGCCAGTAAATTGTGCTGGGAGTGATGCCTTAGTAATAAATTATCCAATAACGTTTGCAAATGATGAAGCGCGATAATTTGCGCATCGTCATATTGAATACGTTGCTGCTCAACTTGCTGTAGATAACGCTGCTTCAGTAATCCAGACAGGTGGGGAGAGGGCGTGACAACATCGGGGGTTGTTGCACGAAAAAACTTTTTTAGCATAATATTAAGGGTATTAGAAACATAAAATCGTCGCTTGATGATGTTAAAAAATTTTCTGGAATTGCGAATTTGTAATGCTGTATTGACAATCAGCGGCATTACCTTAAGTTAGTAAAAGTACCAGCACATAAAGGTATTATCGTCTATTAATGTCAGCTGGCAGTAACAAAAAATGGATTCAATCTCTATTTTCAAGTCGTATTGTGATAAAATTCTACCCCTTTGCCCCACCTTCATTTGACGTTATTATTCCATGATTAAACAACGCACTTTAAAAAATACCATCAGAGCCACAGGCGTAGGTCTACACACGGGCGACAAAATATATCTGACCTTGCGCCCTGCCGAACCCAATACGGGCATTTGTTTCCGCCGCGTCGATTTAGACGAACCTGTGACTATTAAAGCGACACCGCGCAATGTCGGTGAAACCGTGCTATCGACCACATTGGTCGCTGGTGATGTCAAAATTTCTACCATTGAGCATTTATTATCCGCTTTTGCCGGTCTTGGCATAGACAACGCGATTATTGATGTCAGTGCTGCCGAAGTGCCGATTATGGATGGCAGTGCAGGCCCGTTTGTATTTTTGTTGCAATCGGCAGGTGTGGAAGAACAGGACTGCCCTAAACAATACATTCGCATCAAACGCAGCATTCGTGTTGAAGATGGCGATAAATGGGCGGAATTCAACCCGTTTGAAGGCTTTAAAGTCACTTTTACCATTGATTTTGAACATCCCGCCTTTGAAGAACACGTTAAGACGGCAACGATGGATTTTTCTTCGACTACTTTTGTGAAAGAAGTCAGCCGCGCTAGAACTTTCGGTTTCATGAAAGATATTCAAATGCTCAGAGACAACAACCTCGCACTGGGCGGTAGCCTTGATAATGCTATCGTCGTTGATGACGATAAAATTCTCAATGAAGACGGCTTACGTTGTGCGGATGAATTTGTTAAACACAAAATTCTCGATGCCATCGGTGATTTATATCTGTTGGGTCATAGCTTGATTGGTGAATTTGTCGGCTATAAATCAGGTCATGGTTTGAACAATAAATTATTGCGTACGTTATTGGATGATACTGATGCGTGGGAAATGGTGGCGTTTAATGACGACGAAGAAGCCCCGATTTCGTTTATGCGTTCTGCACAATCCCCCAGAGCTCCTGAATAGTTCATTTAGCCGATAGCCGTGCTAAGGTCGCGCTTAATTTAAGTAGCGCGGCTTGCAACGGCTCATCGTCTATATTAAGACTGTCATTTTTTATACATTCAATTTTTTCGGGGCAAGGCAGTTGTGCTTTGCGCTCAGATCCTGCTACAAATCCCACTTGTTGCGTCACTTTGACTTGTACATCCGCCACGGTAGGCGAAGTATTAGCAAGCAATGTCGCATGATAAAAACGCAGTTGGGATGCCCACGCGGGCGAATCGGTATACACCAGTAATTTATTATCGCGCATCAGACAACAGTGAACATGAGCTGCTAATTCTGTCGGCAACAGTTTTTGAACAGCGTGTAACAGCCGTTTTTGTTGTCCGATTTGCCCCTGAAAATACGCCATTGTCTGGTTTTTATAAGACAACGGGGTTTTACAGGCGGTCTCTTTAGCAGTCATAAGTTGCACCTCTTAATAAAGACCCGCGAGGTTTTTAAAACCTCGCAGGTCTAGTAATGCCAGTCGTTATACCCGCGTTACTTAGCTTTGATAACTATCCATTTTATTAAAATTCAAATACCGATAAGTATCTTCCGCCGTCGCATTAATCTGTCCCGCGTAACTCATGTATTCTTCAACCGTAGGAATTTTACCCAGCAACGAACACACCGCCGCCAATTCTGCCGATGATAAATACACATTCGCGCCATCACCCAAACGATTGGGGAAATTGCGTGTAGACGTAGACATGACGGTGGCATTTTTGGCAACTCGCGCCTGATTACCCATACACAATGAACAACCGGGCATCTCTGTCCGCGCCCCTGCTTTCTTAAAGGTATCGTAATAGCCTTCTTCGGTCAGTTGGCTTTCATCCATTTTAGTCGGTGGGGCAATCCATAATTTACTGGGCAATTCGCCTTTTTGTTGCTCCAGCAATTTACCAGCGGCACGAAAATGCCCGATATTGGTCATGCACGAACCCAAAAACACTTCATCAATTTTTGTGCCTGCGACTGCCGACAACGGCTTAATATCATCAGGATCATTCGGACACGCCAGCAACGGTTCTTTAATGTCGCTCATATTGATTTCAATGACTTCAAAGTATTCGGCATCGGCATCCGCTGTCAGCAACACTGGATTATCCAGCCAGTCTTGCATGGCTTTAATACGACGCTCAATGGTGCGCACATCGCCATAACCTTGGGCTATCATCCAACGCAACAGCGTGATATTAGAATTCAAATACTCGCTTATCGGTGCTTCATTCAAACGCACGTTACAACCGCCCGCTGAACGCTCTGCCGACGCATCGGATAATTCAAACGCCTGTTCCACTTTTAAATCAGGCAAGCCTTCAATTTCTAAAATGCGTCCTGAAAACACATTTTTCTTGCCTTTTTTATCCAGCGTCAACAAACCGCGTTGCAGAGCAACGTAAGGAATCGCATTCACCAAATCACGCAGGGTAATACCCGCCTGCATTTCGCCTGTAAAACGCACCAACACCGATTCAGGCATATCCAACGGCATGACACCTGTTGCCGCCGCGAATGCCACCAAACCAGATCCCGCAGGAAAGGAAATACCGATGGGGAAACGGGTATGTGAATCGCCGCCTGTACCGACCGTATCAGGCAACAACATCCGATTCAGCCACGAGTGAATAATGCCATCGGCAGGACGCAACGCCACACCGCCGCGATTCATAATAAAATCGGGGAGTGAGTGGTGCATGGTGACATCAATCGGTTTAGGATACGCCGCAGTATGGCAAAACGACTGCATGACTAAATCCGCCGAAAAGCCCAAACACGCCAAATCTTTTAATTCATCGCGTGTCATCGGCCCAGTAGTATCTTGCGAGCCGACGGTAGTCATGTGTGGTTCACAATAAGTATTCGGACGCACACCCGCAACACCACACGCCTTACCCACCATTTTTTGTGCCAGCGTGTAACCTTTGCCGCTGTCTGTTTTATCATCTGGACGCACAAACACCTCAGACGCACCCAGACCTAAGGCTTTACGCGCTCTATCAGTCAAACCGCGTCCGATAATCAACGGAATCCGTCCACCTGCCTGCACTTCATCAAGTAATACATCGGTTTTTAATTCAAATCGACACAGCACTTCATCAACATCATGGTATTTAACTACACCTAGATACGGATAAATGTCGATAACATCACCCATCGCCATACCGCTCACATCACATTCAAACGGCAACGCACCTGAATCTTCCATGGTGTTAAAGAAAATCGGCGCAATTTTGCCGCCGATACACACGCCGCCTTCACGTTTATTGGGAATAAACGGAATATCGCGACCCGTAAACCACAACACCGAATTAGTCGCCGATTTGCGTGATGAACCCGTACCGACCACATCACCGACGTAAGCAACAGGAAAACCTTTGGCTTTTAATTCATTAATTTGTTGTTCCGCGTTAGTAATGCCCTCACGCGGCATTTTCAACATCGCTTTTGCGTGTAAGGGAATATCAGGACGCGACCACGCATCAGGCGCGGGTGATAAATCATCGGTATTGGTTTCGCCCGTGACTTTAAACACCGTCACAGTCAATTTTTCAGGCATCACAGGTTTACTGGTGAACCAATCGGCATCTGCCCACGATTGCAATATTTGTTGTGCATAGGCATTACCTGCCTCGGCTTTTTCCTGCACATCATGAAACGCATCAAATACTAACAAAGTATGCGATAAAGCATTTACGGCAATCGGTGCAAGTTGCGCGTTATCCAGCAACTCAATCAGCGGTGCGATGTTATAACCGCCCAGCATTGTTCCCAATAATTCGGTGGCGCGTTCAGGCGTTAAAATCGGTGAGCTGGTTTCACCTTTAGCAATCGCCGCTAAAAAGCCCGCCTTAATATAAGCCGCTTCATCCACACCCGCTGGAATGCGATTTTCCAGCAAATCCAGAATAAACGCCTCTTCACCCGCAGGTGGTTGTTTGATTAATTCAATCAATGCCGCTGTTTGTTCAGCATCCAAGGGTTTAGGCACAACGCCTTCAGCGGCGCGTTCTTCGACGTGTTTGCGGTAGGTTTCTAGCATAGTAAATCCTTGATAGTCGTTTAAAAACGGTAAGATTGGATAATATCAGACTTTTACCCGTTATCGTGCGCTATTCATCAATTTAACAATATCTTCGGCAATTGCTTTTTTATTCATGATAAAGGTATGCAGTGCGGCAACGGTATCATAAGGAACGCTGGGCAATAGCGTTTCTTCAACGGCTAATACGCCATCATTCAGTTGTTCGCCAAAAAGTGAGTAACGACCGCGTAGTCCATTGATGCCTGAATATATTTTCGTCGGTACATCGGGCGCAGGCAGTGAATTCATGAAATGCGGACTGGCAAGCAGTTGTCCCATTTCACCAGTTAGCAGTTTGTACAGGCGTGAGGGTGCAAGTTTTTGCGCAGCTAAACAGGCTTTGGTAGGTGGAGCGAGGAAAAAACACGCTAAAGGTTGGTGCGTCAGTCTGGGTAATACGCCGCGCATCAATACCGTGCCGAGTGAATGCCCGATGATGATAAAGTCATCATCACGGGTATGCTTATGAATACATTTTTCCAGTCGATTAACGCAAAATTGCCAGCGTTCAAAGGCGGCTGAATACCCGAAAAAATGCGGTTGAATGCCCGCCGAGCGCAATCTGATTGCCAAGATTAACATTGAGGCGGGAGTGCGTCCCATGCCATGAATCAAAATAGCGTGCATTGTTGATTCCTTGTTTAATCGCGCTGTCTTTATGACTGCCAGTCCTTGAAGAACTGGCAGTCATTATGATGCGCGGTTAATCTGCCAGTGCCGCTAACGCGCTTTTGTAATCAGGTTCGTCAGACAGTTCACTGACCAGCTCGGTGTAGATAACAGTGTCGTTTTCATCAATAACGACCACAGCACGCGCGGTAAGTCCTGCCAGTATCGAATCGACCAGTGTTACACCATAATCATCGGCAAAACTGGAACGGAATGTGGATAACGGAATGACATGGTGTAAATTTTCATTGCTACAAAAACGGCATTGGGCAAACGGTAAATCCGCAGAAACGACCAAGACCACCGTGTCATGGATATGCGCGGCTTTTTCGTTGAACTTAAGCGTTGACGCGGCACAGGTCGGCGTATCGAGACTGGGAACGATATTGAGAATTTTGCGTTTACCCTTGTAAGTAGCTAAGTTGACATCTTTTAATTTGCCATCGACCAGTATGAAGTCGGGGGCTTTTGTGCCGACTAAAGGCAGTTCGCCAGAAGTTTGCAGGGGTTTGCCTTGAAAAGTGATGGTGGTCATAAATAGCCCTCTGTTGTATTGAAGTGTAATTCCCGCATTTCGTTACACTTCATGCGGGTTTGTATCTGTTTGCCACCGATTCGACAGCTCGCTAAGTACAGACTTGTTTCTATTCGCCATCTCAACAACGTATTTTGCTATCTCTGTCTGTTCTGATGATGTCAAGTAAGGCAAGTTATAGACTATGTCAGATATAATCTTATCATTGGCTAATACATTGGCGCAGTCGTCACTACCAACTAATAGCCACTCTTGTCTAACACCCAATGCAGCGGCTATCTGCTCAAGTTTCCTAGGATGCAATGTTGAACCTGACTCTATCTGCTGAATAGCTTGCCCAGTTATTCCTCCAACTTTCGTTGCCAATTCAGCCAAGGTTAGTCCTCGCCGCTCCCTAGTTTCTTTAACTCTAGTTCCCAAGCTCATATTAAAGTCTACGCGGTTTATTTTTTCGTTCTATTACGCGCCTGCAAGCGTTTTTTCTTGTCCATTTCTTTACTGACAGGTTTAGGTTTCTTCTGTCCGTCAAACGGATTGACGGGGGATTTGAACACCAGACGGATGGGTGTGCCTGATAAGCCTAATTTCTCACGGTAATAATTGCTTAAATAACGCTGATAAGAAATCGGCAATACGTCAGTTTGTACACCATGAATAATAATAACGGGTGGATTGCGTCCGCCTTGGTGGGCGTATTTAAGTTTAATGCGGCGCGTGTTGACGACGGGCGGCTGGTGCGCCGTGGTCGCTTCTTTTAATAGGCGTGTTAACACAGGCGTGGACATATCAATCATGGTGGAGGCATACAGGTTATGCACCATGTCGAATAATTTACCTACGCCACTGCCGTGCAGTGCGGAAATCGGGTGTTTTTCGGCAAAATCAAGAAATGACAGTTTAAATTCCAGATGCCGTTCTATCGTGCCTTTTTGCGTTTGAGTCAAACCATCCCATTTATTCAGCCCGATAATCAGCGGTCTGCCTGCTTCTAACACTAAGCCTAATAAATGCGCGTCCTGATCGGTAATGCCTTCGCTGGCATCAATCAGATAAATAACCACATTGGCTTTTTCAATTGCTTGCAGTGATTTGATAACGCTGAATTTTTCGATGGTTTCGGCGATTTTGGAACGGCGACGCATTCCAGCGGTATCAATCAGGGTAAATTGTTTGCCGTTGCGTTCAAAAGGGATGTAGATACTGTCGCGTGTTGTACCCGGTTCATCAAATACGATAACCCGCTCTTCACCTAATATGCGATTTACCAGCGTGGATTTGCCGACATTAGGACGACCAACCACAGCAATGGCGATGCCTTTGCGCGTGTCTTCATCGGCTTCTTCTTTGCTTTCAGGCGGTAATAGTTGGTAGGCGTGTTCGAGAAGTTCGGCTACACCTCTGCCATGCGAGGCAGCAATACGGACAGGTTCGCCCAATGCCAATGAATAAAAATCGGCGGCGGCGATATTGCTGTCAATACCATCCACTTTATTGGTGACAAGAACAATGGGTTTGTTGAGCTTTCTTAATGAATCGGCAATGACTCTATCAGAGGCACTCAAGCCTTCACGCGCATCCACCATAAAAAAGACAATATCCGCTTCTTCTAAAGCGACTTGTACTTGTTTTCGAGAGACGCTATCAATGCCTTCGGCATCATCAGCGATACCGCCCGTATCAACGACTAAACAGGCACGATTGCCATGTTTAACACGTCCATATTGGCGGTCGCGGGTCAAGCCCGCAAAATCAGCAACGAGAGCTTCGCGGCTTTTGGTCAGGTAGTTGAACAGGGTAGATTTGCCAACATTGGGTCGCCCGACGAGGGCTATAACAGGTAACATAAGTTTTTAATGAGCGGTTAAAGCGGCAAGCGTGCCGTCTTTTGCATAAACATAAACAATTCCATCGGCTACAACGGGTTTGACACCAATACCAGTATCGGTAATCTGTACCCGTCCTAACTGTCTGCCATCACGAGTGCTGAGCCAATGAACATAGCCTTCAAAATCACCCACCACGACATAATTCTGGTACAGTGCGGGTGCGGTTAATTTGCGGTGATTGAGTTCTTTTTGTGACCACAGACCCGCGCCACGGCTTTGCTCTATCTGCAATACCTGACCGATGGAATCAGAGAGATACAAGTGAGATCTGTCGTAACTCAAGCCTGTATGTGAGGAAATTTTTTCGTTACGCCACATCACTTCGCCATCGGAAGCAGACACCGCACTGATACCGCCGTTATAACTGGCGATATAAATCGTACCGTCTACTTCAATGGGATCAACATCCAAATCAACCAGTCGTTCAATTTCAGAACGACCTTTAGGCATGGCAATGGTGGTTTCCCAGACGTATTTGCCATTACTGAGTTTCAAGGCGACTAATTTTCCGTTGTCATAACCGACAATAACGTTATCTTTAATGACCAATGGCATACCTGTACCGCGTATGCTTAAGGCAGGAACGCTGTGTTCATAATCCCACAAGCGTTTGCCTGTTTTTTCATCAAGGGCAACAACTGTACCTGCGGCAGTACGCACAATCACTATACCTTTGGTAATCACGGGAACAGCAAGCACTTCACTGGATACGGTCGCTTCCCAGATCTGTTCGCCATTTTCACTGTTGAGCGCGACCACTTTCGCTTTGCCAGAACCTAAAATAATGCGCCCTGCGGCTAAACCCGGCCCTGCTGAAAAAGGAATTTCGGTTTGAACTTCCCACAGCAAGCTGCCTGTTTTTGCATCCCGCGCCTGTACTACGCCTTCTCTATCAGCAGCAATGACTTTGCCGCCGCCAATAGCGGGTATTAATTTCAAGGTATGTCCGTCAGCACCGACTCCGATACTTTCTTTCCATACAATTTGAGCCTCCAGTTCCTGATGATATTCGACCAATGGCGTAGGTGGTGTGGAATTATCTTCACCACCACTGAAATAGTCATAAATACCAGATACGGATTCTTTGGCGTAGTCCATTGCGGAACAGCCTACCAAGCCCACTAAACAAAGTAATACCAGCGTAATTTTGCGCATTATTTTTTCGCTTCCACCCGCTCAGGTGCGGTCAGGTCATCAATTTTCAGTTGTAATAAAGGTGATTTAGCCCCATTGCGCAAGGCGTTTTGATAAGAGGTACGCGCCTGATCCAAACGGTTCAAAGCAACGTATAAATCACCCGTTAATTCATCATAACTACTGGAAAAACTGGCTGAACTGGCAGGGTCAATTTTGTTAATCAACTCCAGCCCCTGTTCATATTCTTTATTCGCCAACATTAAGCGTACTAATCTGATTTTAGCGATGTTGCTTAATTCTTTGTTTGAGCTTTCACCGATTTTGGTCAAAATCTGTTTTGCAGTCGCGGTATCATTTTTCTGCGCTTTTAACTGCGCCTGATACAAGCCGCTATACAATGCGTAATCCGTTTTCGGGAATTCGGTTTGAACACGCACCGCTAATTTTTCCGTGTTGTCTTTATTGTTGGACTCCACCGCTTTGACTAGCTCAGCGTATAACGCCGATGCTTTTTCTGCTTCAGCGTGTTTATGTTCCAGCCAATACTGCCAACCTAAAATCGCCACGATACCCAATACGATACCGATAATGGTGGATTGACCATTTTCTTTCCACCATCTTTGTGCCGCTTCAAGGCGTTCTTCTTCTGTTGTATCTAAAATTTCCACTACGGTTCTCTTGTTATCAATTTAAAAACGAGGTTTGCAAAAATTCAATTGCAGCAGCCTGCGACAATACTTGTTGTTCCGTATTATCGCGTAACGGTTTAATACTGACTTCGCCGCGACTCACTTCATCATCCCCTAAAATCAGTGCGTAAGCCGCACCGCTTTTATCGGCTTTTTTGAACTGGCTTTTAAAGCTGCCGCCAACGCAGTCAATCTGTAATTTTATGCCGATTACGTTATCTCTGATAGCTTCGGCAAAATAAAACCCTTGCTGTTCGGCTTGTTCACCGACACGAATTAAGTACACGTCCACCGCAGGGGCAACGGGCAGGTTCAAAGTTTCCATAAGTGCCAGCAAGCGTTCCATGCCCATAGCAAATCCGACTGCGTGATTGGGTTTGCCGCCTAATTGTTCGATTAGACCATCATAGCGTCCGCCTGCACATACCGTACCTTGTGAACCTAATTCGGTCGTGACCCATTCAAATACGGTTTTGCTGTAATAATCCAGACCGCGTACCAAGCGAGTATTAATCTCATAGCCGATACCAACTTTATCCAAGATGGTGGTAATGGCTTGAAAATGTTGCAGGCTGTCTTCGCCCAAATACGCCATTAACTCAGGTGCATTGGCAACCACGTCTTTCATGGCGGGATTTTTAGTATCCAGTATGCGCAATGGATTAGTTTTTAACCGCCGCAAGCTGTCTTCATCCAGTGCATCCAAATGCTGTTCAAAGTAAGCCACTAAGTTATTACGGTACACCGAGCGTTCGGCAATTGTGCCTAAGGAATTCAACTGTAAACTGACTTTGTCACGAATACCCAGCCGCTTCCATAATCTATCCATCAATAAAATAAGTTCGGCATCAATATCAGGCGCGGACATTCCGTAGGTTTCTACGCCCAATTGAATAAACTGGCGATAACGTCCTTTTTGCGGGCGTTCATGACGATACATTTGACCGTAATACCATAAACGATGCACCTGATTGTGCAGTAAACCATGTTCTAAACAGGCGCGTAAACAGCCCGCTGTACCTTCGGGGCGCAAGGTAAGTGAATCACCGTTACGATCATCGAACGTGTACATTTCTTTTTCGACTATATCGGTAACTTCACCGATAGAGCGTTTGAACAGTTCGGTTTTTTCGACAATAGGCAGACGGATTTCTGAATAGCCGTAACTGCTCAACACCTCACGGATAATGTTCTCCGCGTATTGCCAAAGTGGAGTCTGATCGGGTAGCACATCGTGCATTCCGCGTATCGCTTGTATATTGTTTGCCATAATGTGTGACGACTTTATTGTGGTCGTAGTGTGGATTTGATTTGTTTTGCTTCATTGGAATAGGGAAACTTTTCCAATAATAGAGCGGTATATTCTTTTACCAGCATTTCATTTCCCAGTGCCTGTTCTGTTTGTATGGCTACCCATAACGTGTCAGGAGTCTGCGTGGCAACGGTTAAATACCGCTCCAAATACTCTCTTGATGCTTTAAAGTCGCCATTTTGATAACTCATTTTTTGCATTTCCAACAAAAGCGGTGCGTAATCAGGATTTGCTTGCAGGGCTTTTTCAAAATAAGCGTTGGCTTTTTTCTTGTCGCCCATTGCCATCTGACAACGTCCCGCATTGGTCAATGCCATCCACGGCGTTTCGTTCAGCATATTGGAACTTGTCTTGCTCAATAACGCCATGCCTTTGTCAAAATCACGGCGGTCACACAAAAAACGACCGTAATTATTTTGCAGGCTTAAATTTTCAGGATCTAAACTTAAACAACGTTCGTACTGTTGTCTGGCATCATCGTATTTATTGAGTTTTTCATACAAAAATGCCATCGCTATATGGGCTGGAATACTGTCAGCATTGCTTTGTAATGCCAGCTCTAAATTTTCTTTAGCCAGAGACAGATTATTTAAACTGAGATAGCGTACACCCAGCTGCAAATACACGTTGGCAGCATCAATTTTCTCTTTTTCAGCCACCGTAGAACAGGCGATTAAAGCAACTGGTATCAGACAAACAACAATTCGGTTACATTTTTTAAGCCACATGGTTTGAACCTGCATTGGTCAATTTAAGGTGTCTACGGCTTTTATCCTGAACTTGCCCGACTAACTGACCACAGGCTGCATCAATATCTTCGCCGCGTGTTTTTCTGATGGTAGTAACGATTCCTGCATCGTTTAATAAGGCTTTAAACTGATTCATGGTGTCTTTGCTGGAACAGCGATAAGAGGAACCTGGAAACGGATTAAAGGGGATTAAATTAATTTTTGCAGGGACGGTTTTTAATAATTTCAGTAAGCCGCGCGCATCATCCATGGAATCATTCACGCCCGCTAACATCACATATTCAAACGTGACCGTGCGACGTGGTGCGATTTTGGCATTATCCCGACAGGCTTCCATTAGCTCCTTTAATGGGTATTTTTTATTGATAGGCACTAACTCATCGCGTAATTCATCACGCACTGCGTGTAAAGATACCGCCAGACTGACATCACAGACTTCTGTTAGGCGATACATAGCAGGCACTACGCCCGATGTACTGATAGTGACACGGCGTTTGGATAAGCCGTAAGTAAAATCATCCATCATCAGGTTCATTGCCGCGACGACATTATCAAAATTAAGCAGGGGTTCGCCCATGCCCATCATGACAACATTGGTGATTTTGGCAGTCGTGCCTAGGCGTTTTTGCGCGACAAACACCTGACCGATAATTTCAGCGGTACTAAGATTACGATTAAAGCCCTGTTGAGCGGTAGAACAGAAGGTACAGGCTAACGCACAGCCGATTTGCGAAGACACGCACAACGTGCCGCGCCCTTCTTCAGGAATGAAAACGGTTTCCACGCGATTACCGCAATGGGTTTGCATTACCCATTTGCGCGTGGCATCACTGGCTATTTGTTCAACGACGATTTCAGGCGTTTCGATAACGCAGTTTTCAGTCAGATAGGCGCGTAACGATTTGCTTAAATTGCTCATCAAGTCGAAGTCTTGTACGTCTTCCTGATAAATCCATTTCAGCAATTGCGTAGCGCGAAACGGTTTTTCGCCTAAACCGACAAAAAAGGCAGCCAAGCCTTTTCTGTCGAGATCCAGCAAATTAACCTTTTTAGGATTAACGGGTTCTAGCACAAAGTTCATCAGCTGAGAAAAAGTAAGCGATTTCTCTGGCAGCAGTGTCTAACGCATCAGAACCGTGTACGGCATTTTCGTCGATGCTGCTAGCAAAGTCAGCACGGATAGTGCCTTCTGCTGCGTCTTTCGGGTTGGTCGCGCCCATGATTTCACGGTGTGCCAATACAGCATTTTCGCCTTCTAACACTTGCATTATCACAGGGCCTGAAATCATAAACGCGATTAAGTCGTTAAAAAAGCCGCGTTCACTGTGTTCCGCATAAAAACCTTCTGCTTGTTCTTTAGTCAAATGCAGCATTTTTGCCGCGACAATTTGCAAGCCATTGGCTTCAAAACGGCTGTAAATTTGACCGATTACGTTTTTTGCAACTGCGTCGGGTTTAATGATTGAGAAAGTACGTTCGATTGCCATTGTGTTGTAAGACTCTTAAAAGTTAATAAAAAATAAGTGGGGATTATAACTGATTTATGTGTGTATTGTAGGTTGGGTTGGGTTGCGCTGTTCGACAAGCTCACAGCTAACCCAAGCTGTAGATTCCGCTATGGCAAGTTATCCAGTTCCGCGCCTTCTTTAACAGGGGCAATTAAATCCGCTGAACTGACACCTAATAACAACGCCGCTGGACTGGCGATAAAGATAGATGAATAAGTACCGAAAACCACGCCAAATAACATGGCGGTGGAAAAATTGTGAATGGCTTCACCACCTAGGAAAAATAATGACACCAACACCAATACCACCGTGAACGAAGTCATGATGGTTCGGCTTAAGGTGACATTCACCGAAAGATTCATAATTTCTTCAGTGGTCATTTTTCTTAAATTCCGAAAATTTTCACGAATACGGTCGTAAACCACGATAGTATCATTGAGTGAGTAACCAATCAGCGCAAGTATCGCCGCTAATACGGTTAAATCAAATTCTAAACCAAGCACTGAAAATACGCCCAGCGTCACAATTACATCATGGAAAGTTGCGATAACCGCACCCACTGAAAACTTCCATTCAAAACGCCATGCAATGTAAATTAAAATACCGATAGTCGAATAGAGTAAGGCCAAAAAACCATCTTCAGCCAAGTCATCACCCACTTGCGGACCCACAAATTCAATGCGGCGCACACTGGCAGGTTCTTTAGTGGTTTTATTAATGGCATCAATAATTTTGGCACTAATGTCCTTATTTTTCATGTCATCGTGCGGTTTTAAGCGGATTAACACGTCTTTAGTCGTGCCGAAATTCTGTACGGTGGCATCGTTAAAACCTGTCTCAGCTAAGGTTTTACGCAACTGGTCTAAATCCGCTGTTTGTTGATAACCAACTTCGATTAATGTGCCTCCTGTAAAATCAATACCCATCTGCAAACCACGGACTGCCAAAGAGCCAATGGAGATAATCATTAGAATACTGGAGAAAATCAGGGCAATATTGCGGTTGCCTATAAAATTTATATTGGTTGCTTTCATAGTGTTGTCTTTGTCGTTAATTAATAATAAGTCAGGTCTAAACAAACGCAGGTTAAATAGATAACTTCTCGACGCGACGATCACCATAAAACCAGTTCATAATCATCCGTGTACCTGTGATAGCGGTAAACATGGAAGATAACAGACCGATAATCAGCGTAACAGCAAAGCCTTTGACTGAACCTGTACCAAAAGCGAACAACATGACAGCAACTAATAATGTAGTGATGTTAGAGTCAAGAATAGTGGCAAACGCTTTTTCAAAACCGATAAAAATAGCCGATTGTGGCGTATTACCCAATTGAACCTCTTCTTTAATTCGTTCAAAAATCAATACGTTAGCATCAACCGACATACCCACGGTTAAAATAATCCCCGCAATACCAGGTAAGGTCAAGGTTGCTTGTAACATCGACAAAATGGCAATAATGATAAACACGTTAAATATTAACGCTACATTAGCAAATACGCCGCATAGCTTGTAATAAATCATCATAAACAATACAACCAGACCAAAACCAACCAAAAACGACAACACGCCTTTGTCGATATTATCCTGACCTAAACTCGGCCCTACGGTGCGTTCTTCCACCATATCCACAGGTGCGGCTAATGCCCCTGCTTTTAATAATAAGGCTAAATTACGCGCTTCTTGCGGACTGTCCAAGCCTGTGGTTTGAAAGCGTTTACTGAATACGCCTTGAATAGTCGCCACGTTAATGACTTTTTCCACTTTTTCTTTATGATGGACTTTGACACCGTCAACGACTTTGGTTTCATTTTTATATTCAATGAACACTACCGCCATTGGCTTGCCGACACTGACTTTGGTGAGATTACCCATTTTAGTCGCGCCGACACCGTTGAGCGTGATACTCACCGCAGGTCTGCCATTATCATCGACATTAGAAGCCGCATCGACAATTTGATCGCCCGTCACGATGACACGCTTATCTAACAAAATAGGGCTACCATTTTTGTCTTTGTACAAACGGCTACCGACAGGAACATGTCCTGAAACTGCTTGTTGTACATCGTGTTCAACATCGACTAAACGATATTCCAGTGTGGCGGTTGTACCCAGAATTTCTTTCGCACGCGTGGTATCTTGTACACCGGGTAACTGAATCACAATGCGGTTGTCGCCTTGCTGTTGAATCACAGGTTCGGCAACGCCTAATTCATTGACCCGATTACGCAATGTAGTCATGTTTTGCGCAACGGCAGATTTTTTAATGTCTCTGATTTCTGTGTCTTTGATTTTTAACCAAACCTGTTCACCAGAAGCGGGTTCGGTAATATCCAGCACACGAAAATCTTTATTCAGCACTTTCATGACTGCCGCTTTTTCATCGGCCGTTTTCATGATGACTTTGATATAACCGTTGTCTTTGGCAACCGACTGGTAATGCACTTTTTCTGCTCTTAATGCTAAACGCACATCGTCTACATAGCGTTCTTCGGCTTGTTTAACAGCGGCATCCATATCCACTTCCAGCAGGAAATGTACCCCGCCGCGCAAGTCTAAACCCAGATACATGGCATCCGCACCCAGAGCGCGTAACCAAGCGGGTGTAGTGGGCGCAAGATTTAATGCTACTGTGTAATTATCGCCTAATGAGTCGCGCAATGAATCCGCTACTTTCATTTGTTCGTCGGTATTAGTAAAGCGGGCTAATACTTGGCTGTTGTTAAACTCAAAGGCTTTAGTGGCTACGCCTGTTGTTTTAATAGCCGCTTCAATTTGCTTGGCTTGCTCATCGGTCAACTTAGCGGAGGCAACTGCCGATGACACTTGTACCGAGGGATCATCGCCGTATAAATTCGGCAACGCATAAATAAGAGAGATTAGAAAAGTAACCAGTACGAGGATATTTTTCCAAAGTGGGAAATGATTTTGCATTATGTTATTCCAAGAATTAAATCACGCCATACAGCAACGCGGCGTTCTTACATTAGACTTTAACGACTTTTTTAGTAATCGCTTTATAAGTTCCTTTCGGCATCATGGTTTCGATGCTTTGGCGTTGAACTTGAATAAAGGTGTTGTCACAAATTTCAATTTTGACAAAATTATCATCCATATCAATCACTTTACCCAAAATACCGCCTGAGGTAACGACTTCCGCGCCTTTAGTAATGGCAGCAATCATGTCCTTTTTTTCTTTGGCGCGTTTAGATTGCGGACGTAAAAATAGAAAGTAGAAAAAAGCCAGTACGCCCAGTGGAAACAACATTCCTTCGATGCCGGGGGCTTGGCCAGCGGGTGCAGCAGCGGCAACCGCGTCAGAGATAAAGAAGCTCATAAGTTATCCTCAGTGTTTTATTATAGTAATTAAAAATCTTGCCATTATGCCACAGTCAACAGGGCTTTACCCACCGTTAAGTTAAAAGTTAGTCATCATCAATGCCGACACTGCCTCTAATCAGATAATGCGGTCTGCCCTTCACTTCATCATAAATTTTGGCAATGTATTCGCCGATAATACCCAAACTGATCATTACAAAACTGCCGATTAACAATAAGCAGATAATAATCGTGGTATAACCTGAAACCGCTTGATTTTTTGCTAAGGACCACAGCGCGTCGGTAGCGACACCGAAACCCAGTATCAAGGTCAAAATACCTAAAAAAGTCACGATGCGTAATGGAAAACCCGTGAATGAGGTTAGCGCGGTAATGGCAAGCTCCAATAATGACCAGAAAGACCATTTACTTTCATCACCCTCACGCTCTGCAACATCAAAATAGATGTAGTCTTCCGTAAAACCTAACCAACTGGTTAAACCGCGAAAAAACCGCTGTTTTTCGGGTAGTTGATGAGTAAAAATGTCCACGATTTCTCTGTCCAATAATTTAAAATCCGACGAGTTTTTGACGTTGATACCCCCCAAACCTGAAATGAGGTGGTTAATGCAGTACGCGGTAAATTTTTGCCACGCTGAATCTTTTGCGCGACTGCGTTTAACCGCATGAACGATTTTTGCACCTGCCCGCCATTTATCCAGCATTTCAGGAATAAAACTGGGCGGGTGTTGTAAATCGGCATCCAGCGTTATCACTGCCGCGCCTGTCGCATAGTCCAATCCTGCCAGCAAGGCATTTTCTTTGCCAAAATTTCGACTGAGGGCAATGCCTTTAATGCGGGCATCTACCTGAGAGAGTGTGCAAATTTTCTGGTAAGTGTCGTCAGAACTACCGTCATCCACCACGATGATTTCCCACGCATTATCGACACATCCCGCTAAAATTTCGGCGATTTGTTTTACCGCCACCTCGATACCCTGACTTTCATTGTGTGCCGGAATAATCACACTCATCACAGTGCTAGGTTTCATAACTACATTCATATTTTTACTTGTTCAAAAGCAAATGAGGGTAATGACTCAACTGGATATTGAGCCGTTGGTATAAAGCGTGTAATTCGGGGCTTTGTAATAATCTCAATTCAGCCTCCCAATCGTGGTACGCCAACAAACGCGGGTCAGTAATTTCATCGGCGGCAAAATAGCCGACATGACACATGAGTTCATAACACTGTCCTGCTTTTAAGGTTGAGAACAAGCGTTCTACACCGTCATAAGTGAGCTTGCCGCTCTGACTCAGCCCTAAAAATAGCGGTACAGGAGTTGTTAAACGGTATTGATTCACCGTCCGCATAAGCGTCATCAGGCTATTACGCACCACCGCAGCACCTGTCAAAGGACGCAACCAATCGGCTTGTGGCAAACGGACATGAGCAATACCATGACTTTTCGCCAGTTCCAACACCAAAGGAAACAGTACAGGCAAGGCGTGAATATGCTCATGCGAATTCAAAAACACCAGCGGTTGGCTGTGACAGGTTTCAATCTGAGCCTGCCATTCTGCCCGCACGATATTAAGCGGCAGCTTGCCTGTTAATACCAAACCACTAATGGTGTATGCACTGGGAAACAAGCCCTGCCCACGCGGTAATGCGTCGCGCATCGCCTGTGTCAGCGGCTGTCCGCTGGTTAAATTAAGATGCACACCTATATCGACTGCAACACCATTCAGCCATTGCAGCTGCTCTGCCAACTGCGGCGCGGTGGCTAAAATACCCGTAGCAGTGATGGCTTTTGTTTGTGCGGCTGTAATGATGCCGCGACTGACACAGGGAAAATACCCGTAATCATCGGCATTAATAATTAACTGAATGGGAGCGGTCATTGGGTTTCCATTTTAAATGTCCACAGACTGTTGCCTAAGAAGTTCCAGATTAGTACCAGCACGGTAGTTAAAACCTGAGCGTACAGATAATAAAATTGCGCCGTCAATAAGGTCATCAAGCCCATATTCATGCCAAAACCAATGCCCGCAATCACTACAAACTTAGGAAACGTACGCAGATGCGACTGCTGGCTGTTGAAAGTTACGATGTAATTCAAGCCATAGTTGACACACAAACCCGCGACCGCGCCATAACCAGATGCAGTAACAGGATTCACGGCATAGCTTTCCACCAGCTGATATAACAGTAAATAATGCGCAGACGTGCCGATTACGCCCACTGAGGCAAAAATAATAAATTTAATCAGCATGGCGGGTATCGTTAAAGCGGCACGGTGCTGCATTAGCTTCGGGTGACACAATCGCCCACGCATAATCCACTGAGCTGTTACCCCATCCGAGTGAAAATGTACCTGTGGTCGATGCTTGTTGGAAAACATCTGCATAACTGGGCAGTACCTTATCAACTACCGTCGTCAACACCAACGCACCACAACTGGCTACATCAAGACGATTAACCCACGGCGAAATCACAGTATCATTATCAATTAATAACAGCGCGGGGTGCGTATGCAGCAATACATTACCGCCCAGCCAATTGTCGGCAATAACGATACTTAGTGGCTGTTGTTGATGGTCGCGCCAGATTGCTGACACAGTATTTGCCAATTCCTGACTAGGATAATTAGTTCGCGCACTGCGTCCTTTCATTGCGGGATAAATAACCGCACCACCAAAGAAAATCAGCAATACCAGAATTTGTATCAGCCACACCAAGCGGCTGGTATTTTTTAACAGCTGCGTTTCATCATAAGCACGGAAAAAAATATGTACCAGCAAAATGCCTGAGGGCAGGAAAAACGCGCTGACCCAATTGCTGTTCAACGAATTGCCTTTAATCAGCAAGGGCAACATCGCCAACAGCAGCGGCGCACACAGCATAATGAATAAGAAACGGCGGTCATTGTTATCGTCAGCTAACTCAACATCCGTGGTTTTACGCGGGCTTATGTTGGCTAACAACCAAACTGCCAATAAGGCGTACCACCAGCGAATCCCCTGATTGGCAAAAAAATTGCCCAGTAGTTTTAAACGCCCGCCTGAGGTGGTCAATTGCTTATCCAGATAAGTAAACGGTAGCCAATCGTGATTAATCAACCAGATGATATTGGGCGAAAATACGACACAGAACACCAGCACACTGAGCAACAAGCCCCGCAAAACCTGCCGATTTATCCACAAGCGTTGCCACACTACATAGATAAAACAACTGGCTAACACTAAAATAGCACTGTATTTGGTGAGCATTGCCAATCCACCTGCTACACCCAGCAACACCCACATCCACAGCCGCTCAGGTTGCCGCACTGCGCAGTAAAAATAATACAGCACGGCGGCAGTGAACGGCAGCGACACGGTGTTGTGATTAAACACAATCGCCCTGAAATTATGGTAGCCGATTAATGAGGTAATCAGCACCGCGACGATTGCCAATTGAGACGGTAGCATCCGTTTCGCCAACAGCCAGACATACAGCAAAGCAATCACATTGCCGCCTTGGGCTGCAAAAGCACTCAGCCCCATTGATGGTGTGCCGAATAAATACGTTAAGCCATACATCAATAAAGACGGCAGCGGCGGGTGCTTATAGTAGCCCCACTGCGCTGTTCGTGACCAAACCACTTGTTCAGTGCTGTCTAAATCCATAGACAGTGGCAGCCATGCCGCTAATAACGTCCATGCCACTAAATATAAAGCCAGAAAAGCGAATAACTGCCATTCATCCCGATGGGTTTTTAACATTGGAGGTGTTGTTTTAAACATAATTAATAATCTGACTTTCCTGTTCCACTGGAAACATGATGCTCTATGCCCTTAAGTTACGAGCTATCAACAAGATAACCGTTACTTATGGCTGCGTCTTAATTCTGTAGTCATATATAAATGTTGCCGCCCTGCCGATGGTGTCCAGATACCAATTCATGCTTGATGATGCACACTATATCGTTTCAGGCTTTATCGGCAGTTATCCCAACTTTTTCTTTGCCGTAGAACAAAACCAGCTCAACGAATTTGTCACGATGATTAAAAACGCCCACACCGAAACCGATATGGATGCCGTTTATAATCGCTTTGGAATCCGCCGCACCAATCCAGAGATTTGGCAGCACGCCGATTGGTTTAACGGGCAGCACCCAAAATACAGAGGCTTAGAAGCAGGATTATTTGATATGAACCGATATAAAAACCTGTAAATCGTCCACGAAAAGCACGAAAGACACGAAATAAAACTTTTTCGTGCTTTTCGTGTCTTTCGTGGACAAAACCGCCGTTAAATCACCCGCGTCGTACCGCGTTGCTCATAAAACGCCTTCACAAACGCATCCAACGTCTGACTGGCAATCGCATCCCGCAAGCCTTGCATCAAATGCAAATAATAATACAGGTTATGAATGGTATTCAGCCGCGAACCTAACATCTCTTTGCACTTATCCAAATGACGCAAATAGGCACGGGAATAATTCTGGCAGGTATAACAACCACAATTTTCATCCAGCGGACGGGTATCAAACTCATACTGGGCATTACGAATTTTCACCACGCCGAACGTAGTAAACAAATGCCCGTTACGCGCATTGCGGGTCGGCATCACACAATCAAACATATCAATTCCGCGACACACCGCTTCCACCAAATCTTCAGGCGTACCCACACCCATTAAATAACGCGGTTTATCGGTCGGCATTTTGCGATGAATACCGTCCAAGGTTGCCATCATCTCCTCTTTCGGTTCGCCGACTGACAAGCCGCCAATCGCATAACCATCAAAACCGATGTCCATCAAACCGTCGATAGATTCTTGCCGTAAATGTTCATACATCCCGCCCTGCACAATCCCAAACAACGCCGACGGATTATCGCCGTGTGCGTCTTTACTGCGTTTTGCCCAACGCAATGACAAACGCATCGAATCAGCCGCCTCCTGCACCGTCGCAGGATACGGCGTACATTCATCAAAAATCATCACAATATCAGAGCCTAAATCGCTCTGCACCTGCATGGATTCTTCGGGCCCCATGAAAATTTTACTGCCGTTAATCGGTGATTTAAACGTCACGCCTTGTTCCGTAATTTTGCGCAATTTACCCAGACTGAACACCTGAAAACCGCCCGAATCGGTCAGAATTGGTTTCTCCCAGTGCATAAAATCATGCAAATCACCGTGTGCTTTAATCACAGGCGTGGTCGGGCGCAACATCAAATGAAAGGTATTGCCGAGAATAATCTGTGCGCCGATACCGAGTAACTCGTCGGGCGTTAATGCTTTTACCGTGCCGTAAGTCCCGACAGGCATAAAAATCGGCGTTTCCACCACGCCCCGCGCAAACGTCAATCGCCCGCGCCGCGCATCACCATCGGTATTGAGTAAATCAAATTTCATGCTTTATGTATTCCTTAAGATTTTGTCCACGAAAAGCACGAAAGACACGAAATTGTGTAGGTTGGGTTGAGGCACGAAACCCAACAGAATTGTTGAATTGTTGGGGGTTCGCGAACTCACACTAACCTACGTTTTTTTCGTGCGTTTCGTGCTTTTCGTGGACACCAATCATTCAATCACTTGAAAAAATGTCTCGTTGTCTTTAATCATCCCTAATTCATCCCGCGCCCGCTCCTCCAACGCCTCCTGCCCTTTCCTCAAATCCACCACTTCCGCATACAAAGCTTCATTACGCAAACGCTTTTCTTCAACCTGCTGCGTCAAATCATCAAGCCGTTGTTGATAAGCTCTAATTTCAGTAATACTGCCATCACCAAACCACAAGCGATATTGTAAATGGGCGATAAGGGCAATGAGGATAATGATGAGTATTTTCATATAAGCAGGACTTTAATAAAGAATTTATTTAACTGGCTTAATACCTAAATCTTTGCAAATTTTATTCGCCAGAATATCACTAATCTCATTATGACGTGGAACAGCCGACCGTTTGTTTTGCAATGAGTTATGCCACCACGAATGTCGCCCGCCTTCTCTCAATAATTCACACCCTTGCGCGTGTAAATAACGGATTAATTCTGAACGTTTCATAAAGCAATACGTTCTTCTCTATAATCTGAACCCGCACATAGCATGGCTTCTTCACGATTAAAAACTAACGCTTCTTGTAAAGTGGTTTTTAAACTTGCTAATAATTCGCTGTAACTTGCTTCCTGACAATTAACACCCTGCACTTCTTCAATCCAACCAATCCACCAATCACCATCTTGTTTTATGATGGCAGTATATTCATTATTCATAATATGTACCTTTTAATTTAAAAAAACGGAATAGGATGTGCTGACGAAGGAAGCGCATCGTTCGCGATTGATGGACTTCGTGCCTCAGCCTATCGCGCGACGCACTTATACAATTTTATGAATTGTCCCACCATACAGAACCAAAGTCTGGTTTTTTGAACAATTTAAATTCTAAAAAATCAATATTTTCATTTTCAAGCAATGATTCAATCCAAGTATAAGATAGCTCACGAATAAGATTAACAGATTCAAGAAAATTGAGAGTTTGTGATTCATGAATCACTTTATTCCTATCGAATTTAGTATGACGAGAATCATCTCTTAAATACTGAGGTGAATTTACCGTTGTTCGAAATTTTCCTTTTTGATTACTAGAAATAATATTATTGTCAGAATCCCAATGATTGACTGTTAAAACTAATTCATAAATTTTATACAAATCTTCAACGTCAATTTCTCCACGCCCCATTAATCGGAGAATAGTAGCAACATCCTTATTTTCTTTAGCTAACTCAATTATTTTCCCCAATTTTGAATAAGGAGAAGATATTTTTATATTTCTATCAAATGGATAATAGTACTCTTCTATTTCTATGTTACTAGGTTCATAATCACTATCGTTTATAGAGATTTCTTCGAATGATTTAAATTCGTCTATTCCAAAATATAATTTAGTTGGTAGAAATTTCGCTCTATAATCATCTTGAAAACCAAATGCAATTAAAAACATTGCGCCACGTAGATAAGAAAGGAGACTTTTTGCACGGAAAAAAGCTCTTGTTTTTTCATCTTTATCT
Source organism: Methylococcales bacterium (assembly GCA_030654015.1). Lineage (GTDB taxonomy): Bacteria > Pseudomonadota > Gammaproteobacteria > Methylococcales > Methylomonadaceae > UBA4132. The sequence continues at coordinate 9,848 of JAURYI010000118.1, read as the reverse complement.
AAAGTATCAATATGTTCAGAACATAATTCATAGCGTGCAATATCACTTGAATCATATTCAATTGAAATGTTTAAATCACCATCAACACTCCTAGTTAAAGAATCGATATAACTGAGATTGTCATTTAATCCTAATCGCCACTTCATCAAATATCACACTTTTATAAAATAATTTACACAATTATCATATTTTATTAGCCAGTAGCCCGCATAGAGTATTGCGGAATGAGTGGGTGTCAACATTCCGAAACTGCTAACGCTCTATCTGGGCTACTTACTAATAACACATTGGTATCTAAAATAAACTTTGTGTTATTCATTCAACCAATTATCCATTTCTTCCGTTGAATAAGATTTTTCATCCCAAATTTTATCTGCCGCTTGAATGGCTTTTTGCGCGTAATACTGCGCTAATTGCATTTTTAATTCATGCAATTCATTTTCTGCTAATTCGGTGGCATATAATTTTAAAATTTCTTGCTGAACATTGGATAAACCAGCCGATTGCGTTTTATTTGTTTGCACAGTGACCATTGTTTAATCTCCAACTTAATAATGTAGGGTACGCAATGCGTACCCTACAGGGAAATAAAACCGTTAAGTTTTAAATTTTATTAAACGCACTACGTCCTGCATAAACCGCTAAATCGCCTAGTTCTTCTTCGATTTTCATCAAACGGTTGTATTTGGCAACACGGTCAGAACGACTTAATGAGCCTGTTTTGATTTGACCTGTGCCTGTGGCGACGGCTAAATCAGCGATGGTGGTGTCTTCGGTTTCGCCTGAACGGTGTGACATAACGGCAGTGTAACCTGCTTCGTGTGCCATGCTGACAGCCGCTAAGGTTTCAGTCAGGGTGCCGATTTGGTTTACTTTAATCAGGATTGAGTTGGCGATGCCTTTTTCAATGCCTTCTTTCAGGATTTTTGGGTTGGTTACGAATAAATCATCACCGACCAATTGGATTTTGCCGCCCAATTTTTCAGTTTGATCTTTCCAGCCTGCCCAGTCGTTTTGGTCTAAACCGTCTTCGATAGAGATGATTGGATATTTTTCGACCCAAGCCGCTAAGAAGTCGTTCATTTCAACGGAGGTGAAGCTACGGTTTTCTGCTGATAAAACGTATTTGCCGTCTTTGTAATACTCAGAAGCTGCCGCGTCCATACCTAAGAAAATATCAACGCCTGCTTTATAGCCTGCTTTTTCGATGGCTTCTAAGATAACTTCAATCGCTTCTTCGTTAGATGACAGGTTAGGTGCGAAACCGCCTTCGTCACCAACAGTAGTTGCCAAGCCTTTGGCTTTTAATACTTTTGCCAAGTTGTGGAAAACTTCTGCGCCGTAACGAATCGCTTCACGGAATGTGGGTGCGCCGACTGGTAAAATCATGAACTCTTGTAAATCAACGCTGTTGTCCGCGTGTGAACCGCCGTTGATGATGTTCATCATTGGCACAGGCATGATGAATTTACCTGATTTGTTCAAGAAGCGGTACAAAGGTACACCTGCATCTTTTGCGGCGGCATGAGCCACAGCCATAGATACGGATAAAATCGCATTCGCGCCTAAACGGGCTTTGTTGTCGGTGCCATCCAACGCAATCATGACGTTATCAATGGCTTCTTGTGCGTTGGCATCCAGTCCAATCAATGCCGCACGGATTTCAGTATTGACGTTGTTGATGGCATTTAATACACCTTTGCCCAAGTAACGGTTTTTATCGCCATCACGCAATTCAATCGCTTCACGCTCACCTGTTGATGCACCAGATGGCACCATTGCGCTACCCATAATGCCTGATTCCAACATCACATCGGTTTCTAAGGTGGGGTTGCCGCGTGAATCTAAAATTTCTCTTGCTTTAATATCAACGATTTTACTCATAGTGTTGTATTGCTCCGAAGGTTAAAAATAAAAGCAACGGGGGGTTGCAGTTTAGGGTGAAAATTGGAAACCTGCGAGGTTTTTAAAACCTCGCAGGTTTGTGTGAATTTATAACGTGGTTTCAATAAACGGCTGGCTTTTAACGGCTCTGTCTAACACCATTAAGGTTTCTAATAATTCGCGCATTCTGTGTAACGGCCATGAATTGGGGCCGTCACTTTTGGCTTCGGCTGGATTAGGATGCGTTTCCATGAAGATGCCAGCGACACCGACGGCAACCGCCGCACGCGCTAAAACAGGAACAAATTCACGTTGTCCACCTGAGCATGAGCCTTGTCCACCGGGTAATTGTACTGAGTGGGTGGCATCAAATACTACTGGGCAATCGGTGTCACGCATGACGGCGAGTGAGCGCATATCGGACACTAAGTTATTGTAGCCAAACGATACGCCGCGCTCACAGACCATAATGTTCTGGTTGCCTGTGGCTTTGGCTTTGTTGGCGACATTTGCCATATCCCAAGGGGCTAAGAATTGCCCTTTTTTGATATTGACGGGGATGCCTTGTGCGGCAACCGCTTGGATAAAGTTGGTTTGCCGACACAAAAATGCGGGCGTTTGCATGACATCGACCACGCTGGCAACTTCGGCTAACGGGGTATCTTCATGTACGTCGGTTAAGACAGGTACGCCGATTTGTTGTTTTACTTTTGCCAGTATTTCCAAGCCTTTTTCCACACCTAAACCACGAAAAGTTTCATGCGAGGAACGGTTGGCTTTATCAAATGACGATTTATAAATAAACGGGATATTTAATTCGGTGGTTAATTCTTTTAAATACCCTGCGGTATCTAACGCAAGCTGTTCGCTTTCAATGACGCAAGGGCCAGCGATTAAAAATAAGGGTTGATTTAAACCGACTTCAAAGCCACATAATTTCATTGTTGTTTCTCTTTTGATGATTCGACAGGGGTTTAAAACCCCGTCAAATCGGATAGCGGATGATTATTGATTATTTTCTTTGTGCTGCGCTGCGGCAACGACAAAACCTGAAAACAACGGATGCCCTTTGCGGGGTGTTGAGGTAAATTCAGGGTGGAACTGGCAGGCTAAAAACCACGGATGATCGGGGATTTCAATCATTTCTACCAGTCGCCCATCAATGGATTTACCTGAAAAACGCATTCCTTTGGCTTCCAAGCGTTCAATATATTGATTATTGAATTCGTAACGGTGACGATGACGCTCGGTAATCACGTCTTTTTGATACATTTGATAAGCCAAGGTGTCGTGTTGTAAGCGGCATTGTTGTCCGCCTAAACGCATAGTGCCGCCTAAATCAGAATTTTCATCACGGATTTGTAATTCGCCGTCTTCCATCCATTCGGTAATCAAACCGATTACAGGATGCGGGGATTTAGGTAAAAATTCGGTGCTGTGCGCACCTTCCAAACCTGCAACATCACGCGCAAATTCAATTACTGCCACCTGCATACCCAAGCAGATGCCTAAATAGGGGATTTTATTTTCGCGGGCATAACGCACGGTAGCAATTTTGCCTTCTACGCCGCGTTCACCAAAACCACCCGGAACGAGTATAGCATCGACATCTTTTAAACGCGCCGTCCCTTCATCTTCAATCAGTTCAGAATCAATGTAAATAATATCGACTTTGGTGCGCGTTTTAATACCCGCATGAATCAGGGCTTCATTGATGGATTTATACGCATCGGAATGATCGACGTATTTGCCGACGATGGCAATTTTAACGGTATTACTGGAATTTTCCAGCGCGTCAATAACCGCGTGCCATTCGCTTAAATCCGCAGGTGGTACGTCTAAACGCAACCGTTTAACAACAATATCATCCAGCCCTTGGTCGTGTAACATCAACGGAATGCGATAGATAGAATCAGCATCAGTAGCAGAGATAACAGCGCGTTCTTCTACATTGGTGAACAAGGCGATTTTACGGCGGTCGCTGACGGGAATCGGGCGTTCAGAACGACAAATTAAAATATCAGGTTGAATACCGATGGTGCGTAATTCTTTAACAGAATGCTGTGTGGGCTTGGTTTTTATTTCCCCAGCAGAGCGAATATACGGCACCAGCGTTAAGTGAATGAACAAAGAACGGTCACTGCCCAGCTCAAAACGCATTTGACGGATGGCTTCTAAAAACGGCAATGATTCAATATCGCCAACCGTGCCGCCCACTTCAATTAAAGCAACGTCCATGCCTTCGGCACTGGCGTACACGCGACGTTTTATTTCGTCAGTAATATGCGGAATGACTTGTACAGTCGCGCCTAAATAATCGCCTTTGCGCTCATTACGCAACACGCTGTCATAGATTTGACCTGTGGTGAAGTTATTTTTACGGCTCATGGTGGTTTTTAAATACCGCTCATAATGCCCCAAGTCTAGGTCGGTTTCGGCTCCGTCTTCGGTCACAAACACTTCGCCGTGTTGAAACGGACTCATAGTACCCGGATCAAGATTGATGTAAGGGTCGAGTTTAGTCATAGTGACTTTAAGACCGCGCGCTTCGAGTATGGCGGCAAGCGAGGATGCCGCAATGCCTTTGCCTAGCGATGAGACAACACCGCCAGTAATGAAAATATATTTTGTCATAGAGGATTTATCGGCTTCGGAAGGATGATTAACCTGAGCATTTTAATCGACAATACACTATTCGTCATGGTCTTTTCGGCATTTATTCTTCGTTTTGAATGATTAAACGCACACAGCCATTGGGTTTCGCGCTATAAAATTCCGCGCTTATCCATAAGTCGCCCACCGCCGCCAACTTATTATTCAAATAAATTAACGGTGTCAGTTGGCGTTCCCAAGAAGGAATACCCGCTTCCTGAAACAAATTTTTCAGCGAATGCTGTTCTTTGCGATTAGGTAAATAGATTTTCTCGCCACCGCTGCGAAATTTTACGGTGATTTTTGCTTTCTGCCATAGTTCGTACAAAATGCCGTCTGATGCAGGCGCGTAGGATAATTTCCGATGGGTAGCGAATTTTACAAAGCCCTGCTCGGCAGGCCAGCTAATATCTTCAGGCGTTTCCTGCTCTGACTGCCTCAGGCAATACAATTTATCGCGATAGCGGCGAATAAAACAGCCCTGCCCTATCAGAATCGGATCACTGTCTTCGCGTGCGGCAATGACTTCCGTTTGTATGCGCTCAACAAAGGCTTGCGCAGGCATTCTCAAGCCCAAACTTTGAAACCAGTGCCTGATAATCAGCTGTTGCCTAGGGCTTTTGTGGGCTTGTAATTGGCTGATACATAACGTTTTACTGACTTTACTGAATACAGGATAAAACAGTTCATCCGCCACCGCCGACACCACCACCTGCGCTTCCGCGCAATGCCGTGCCGAACGCGCTACGGTTCTGTCACAGGCAACCCAGCGTTCCTTTAATAACGGGACAACCTTATTGCGTAAATAATTGCGATCGTAGTCATTCTGTTGATTACTGGGATCTTCAACCCATTGCAACTCATGGTTTTCGGCGTATTGGTTGATGTCACATTTTGCAACATTTAACAGAGGTCTTAGCATAAGACCTTTGCCGAAAAAGGTACTCTCAGGCATTCCAGACAGTCCGCGTAAACCTGAGCCACGAAATAATTGCAGTAACACCGTTTCAAGCTGGTCGTCGCGGTGCTGAGCGACCAGCAGCATCTCATCGGCATTAAGCAATGATTTTAACGCGGTATAGCGAGCATTTCGTGCCGCTTCTTCTGGACTTTCACCTGAAACCGCCGTGGCATCAACGCGCAATTCTATAAAATTGACCTGCAAATTTTCAGCGGTTTTTTGGCAATGTTCCGCCCATACTGAGGCATCAGCCTGCAAACCATGATGCACATAAACAGCGGTAATTTTACCTTTGAGGCTGTTTGATGAGGCGCACAGATGTAATAAAACATGAGAATCGACACCGCCGCTGTAACCGATGTAAATGTGTGCAGGCGTTTTATACTGGCTTAATACGGATTCTATCGTCTCAGCTGAAAGCGGGTTAGTCATTTACTGTGCCTTTTGGGGTTCTGTAAAATTTTATAATTTTTATAAGACCGTCTGTGCCGAGTCTCTATTTTCAATGCCGTAGCCGTTAAAGATTATAGGGTTATGGGTAACAAATAAACCCTTGTCTGCAATAAAATTCGTTTGCCTGATAACAGCATCGTCGGCTGGTTTGATTATGAACACCTCAGCACGCACCACTTTTGTATTAGCAGGAGAAAACATCCATTACTAAGCAATTGTTTTTAAATAATTTTAACGCTAAAGTTGAATTAGTCATGCTAAACGACCCTAAAAAAACTAACATTATCTCCCTCTTGCTCATCCTGCATATATCACAATGATTAATTGTTCTATAATCATACTTTATGTGTATTAATCTATAACCGAATTATTACTTATGTCTGCTGTAATGGAAGAAAAAACGTTTCGTGGCTTGCGTGAAGTGGCTGTTTTAGTCTTTTTTGCCAGTGCCTTATTTTTCTTGATCGCACTGGTGACTTTCAGCAATGAAGATGCGGGGTGGACGCACAGTGGTACGACGCGCACCATTGCCAATGCCTGTGGGGTACTGGGCGCGTGGCTGGCTGATTTCAGCCTGAGTTTTTTTGGTCTGTGTGCCTATATTTTCCCCGCCATTATTTTCTGGCATGGGTATTTATTCCACAAAGACATTAAACCGCCCAAAGAAAAAATATTCATGGCACTGCCTTGGCTGGGTTCTATCGCCGCTATTATTTCCAGCTCGGCGTTATTACACCTGTATTTATTAAGACCGCATATTGAATTACCGCGTACTGCGGGTGGCATTGTCGGTGAGGAAATAGGCTCTGCGGCACAAATTTCACTGGGCAATTCGGGCGCGACCTTATTCCTGCTGGTGTTGTTAGTGACCGGTATTACGCTGATTACTGATTTATCGTGGTTCAAACTGCTGGATAAAATTGGTCAATATACCGTTGCCTTCTGCCGCCTCATTTTTCGTCATGCACAAGAAAGACGCACCGCTACACCCGCCGCCTTTGCACCTGCACCCACCAGAAAACCACCCGCAAAAAAAACTGGCGGCATTAATGTTGTTCCGCATATAGAACAAGCCGTTGCCAAAGTGGTTGCCCGCGTGGAAAAGTCCAGCAATCCCGCAAAAAAAACACCGCCTGCTACGCCCTATAAATCGGGCGAAAGCGTGTTACCTGCATTAGATTTACTGGATCACCGCGAAATTCGCGTCATCGGCTATTCGCAAGAAGATTTAGAAGCCATGTCGCGGTTAGTAGAAACGATTTTAGCTGACTTTAACGTCATCGTGACCGTGGTGGATTTTCACCCCGGCCCAGTGATTACCCGTTTTGAAATACAACCTGCTGCGGGTGTTAAAGTCAGTCGTATCAGTACACTATCCAAAGATTTAGCTCGCGCCTTATCGGTGACCAGCGTGCGTATCGTCGAGATTATTCCGGGTAAAACCGTAGTCGGTCTGGAAATTCCCAACCGTGAACGTGAAATGGTCACCTTGCGTGAACTACTGGTATCGCCCAATTTCGTCAAAGCAAAATCTTTATTGACTCTGGCAATGGGTAAAGACATTGCAGGTGCGCCGATGGTCGCCGATTTGGGTAAAATGCCGCACGTTTTGGTAGCAGGAACAACAGGCTCAGGTAAATCGGTCGCGATTAATACCATGATTTTGAGCCTGCTCTACAAAGCCACGCCAGAACAAGTACGCCTTATCATGATAGACCCGAAAATGCTGGAACTTTCAGTTTACGAAGGCATTCCGCATTTATTAACACCCGTCGTCACCGACATGAAAGAAGCCAGTAACGCACTGCGCTGGGCAGTCGGCGAAATGGAACGCCGCTACAAACTCATGTCTAAAATGGGCGTGCGCAACTTGGCAGGTTTTAACACATTGATTGAAGAAGCCGCCGCGCGTGGTGAAACTATTCCAGACCCGATGTTTCAGGCACTGAATCCGTTTTCAGACGGTGAAACGCCTGCTTTATCGACCTTACCGAGCATTGTTATCGTCATTGACGAACTTGCTGACATGATGATGATCGTCGGTAAAAAAGTCGAAGAACTCATTGCCCGCTTGGCACAAAAAGCCCGCGCCGCAGGTATCCATTTAGTCTTGGCAACGCAACGCCCCTCGGTGGATGTGTTGACAGGCTTGATTAAAGCCAACGTACCAACGCGCATCTCCTTTCAAGTGTCCTCGCGCATAGATTCACGCACCATCCTAGACCAAGGCGGCGCAGAAACGCTGTTAGGTAACGGGGATATGTTATTTTTACCCTCAGGCACCAGCATTCCCATCCGCGCTCATGGTGCATTTGTGGATGACCATGAAGTACATCGTGTCGTGGAATTTTTAAAACAAACCGCACCGCCCAATTATCTGGAAGAAATAACCCGCGAATCGTCTGATAATGACGGATTCAGCGGCGGCGGTGGCGACTACAGCTCAGAAAGTGATTCGTTATACGACCAAGCAGTGTATTTTGTCACCGAATCCCGCAAAGCCTCTATTTCCAGTGTACAACGGCGTTTTAAAGTCGGCTATAACAAAGCGGCGAATATCATTGAACAAATGGAAGCGGCAGGTGTGGTAAGTACGGCAGAAACCAACGGCTCGCGGGTTGTGTTAGCACCGCCGCCTGTTAGGGATTAAATCAAGGAATCAAAAACAGTTTTTTTGGTGGTGGGTTAAACCTGTTAATACTATACCAATGACTGCCAGTCCTCCTTTAAGGACTGGCAGTCATGTTTCAAAGTAAAAACAACAGATTTAATACACTACCGTTTTTTGACTCCAATTTTTGACAGTGTTTTATTTACGCAGCTTGTTGCTTGCTTTGTGACAACAACATACTATCAATACTGAGGTGATAATCCAGCTCAGTCCATTCTATGCCCGTACCTTGACAAATAAACTGATAATTCGTTAATCGTTTGAACGTAGCAGTTTGCAGTTCTTTGTACCACGACATAGGCGTTAATATGACGCGCCCATCTTCCAGTTCAACGTGCAAATAACGGTCATCAAAATGTACCGCTTTGCCTTTAGTTAAAATATTCATCCCATCTCCTTTCAAACTCGGTTTGGTGTTCTTTTACAATCAGCAGGGCTTTTTTTATGTCTTTGAATTTCATATAGTCAGGTAGAGTACGCTGTTCGTACCTTACCATAACTGTACTACACGGCTTTAGGTTATTACCACAAATCATTCTTTGATTCCGAACAGCCGAACGAACCACCAAAGGGAATAACGCCTTGTGAAAACGTGGTTTTGTCAATGGGGATTAATTCGAGGGTGTTGGTTTTTTTATCGCCTACGATCTGACACAGTTTTAAAAAGACTGTGTCTGGCAATTGATAAAGTGGGGAGTGTGATATTGGATGCTATTGTCATTTTTCACGTCTCGCTGTACGTTGTTGATTAATGACAACCTATTATTCACATAAAACGGAAATGCGCCCTACTACACTTCCATTTTTTTTAGGATGGTTCTTATCTGCCTAGCAGACAACCTAAAGCGTTCTGATAAAATGCCAGCTAATTCATGCTGTTTTCTTCCACTTTCAAGTAATCGTTCTGCTTCCGTCCGTATTTTGTCGTGTTTGGGTGCAACGTCTTCACGCTTTAATTTTGCTGTAGCATCGCCGCTTTTTTTTGCCAAGCCTTAACTTTGTTAATCTGATTCGTAAATACCCTATCAAACTCCTGTAGGGTATCTGCCATAGTATTTTGAACACTTAATGTATCTGACAAGTTTTGTGTGTGTGCTATTGTACTATCGGTTATTTGAACCGCTTGTTCTCTAAGAACCTGTTCAAAATCTTCGTAGTAACAAAGCCAAAAAAGCCAGATTGACGAATTGCAGACTGGTGTTGAGTAATCGTTCCGTATTTTTCCAA
>JAURYI010000115.1 GCA_030654015.1 Methylococcales bacterium | reverse complement strand
GGTTGCCAAAAAGCGGCAACCCAATCTACAGTCTTATTTCGGATAAACAGGTTGCTGAGGATAACCCTGTTGTTGCGGGTAGCCTTGTTGTTGAGGATAACCTTGCTGTTGCGGATAGCCTTGTTGAGGATAACCTTGCTGTTGCGGGTAGCCTTGCTGCTGAGGATAACCCTGCTGTTGCGGATAGCCTTGTTGTGGTTGTTGATAACCTGTCGGTCTGGTCGGTGGCAGTTTACTACCTGTGACGGTTTTCTTCAGATAGCCTTTGCCTTGCATACAACCATCAATTTGATTGGGTGGGACTAAGGCTTTAGTGGCAACATTTTTAATGATACTCAAGGCATCACCACCTGCCAGCGGATTGCTGTCATCGCCTGTATTGGCTTGATCTTCACAAGCGGCTGTTTCACTCGGATCAGCAAGATAGCCGTCACGGTCTACCCAGATGATTCTTTGTTTAGGTGCGGCGTGGGCGGCTGTTAGTCCAAGTGACAACAAGACGCTAACCAGTACACCCATTTTTAATGCAGAAGTCGAATTCATGATACGTTCTCTTAAGTGGTTAAATAAAATTGTGATTTTCCAATTGCTGACTGAACGGTCGCTGAACAGTATTAAATGACTGCCAGTCATTTTTAACTTTACTATAAATCAGCGGGATCAGGTTGTTCTTTAAATTGTATGGCGTGTAAACGGGAGTATGCGCCATTTTTATCAATTAATTCCTGATGTGAACCTTGTTCGACAATGCGTCCTTGCTCCATGACTAGAATCATATCGGCATTTTCGATGGTCGATAACCGATGTGCAATGACTAAGGTAGTGCGTTGCCCCATAACTTTTTGCAAGGCAACCTGAATATAACGTTCTGATTCGGTATCAAGTGCAGAAGTCGCTTCATCCAATATCAATAGCGGTGCATCTTTCAATAAGGCGCGGGCAAGTGCCAAACGTTGCCGTTGTCCGCCTGATAATTTTACGCCGTTTTCGCCGATTTCGGTGTCTAAACCCTGCTCCATGTTGCTGATAAATTCCATCGCATAGGCATCAATGGCGGCGGCGGTAACGGCTTCTCGACTAGCACCCGCCAACGCGCCGTAAGCGATATTATTAAACACGGTGTCATTGAATAAAGTCACTTGCTGATTTACCAAGGCAATTTGTTTGCGTAAATTGTTCAGTTTATAGTGGCTGATTTCTACGCCATCGAGCAGTATTTCGCCTTTTTCATGGTTATAAAACCGTGATACCAAACTGACCAAGGTACTTTTTCCGCTACCCGACGCACCGACCAGTGCGATAGTCTGTCCTGCTTCGGCTTTAAAATTAATGTCTATCAACGCGGGTTCACTGACACCTTCATATTGAAACGTTAAATTTTTAAATTCCAGCGTACCGACACAACGGTCAACTTCATAATCACCTTCGTCAACTTCGCTTCTTTCATCGAGAATTTCAAACAGCGATTCAGCGGCAACAATGCCTTTTTGTATATCGCTGTTGGCATCACTCAGCTGACGTATTGGTCTAGGTAATAAAAACGCCGCTGTTAAATAACCGACAAAAGCACCTGTTGTGGATTCTTTCATAAAAAACAATGCCATATACATCAAACCCGATAAGGCGATGGCAATAATAATTTGCAGCACGGGCGTGTGAATGGAAATAGTCGTCGATAGTTTTAACGACTGCCGACGATTAAATAAGCTGCTGTCTAAAAAGCGTTGTTTCTCATAATCTTCGCCGCCATAACTGCGTACCACGCGATAACCGCCGACTAATTCTGAGGTAATGTGGGTTATATCGCCGATGGATTCCTGAATTTTTTTACTGATGGTGCGCAACCGCTTACTGACATACACCACTAATACGGCAATAATCGGGGCAATGCCGATAAACACTAACGACAATTCCCAGTTACTGTAAAACAGGTACGCCAATAAACCCAGTGCAGTTAAACCTTCGCGGACAAAAGTACGAATGGCATCGGTTGCCGCATTGGTCACTTGTCCGACATTATTGGTAATGCGGGAAATCATGTGTCCGCTGTTATTGGCATCAAAATACACGGTGGGTAATTCGGTGTATTTATCAAAAATCTCACAGCGCAAATGATGCACTACATTACAGGACACTTTGGCTAAAAAATAGTTACCCAAAAATGCGCCGATACTGCGCACCACAATCAAGCCGCTGAACCAGATGGGTAGCAGATACATTTTCTCGCGTGAGTGGCTTTGTAAGGTGTTGATGATGTTTTTAATCAACGCCGCAAATAACGGCTGGGTCGCTGAATAGATTAAAAATCCGAAGATGCTGACTATAAACAGGATTTTATGCGGAGCTAGGTAAGTCAATAATCGTTTGTAGATTTTCGCATTACCGCTAAGTTCTTTTTTCATATTATTGTTGTGTAAATGGAAACGCAAAGGACGCAAAGTATAGGCGTAAAGTAGGCAAAATGGCTATTTTCTTTATGAGATGTGCCGTGTAGCAGGCTATCACTGCATTTCATGCGGTGCGTGGAAACGAGACATGGTAGCCCCAGTAATAATGATACGCCCATGCCACACCGCGTGTGGCATGAGACATAACTCGTTTATAACTTATCTGTTTTAGGCGGCTCTGTTACTACTGTTTTCTTGTCAACCACGACTTTCTTCCGCCACAAACCATTGCTGGAAAAACACACCCAGCCCCATTTTAGCCAGTTGAGTAATGCACTCGCCAACCATAACGCCCACGCCAGCATCAATAAGCGATAGACGATAAGCGGCAGGGACAACACACTGGCGGCGGGTAAGGTAGACGCGCTACGGTCTTGATACCAATTCAAAGCAAACGGCGATGATTGATTACCTGTCACGTTCATATCAGGCGCATCCAATAAACCTTGAGCAACGGCAAAAAATAACACACCTAACGCGCCCAGCGTCAATAAACCGAGACCGACTTGTAGCGCGTTAAAGAATCGTGTTTGTTCGCTGGACTGACTCACGCGCCAGCCTAACAACATCAACCACGCAATGACAATCCCTGCGGCTTCCAGCGGAATTTGACTCAAGCCGACCAGCAATAAAAACCACTGCCAGTTTTTTAACGGTGTCAGTGTCACTTTGCCCAGCCCGAACGATACCAAGAAAATAACCACCAACACGCCCCAGAATAAAATAATCGGCCCAAAGGTCGGGCCAAAGGCAAACAGCACCCAGCGGTCTTGTCCCAAGTTCAGAGTGAGATTGCTGTTGACGCTATCCTGCCCTAAATCAACGGTAGACACGCGGCTGATAGTGCTAATGCCGACAGGCTCTTGCCATGTGAGGGTGACTTCTTGTTTAGTCGGATTAATCGGCAAGGTGAGTTTTCTGCCTTCTTGGCGTAATGGTTGGCTTCTACCGTCTATCAGCACCGATTGTAGTGTCGCGTTTTCGGGTAAGGTCAGCGTGTGTTGCAAGCCTTGTGAACTGCGGATGCTGGCTTTTAACACCACATCACGCATCCGCTCACCTTGGGTCACCGTTAAACGGCTGTTGTCTATGGTCAGGGTTTGCCCTGCTACGGGTTCGGGACGAGTGATAGTTAAGCTAATGGTTTCCTTGGGAAATGGATGCCATTCGGGTAGCCATTGCGATAAATTAACGCTGTGAATCATGGCGATGCCCGCTGCGTCAAGATGCCAGATAGGACTGACATCGGCTTGCCACACTTCTATCCATTGCGCCGTATCAGGTGCGGTTAAATCCAGCTTGTCGGCTTTTTCCAGCACCGATTCCCACTGCATGGTGGTTTGTTGCGCCGCCATGTTGACTTCCACCTTAGCGTCTTTCACGCGGATGTTTTCGCTGATAACCGATTCACCTTTCAGTAACGGCACGTTTAACAGCACCGCCGAATTATTGGGCGACAGGCGGGTAATTTCGGTCACGACGCGCCAGTCCAAGCCCAGTTTCAAGGTGCGCTCTACACGGACAAACGGCGGTAACGCGCCTTGTTCCAAAGTGGTTTTTTTATTGTCTTGTTCGGCAGTTTGCACACGGCTGAATTGCAGTTGCTCATCTGTCCAGCCGTTTTCCTGCAAACCGAACACTTCCCAGCCTGTTTTTTCCACAGTGACGCGCTTGGGTTTTAGCGGCAGCGGTAAGGTAAATTTGCTCAGTACAGGCGGTACACCATGCAGCACCACATTATGCTCACCTTGTGTTAAATGAATCCACAACCCGTTATCGGCACGATACAAGGCTTCGGCGGCTTTGCCATCGACAGTAACTTGATTCGGAAACCATTGCGAATAATCAGCGGGTAACGGCAATACCACCGATTCTTGCGCGTGGATTTGCAAGCTGATTTGAATGTCCTTGTCGTTAATCGTCATAGTCATTTGCTGAATATGCGCACACGCGGGCAAACAATCAGGTGTGACTTCTTCTTGTAGCTTGTCGTGCAGTTGTTTTAACAAGGCATCATTCGGAAAATCGTCTGCATAAACGTTTTGGTTAGGCAGGGCAACACACAGCACCAGCAACGCCAGTAATAACGGCGTGGCTTTGCTTGCTGAACCAAAACGATTGATAAAAGACGGCGGAATTAAGGCACTGCCCACCATCAATAATGCCAACAATGCCACTAACAGCACGCGCACAAAGTTAAGCAACATGGTCATGGTAGGTGATAAATACCATAAACTCAGTTGCTGATTAGCATCCACTGAACCATTCCACGACAACATGACTTTATGCCATTGCCATTGCGGTAAGCCCGGCCCTGTTTGTACTTTGGCTTTGGGGTCAACGCGCTGGAAATCGGATTTACTGTAACTGCTGTAGTTATTTTGTGTTTGTTGTTGCGGTTCAGCTTCTTTAGGTCTAATCATTTTTCGCAGAGCGGGAGCTTCCATCTTACGCTCAACGCTGCCCGCTTTTTCCTCAACCATTTCATCCATCACCGCTTCGGCTTGCTGTTCTGCATCCATAGTCATAGGGGCAGGTGCTACTGGCAAAGCCATAGGCATAACCTGCCCTCCTGTCGCATAACCACCGTCTTGATAAATATCCATCAGAGGTCTTTCCAATTGCGGATAAATGCCGATACGCACCTGCTGCACCATAAACGGCAACACAATCGCCACCAATATCAACCAACAACCGCGCCGATACCAATTGATGATGCTAAAAAATCGGTTTTGCGGTAACACGCTGAGCAACGCGGTTGCCGCTAAGATATGCAACCAGATAAACTGCGGTGCATCGCTTTCATGCCAGATTAACGTTAAGGTCAGCAACGCCAACCCGCCCCAATAGCGATTCCATAATTTGCCAACGGTAATGGCAGTAATCAGCACTAAAAATAAATCCAGCAACGTCCAGCGGGCAAGCCAACTGTCGGGAACGTTATCCACACCCGTGGCGGCGATTAATCGCCAGCCGGGGGGTAAATTCAGTTCGGCAGTCACCTGATTAAAGGTCTGCTCCCAACCCACCGCGCTCATGCGTCCTATTTTGCCCTGTATGCGGCTGTCCGCTTCCAGTAACAGCGAACCGTTACGCACTTCCACGCCTTCTTTATTGGTCGCGCCGTGTTTGGTAATTAATTGACTGCTACCGTTCAAGGTGACTTTACCTAATTGGGTTTCAGGCAAACTGTTCAACCGCCAGCCGCTGGTCATTTTGCCTGAGATAGTGTCGTTGACGGTGTAACCTGAGCCATTAAAATCCAGCCATATTTTGCGCGTCAGATTCAGTTGATTCGGTTCGGGTTCAGGATCGCCGCGCCGTATCACTTTAAAACTCATAGTTTGGTCGGGATTGATTTTATACGCGGGCAGATTGCGCCACTCATCGGGTAGCGTGGTTTGACTGGCATCAATGGTGCTGAGCGAGTCAATTTCCACCACGCGCAAGGCAGGACGAGCATCAAACACCCAGATTTCAGCATCGGGCGTGTCTTTGGGTAACGCTAACTGCTCCACGTTTTGCGGGCTACGCGCTACTACATCAATCTGCCAGTGACCCGGGCGCACTTGTACGGTCAAGCGTCCATCGGCTTCTAATCGGGCGGGTAATTGGCTTTTTAATTCCAAGGGAATAAAGCCTTCCAGTAACCCACCAGCTAATTTTTCTTCCCGTTGCACACCTGATACTTGTAAATCCAAGCGCGTTAATACCTGCATCGGCACATCATCGCTGATTTTTCTAAATACCTGCATATCAACACGATTCTGCACGTTTTCAGGTTTCGCCTGTCCTCGGTCACTTTCTTTTAACCACAACTGCCCGTCTTTTATCGTCGGTGCGTTGATGGTCTGCCCGTTCATTTGCAGACTAATCAAGCCTGTATCATTGGGCAAAGTTAAATTATCAGGAATGCTATCCCATAAAAATTCGCCTTTAATTTCATACGCCCCTTTGGTCAGTTTGATAGCGGGCTGTCCGTCTTGCTCCATCACCAAGGCGGTTTTACCGTTGACAGTGACCGACAGCGGCCAGTGTTTTTCATCACCGACCAACACCACCCAATCATCATCCCTATACACCTGCACATTGCTGGTAAATACGCCTTTATTCGCGCTTAATGCTAAATTTAATGAAGTCGCCCAGCTACAGTGTTTCTGTTCAAAGCTGTTATACAAAAATGGGCAGTCACGTTCGGGTTGCTCTTGCAATACCCAGTTTATCCACGGTTTAAGTTCGTCGGGGACTTTATCAGGAGCTAATGGCTTAGCCTGTGCAAAAGACGTAAAAAATAAAAGATTGAGAACTAAGCACCAACACATTCGACTCATGACACGACCCTGATAAATATTGTGAAGCTCAATTATCGCTAAATTGTCCATGAAAAGCACGAAAGACAAGAAAACTAGACCTGCGAGGTTTTTAAAACCTCGCAGGTCTTTTTTATAGCTCCCGCCACTCATGATAAAATGAACTTTTTTTGCTTATGAATATCTCATGCGTTTAATTAGAGGCTTGTGCCATTTAGAACCTTTTGAAAATGGTTGCGTACTCAGCATCGGCAATTTTGACGGGCTGCATTTAGGTCATCATGCGGTAATTGAAAAACTGGCAACACGCGGTAGAACACTGAATTTACCCGTGGTAATCATGATTTTTGAACCGCAACCCTTGGAATATTTTTTATCTGCCAACGCACCGACTCGATTAATGCGTCTGCGGGAAAAAGTGATTCAATTTAACCAATTGCCTGTTGATAATTTACTGATTGTAAAATTCAATCGCGAGTTTGCGAATTATGATGCCGAACAGTTTGTTAATGAGATTCTGCTGAAAAAACTCAACGTAAAACATCTGGTTATCGGTGATGATTTTCATTTTGGCAAAGCGCGGCGCGGTAATTTTGCGTTATTGAAAGAACAGGGCAAACAGCACGGTTTTTCCGTTGAAGATACGGGGTCTTATTACATTGACGGCTTGCGGGTCAGTAGCACATTGATACGCGATGCTTTAGGTGTCGGAGATGTCAGACAAGCCGAGCGGTTACTAGGGCATAGTTATTCCATTTGCGGGCGCGTAGCACACGGTGATAAGCGCGGCAGAACCATTGGTTATCCGACGGCTAATATCCGCCTGTTCAGAAAAAATACCCCTATTAACGGCGTGTTTGCCGTGACGATGACGGGGATTGATGGACGGGAAATTACAGGTATTGCCAATGTCGGTACGCGCCCGACGGTTGATGGTGGCTTAAAAGTGCTGTTGGAAACCCATTTGTTTGATTTTAATCAGGAAATTTATGGGCGATATGTCGAAGTGCATTTTAAACAGAAAATTCGGGATGAAATGCGGTTTGGTTCTTTAGCCGAATTGCAAACGCAAATTGATGTTGATGTGGCGGTTGCCAAAGATTTTTTTGCTACCAAAAACAGTCTTTAAACGCATGACTGCTAGTCCTTTAAAGGACTGGCAGTCATTAATACCGATACTTAAATTATGTTAGAGATTATTCAAATCCCTGTCTTAAGCGACAATTATATTTATCTGCTGCATGATACGGTTTCAGGCGAAACAGCGGCAGTAGATCCCGCCGTGGCTGAGCCTGTGTTAGCGATTCTCAAGCAACGCGGTTGGCAACTCACTTACATTTTAAATACCCATCATCACGGCGATCATGTCGGCGGTAATGTGGAGCTGAAACGCGCGACGGGCTGTCAGATTATCGGTTCAGCGAAGGATAAACACAGAATCCCCGCGATTGACCGCTGTGTATCGGAGGGTGAGCGGATAACAATAGGTTCACATTCTGCCCAAGTAATAGATACCGCAGGGCATACCAGCGGGCATATTGTGTATTATTTTGCTGAGGATAACGCGCTGTTTTGCGGCGATACTTTGTTTGTTATGGGGTGCGGACGCTTGTTTGAAGGCAGTGCGGAACAATTGTGGCAATCGTTGCAAAAATTAAAGGCTTTGCCTGCGGAAACGCGCGTGTATTGCGCTCATGAATACACTGAAAATAACGCCCGCTTTGCGTTGAGTGTTGAATCTGCTAATCTAGCCTTGCACAGTAAAATAGCGGTGGTTCAGCAACAGAGAGCAAAGGGACTACCCACCGTACCATCAACGATAGCCGACGAATTGGCAACTAATCCGTTTTTTAGAGAACACAGCACTGCAATACGCGCCAGTCTTCACTGTATGGATAATAAACCCGTAGAGGTGTTTGCTGAATTACGGCGATTGAAAGATAGTTTTTAATCCGCATAACAAAAATAACTATGACGCACACTATTAACGGCAACTACAGTGCCGATATTTTAATCGTTGATGATACCCTCGCAAATCTACAATTTTTAGCGGTGCTTCTCAAAGAAGAAGGCTATAAAGTCAGACCTGCCAACAGTGGTAAATTAGCATTACAGGCAATCACGCAAAAAAAGCCTGACTTGATTTTGCTGGATATTAAAATGCCGGAAATGGATGGCTATCAAGTCTGTGAAACCCTGAAAAACAATCCGCAAACTAAAGACATTCCGATTATTTTTATCAGTGCGTTAAGTGATGTCAGCGATAAAGTACGCGCTTTTTACGTCGGTGGAGTTGATTACATCACTAAACCGTTCCAGCTTGAAGAAGTCAAGGCAAGAGTGGCTACCCATTTACAACTGAGAGATTATCAGGAAAATCTAGCGGCAAAAATAACAGAAGGCATTGAAGAAATTAAGCAGCTTAATCAAGAAATTATTGATACCCAGCACGAAGTTATCGTCATGCTGGGTGCGATTTGTGAAGGCAAATCGTTTGAAACCGCACAGCACATCAAGCGGGTTTCCGCTTATTCGCAATTATTGGCGCGACACTGTCACTTATCCACTACCGACGTGGATCTGATTACACAAGCATCTCCCATGCACGACCTCGGTAAAATCGCTATTCCCGATGCGATTTTAGAAAAACAGGGGAGATTCACACCAGAAGAATGGGACGTTATGAAAAACCATGCCACACTCGGTTATCAAATGCTCTGTTCATCAACGCGCCCCTTGTTTAAAGCGGCTGCCACTATCGCCTTGGAACATCACGAAAAATGGGACGGCAGCGGTTATCCACAAGGCTTGAAAGGTGATGAAATTCATATTTTCGGGCGTATTACAGCGGTTGCCGATGTGTTTGATGCCTTAAGTAGTAAACGCTGTTATAAAAACAGCTGGGAATTAGAGAACATTTTAACGTTATTTGAAGAACAGAAAGGACTGCATTTTGATCCGATGCTGGTTGATATTCTGTTTACTCATTTAGATGAATTCTTAAACATTCGCAGTCAGTTTTCAGCTGCTGAAAGTCCTCTGCCTGTCTTACCAAATAGCCCTTAACGTTAGCACAATCAATGTTCATGTATAACAACATTGACAAACCTGCAAAGTTTTAAAAACCTCGCAGGTTTGTCTGCATTGGCGTTGTTATAACTGATTAATAAGCTGTAATTCCTGCGGATACGGTGACATATAATAAGAATCTTCAATATACGCATCAGGACTTTGGCGGAAATGATGTTTTAATAAAGTCAGCGGTACAATCAACGGTATTTCACCGTGACGGTAGCGTTCAATCAATTCGCCCAATTCGGCTTTATTATCCGCGCTCAGGTCTTTTTTCAAATAGCCTTGAATATGCTGCAACACATTAACGTGACTTTTGCGTTTGACGACCACTTTTAACAGCGTCATTAATTGCAAAATGTACTGCTCGGCAATCTCTGCCACATTCGCTTTAGTCACGCCCGCTAATAACTGCCCCAGTGGTTGATAATCACCATGACTCATAATGATTAACTTATGCCGCGCATGAAAACGGGTTAATGATTGTGGATTCAATCCGTCGGCTAATAATTGTTTCCAGCGATGCAACACATACACCCGTTGAATAAAATTCTCCCGCAAACCTGCATCGCCTAAGCGACCTTCTTCTTCCATCGGTAATAAAGGATGATTACGCATGATAACGTCGGCGTAAATGCCCACGCCGTCACGGTGCGGAATATCATTGCTAAATACTTTAACGCGCGTCATGCCGCAACTGGGCGAATCTTTTTTGACAATATAGCCGCATAAATCGGCAAAATTTTGTTGCTGGGCATAGTCATACAGGCGGTCGGTCACATCAATGCCAGTGTCTTTTATCACCACACAACGCACCGCATCGTCTTTTTTTATCAAGTGCATGGTTGGGCGTGGCGTACCCAAGCCTATCGCCATTTCAGGACAAAACGGGCGAAAGTCAAAATAATGCGCCAACGTACCGACAATGTAGGCATCACGTTTATGCCCTTTATCAAAACGGACAGGTTCGCCCAGTAAACAACTGCTAATACCGACAGGAACTTTTGTGTTAGTCATGTTTTTATATCATCCAATAAGTAACCGACAATGCCGAAACATTGATGTAGTTTAGTAGCTACATTATATGTTCATAATAATTTTTCTGTACTGTAAAAAAACAAAATTCATTGTATATATACAAGGCTTTTTTTTCATGGTAGCTTTAGTCTCCGTTAAACACTTTTTTAGGTATTTATCTATGAAATCAAAAAAATTAATTAGTGCTATTTTACTGGCTTCTATTGCAACTTTAGCAAGCTTAGTAGTCGCTCCAGCAGTAATGGCAAACGATCATGAAACCCAATGTTTTAATGATATTCAAGGGAAGCTGCCTTGGGCTGATGACAAACTGAATTGGGATGCAGAAAATGTAAAACAACTGTGTAAAGGCACTACTAAGCCTACTGAGCCAGGTAAATGTTTTTCTACTGTTAGAACAGGTCGTGTCAATTGGGGGAAAGGCACTGACTGGGAATGGCAAAACATTATTAATTTATGCTCAGGAACAAATGACGCAGACAAAACAGTAGAATGCTTTAACAAAGGTATCGCCGCAGGAAGCGATTGGCGAGATGTAATTTTAATGTGTCAACGCGCTAGTAAATAAGAAAAATAACAAAACAAATACAATCAGCCACAAACAGAGAATGATGCTGTTTGTGGTTGACAATTAAAGCTGTCATTTAATATCAACACCCTTTTCTTTGTTAATCAACAAATCAAATAATATTACGGTTTAGACGCTGTATAAATAGATCTGCATTCTTCCTTCATCAATAACGCGCCATATAATTAATGTTTGTCATAGAAAATTTATCAGATAATAAACAAAACTGAAGACTACGACACAAACCACCCTCTTATATTGACTTAAATTCTATTATGAAACTACTCACATTATTAGCGATACTGACTATACTGACAGGTTGTACGCAAGATAAACAAAACCAGTTATCCAGAAAACTCATTGAATTTTTAGATGGTAATTATCTGGTTACTTACGCTAACGGCTCGGTCACAAAAACATGGACGATTAAAAACGGTAAAGTGACCACTACCGACAAAGGCTATTACTATTTTTGGGATGAGAAAAAACATTATGTACAAACGCCTATCGAACACACCTTTATTGAAGAATTTTAAGGACACACCATGAAAGTTGTACCGCTCGTTATGGGCTTATGCTTCGCGACTATTACTATTACTGCCAACGCAGAGGAAAAATTTAAAGTCTGTGCAGATCCGTTAAATCCACCCTATTCCACGCAAAAACAAGACGGCTTTGAAAATAAAATTGCCGAATTGTTTGCCAAAAAATTAGGACAGACGGTTGAATATACTTGGTTTGCACAGCGCATCGGCTTTATTCGCAATACCTTAACCGCGCCAGTCAACGACCGCGAAGTAGACAGCAAGAATTTTAAATGCGATGTGGTGATGGGTGTACCTGCTGGCTATGATTTAACGCTGAATACTCAGCCTTATTACCAATCGACTTATGTGTTATTAATTGCTAAAGGACGCGGCTGGGATGACATTAACGACGCAGCACAACTCCCTGCCCTGCCTTTGGACAAACAGGAAACCTTAAAAATAGCTATGTTTGACCGAGGGCCGGGAACGGCATGGCTGCAAAAAAACGGCTTGCTGGATCAGGGTATTTCCTATCAATCCATGTCGGGTGACAGCGAAAACAATGCCGCCATGCAGATAGACGCGGATTTAAAAGCCAAAAAAATTGATATGGTCATATTATGGGGGCCGATGGCGGCTTATGTTATCGCGCAAAGTCCTGAAAACAGCTACACCGCTATTCCGATGCAATCCACCGCTGATATAAAATTTGATTTTGCAATGGCAATGGGTGTGCGTAAACCCGATAAAGAACGGAAAGAAATGCTGGATAAACTGATAAGCGAACATTCAGCAGAAATTAAGGCAATAATGGAAAGCTACCATATCCCCTTAGTACCGATAACCAAGTAGGCGTAGCTTCTGTAGCTGTCACTTTGTGGGGTACAGCCGCTGAATACTGCGTCTGTACCCTCCTATATCGCAATTACCTTAACGTAACACCGCGTGATGGCGTTATTTTTGTCATCCACTTTCTTTATCTGGTATCTTTGTCTTTCGATTAGCTGTTTGTGCTTCACATTAGAAGATGAACACAATCTTTATGCCTCCATCATCAGAAGCAAGCATGACTATAAACGACAAAAATCCTATTAACAACCACAGCGGCAGCGCAGACTATACAAAGCCCACCAGACAAAAGACGGATAGTCACAGGTTTACTCATTATGCGAACAGTGTGCGACCTGATAAATTGACCTATTCAAACCTTTTAATAATGGGGCTTAAACAGCTGGCTGCCGCACTGCTGTATCTATTGCTCGGCGCAGTCATTCATCATTACTTCACCAATGAAGGTATCGGTATTCTTTGGCTCGCTAATGGTCTAGCGTTGGCAATCGTCTTGATGGGCGGCAAGCGTTATCTCTGGTCGGTATTATTAGGCTCAGTGCTGCTTCATGTTCCTCTCAAAGAATCGCTGTTCGCGGTTATCGGCATTTCACTTGCCAATATCATGCAAGTGTTTATAGGCAATTGGTTGCTTACCCATAATGACCGCTCTGTGTTAGCGTTACACTCACTCCGCGATTATCTGCGCTTGATTACCTTGGGCGGTTTTGTTGCCAGTATGCTGACCGCCATTTTTGCCGCAGGGATTTTATTACTCACAGGGATTATTCCATCCGCTGAATATTTTACAGTCGTATCGCGTTGGTGGATGGCGAATTCACTCGGCATTGCACTGGTTACACCGTTGATTCTAGCGTGGTGGCAGACAAAATCAGAGCAGATCAGCACCAGACAATACCTTGAAGCAGCATTGCTGGTCGGCATTACCTTTGTATTGGGGCAAATTATTTTTTTGGGCTGGATTAATGAACAGTTAATGGTTCCGCCTAAAGCCTTCATTATGTTTTTACCCATTACCCTGATTGCTATCAGGCTGGGTACTCGCGCCACGACATTAACCCTCAATATCATCGCTATTCAGGCACTGTTGGGTGCGCATCTGAAAACAGGCTATTTTGCCAACGAAATCGCCACTTCCAATTTGTACAATTATTGGCTTTATGTCCTGACGCTGTCAGGCATCAGCATGGCTTTGACGACCTATGTCAATGAACTCAAACAAAAAGAACTGAGTTTACGCAAAAGCGAATCCCAGTTACGCCTTAGTCAGAACAGTGGCGGCGTTGGCACTTGGGAAACCGATTTAATCAGTAATAAATTGATATGGTCGGACAGTTGTCGCGCGTTAATCGGCTTTATTCGGGAACCGAAATGGGATGATTTTATCAACGCCCTGTATCCCGAAGACCGACAACGGGTGATGAATGCCATCCAGTCGCATATCAAACACGGCACAAAATACGAAGTGGAATACCGTGTCATCACCGCTACGGGCAGTATTCGCTGGATACGTTCTTCTGGACAAGTTGAACGGAATGCACAAGGAAAACCCATTATCATGCGCGGTATTGCGCAGGATATTACTGAACATCATAACAATCAGCAACGCATCGAGCGATTGCTAGAAGAACAACGCGCGATACTGGACAACCGACTGGTCGGCATTGCCACCGTACGGAATCAAAAAATTGTCTGGGCGAATCCTGCCTATGAAATCATGCTGGGGTATAAAAAAGGCGAAACCGTCGGCGTTTCCGCGCGACATTTTTATGCCCATGAACAAGACTATCAAGCCGTACAACAGTCCTACAAAAACAGCGAAGCCATTGTCCGCACACAGCATGAATTGATACGCAAAGATGGGCAGCATATCTGGGTCGATGTCAGTCGCAGCCTACTGCATAAAGAAACAGGCGAAGCTCTGTTAGTATTTATTGATGTGACTAAACATAAACATAGTGAATTAAAACTGATTAACCGCAACAAACACCTCAATGCCCTGATTGAGGCGATTCCCGATGCCATTTTTCTCAAAGATGCCGATAGTCGCTGGTTGATTACCAATGAATTAGCCAAGCAACTGTTTCAGTTGCACGATATTCCTTGGCAAGGCAAAACAGAAATGGAGCTGGCAAAGCTGCACCCTGAGTTCAGTGACGCACACAAAAAATGCTTAATAGACGATAACGAAACATGGAAAGCAGGGCGACTGACCTTATTTACTGAACGGGTTGTCGATGACAATGGTCAGATATTCGACTTTGAAGTCCGAAAAGTCCCCATTTTTGACGATCAGGGACAACGACAGGGTTTGGTTATCCTCGGTCGTGATGTGACTGAGCGCAAAAAAGTGGAAGCAGAGTTACGCATTGCCGCCATTGCCTTTGAATCACAAGAGGGAATGTTTATCACCGATGCCCATAACGTCATTTTACGAGTCAACAGTGCTTTCACGAACATCACAGGCTACACGCCTGAAGAAGTGGTTGGTAAAGACCCTAGTCAGTCCAAATCAGGGCTGCCTGATGCAGGGTTTTATCGTTCAATATGGTCAAGTATTCAGCGCACGGGCAGCTGGAATGGCGAAGTCCTGAATCGGCGCAAAAATGGTGAACTTTATCCCGCACATCTCACCATTACTGCCGTTAAAGGTGTGGACGACACCATCAGCAATTACGTTTCCACCTTGACAGATGTAACCATCAAAAAAGCGGCTGAAAATGAAATTGAACGACTGGCATTTTTCGACCCCTTAACCAGTTTACCCAATCGCCGACTACTCATGGACAGGCTTAAAAAAGCCTTGGCATCCAGTGCGCGTAACCAATTGGAAGGCGCGTTACTGTTCATTGATCTGGATAATTTCAAGACACTTAACGACACCCTCGGTCATAACATGGGCGACTTATTATTACAGCAGGTTGCCGAACGACTTACGGTTTGTGTGCGTGAAGAAGATACCGTTGCCCGTCTCGGTGGCGATGAATTTGTCATTATGCTGGAAAATTTAAGCCCCAATTCGCTTGAAGCGGCAACGAAAGCCGAAGTCATCGCGGAGAAGATTTTATTCACCCTGAACCAGCCTTACCAGTTAAACGCACACCATTACCACAGTGCCGCCAGTATCGGCATTACCTTATTCAACAATCGCAAGCAATCCATAGAAGAATTACTGAAACAGGCCGATATTGCCATGTATCAGGCAAAAACAGCGGGGCGTAACACGCTGCGCTTCTTCGACCCTGAAATGCAGGCGAATATTGCCGCGCGTGTTGCACTGGAAGACGATTTGCGTCTGGCACTGGCAGACAATCAGTTTCAACTCTATTACCAGTCGCAGGTGTACAACAATAACAATATTGTCGGTGCGGAAGTTCTGATTCGCTGGCATCATCCACAGCGCGGCATGGTGCCGCCGGTGAATTTTATTCCGCTGGCTGAAGAAATCGGCTTGATAGTTCCCATCGGACAATGGGTTCTGGAAACTGCGTGCGCCCAGATTAAACTCTGGGAAAACAGTGGGCATACCCAGCATTTACAACTCGCGGTCAACGTCAGTGCCAGACAGTTTCGGCAAGCCGATTTTGTCGAACAGGTGTCAGAAATAATACAGCGCAGCGGCATTAAACCAGACAGACTCAAGCTGGAACTCACCGAAAGTCTGATACTTGACAATATCGACGACACCATTCACAAAATGAACGCACTCCGCAAAATGGACGTGCGTTTTTCAATGGACGACTTCGGTACGGGCTACTCATCACTTGCCTACCTGACACAACTGCCGCTCGATCAACTCAAAATAGATCAATCCTTCATACGCAACATCGGCGTAAAACCCGCTGACGCGGTGATTGTGCAAACCATTATCGGCATGGGTAACAATTTAGGCATGGAAGTGATTGCCGAAGGCGTGGAAACCGAAGCGCAACGCAACTTTTTAGCACTGCACCACTGCCCGCTTTTTCAAGGCTATTTATTTGCCAAACCCGTCCCCATTAAGGAGTTTGAATTGCTATTGACACAACATAAAGGTTCTATTGAATGAAACGATTTTTTTTACTGCTCATGTCCATCTTGCATCGACAACTGAAACTGTATCTTACTGTGATGATAACAGGCGCGATGATCGGCGTTTTCGTCCTCGCACCCAGTTACGACTATATCAATAAACATGAACAGGAGGCCGATCCGTTATCCTCCATCGGCTATGTATTTACCCAAGTTGAAGCGTTATTGACAGGCAATATTTCCCAAAGCAACCTGATTATTTTTTATGCGGAAATCGGCGCGATGATTGGGCTATTATCGCTGGTGCTATACAAATTTATTCATCACCGCATCATTGGCATAGAACACTTAAAAACCGAACTGAACAAGGATTTTCCGTCGATTATCCGACAAGGCGAAGGCGCGTATCTGGAGTTTAAATCATCATTACGCTGGGATATGGTGGAATCACGCACCAATCGCAGCCTTGAAGGGGTTATTTTAAAAACGCTGGCAGGATTTTTGAACAGTCATATCGGTGGTACGCTATTAATCGGTGTTGCCGATAATGGCGAGATTATCGGTTTGGAAAAAGACTACGCAACCTTAAAAAAACCCAATCAGGACGGTTTTGAACAAGCCTTGATGACCGCTATTTCAGCGAATTTAGGGGCTGATTTGTGCCAGTTTGTGCATATATTATTTCACGTTATTGACGATAAAGAAGTCTGTCGGCTGATTGTCTCACCCGCCACCCGACCCGTATTTTTAGAGCAAAATAACACGCCCAAATTTTTCGTCAGAACAGGCGGCGCAACACGCGATCAGCAATTTGTTTAAAAGAGTTCAATATATAAACTGCAAACGTTTTAATTGCGTCTTGTAAGTTGGCAAAATTTTGTATGGCTCGCTGAGTGGTTTGTTGAAGGTCACGACTACTGCGTGTAGTTTCTGTTTCAACAACGTGATTAACAGGCGCGTTAATTTGTTCGTTGGCTTCAATATAAATAGTGATACCGCCGTCTAATTGTATGGCTTGTAACTGTGACATAAATTTCTCGCAAGTATTGGGGTTATGGTGTGAAAAAGACTAACAAAGAATCTATACTGGAGCAAACGCCATGACTAGCCGCCAAGCCTTGATTGTTGGAATTAATCAATATCCCCAGTTAAACTCGCTACGTTTACCTGCGACCGATGCCGAAGCGATAGCGCAGTTGTTAAACACACAAGGCGAATTTCGCATTACCCGCTTGCCTGAAATTGTTAAAGACGGGCAAGTGATGATAGGGGGGAATTCTCAAGTCACGACAGCGCAATTAAAAAAAGCCTTAATGCAGTTGTTCAAGCCAGACAGCGTACAAATTCCCGATGTTGCGTTATTTTATTTTTCAGGTCACGGTGTGCGTGATAGTGACGGTTTAGACGATGGTTATCTTGCCACCAGTGATACCAATTTAACCAATGTCTGGGGCTTGTCATTAAATTGGCTACGGCGGTTATTACAAGAAAGTCCGATTAAAACCCAAATCGTTTGGTTGGATTGTTGCTATAGCGGCGCGTTAATCAATTTAAAAGAAGCCGGTCCTAACGATGCGGGTTTAGCGCGTAGTCGTTGTTTTATTGCCGCTTCACGCGCTTATGAAGTGGCTTATGAAGAAATCGCAGGTCATAACGGCGTTTTAACCAACGTGTTATTACAAGGTTTAGATTGCCGCCATAAAGACAGCGTGAACAATTTAGAACTGACCGCTTTTATCAATCAACAACTGAAAACCACCACCCAAGCCCCCGTCGCCCTGAATTTAGGCGATGCTATCGCGTTGACTTTTAATCGCAAACAAAGCACTGAAACCACAGTCGTTAATCTCCATAACGCGCCGTGTCAGTACAAAGGTTTGTTTTATTTCGATTGCAATGATGCTGATGCGCAAAACTTTTATGGGCGCGAAAATCTGATTAATGAATTAGTCGCCAAAATCAGCAAAGATAATTTTATCGCGGTGTTGGGCGCGTCAGGCAGTGGTAAATCCTCAGTCGTCCGTGCGGGTTTGTTATAACGTTTGCAAACAGGACAGTACATTAACGGTAGTAGCACTTGGCAGCACTTTATTTTTACCCCGACTGAACAACCCTTAGTCAGTTTAGCGCGGGCGTTTGTCGATACGACTAAAAGCCATATTGAACAAGCCCAACAACTACAACAAGGTATTGCATTATTACAAACGGTTGACGGTTTTCAAGCCCTGATTATGGCGGCACAGACTAAAGTGATTGTTTGCGTAGATCAATTTGAAGAATTATTCACCTTATGCCGTAGCGACACAGAGCGTGAACAGTTTTTAGCCTTGTTGCTTACCGCGTTAACGTTGCCGTTGTTGCGCGATAAATTCGCCTTGATTATTACCCTACGCGCTGATTTTTTTGCCCACTGTACTGAGCGCGATTATCACGGTTTAGCCAAACTCATCCAACAGCATTTAGTCGCGGTGACACCGTTAAACAATGAAGAATTGCGCTCCGCCATTGTCGAACCAGCACAAAAACTGGGCGTGGTGATCGACGATGCCTTAGTCCAACAAATTATTGAAGATAGCCAAGAAGCGGTGGGGTATTTGCCGTTATTGCAAGATGTGTTGACCACCTTATGGCAACAAGGGCTGGATTTAACAAATTATGTTGAAGTCGGTGGTTTATATGGCGCGTTAGAACAACGTGCCGATGCGGTTTATAACGCTTTAAAGCCAGAACAACAAAGCGTTGCCCAAGCGATTTTTTTAAGTTTGGTTAAATTGGGCGAAGGCACACAAGATACTCGCCGCCGTGCGTTTAAATCAGAATTACTCAGTGCGCGGCGTAATGAGGTGTTATTGAATCAAGTGTTGCTAATCTTGGCAAACGAACGCCTGATTGTTACCAGTGCCTTAGCCAGTCGTGATGCGCATTCAATGACTGCCAGTCCTTTAAAGGACTGGCAGTCATCCCTGAATGAAACCATTTTAGACATTGCCCACGAAGCCTTAATCCAGCATTGGAAAAGTTTGCGGCAATGGGTGACTGATAATCGGGAATTTAAAGCGTAGCGCGATAGTTTAGCATTGGCTGAGCAAGACTATCGGGAAAATAACCACGATAAAGAACTGCTATTGCGCGGGGCGAAATTATTGAATGCTGAGGAGAAATTAAAACAGTTTCGTGCGGAATTGAATCAAACAGAAATAGCGTTTATTCGCGCTAGTGCTAAAGCGAAAAAACGCACTCGGTTATTGCAGTTGAGCTTAGCTATTGGCGTATTTTTAGCTATTTCAAGCACGGCAGGAATTGCACTTTGGCAAAATTACTTGGCAGAACAACAAAAATACTTAGCATTGCAAGTGATTGAGGGTTTTACTTACCGTATACCCGAAGCCTTAGAACCTGTTCAAAATCTTCGTAGTAACAAAGCCAAAAAAGCCAGATTGATGAATTGCAGACTGGTTTTGCGCAATCGGTATTTTTCACACTTTGGGCATCAACGATGCAAAAGCTTGTTTTGACGTTGCGTCCCTGTTTAGTACGCGCTACGCCAACCTGATTTTTTTAATGCCTGTTCTAGCAGACTGTCTTTGTCTTCTGGTTTCTCACTCCACAGCGAAAAATAATGATGCACTGTCCGCCATTTCGGAAAATCACTCCGTAGCATCCGCCATTGACAACCACTTTTCAGCAGGTACAGCACCGCACAAAACACATCGTACAAATCAACTTGACGCGGCCGCGTCTTCTTTCTCGCCCTTTCCAATTGTTCACGAATCGGTTCAAACTGGTCTCGACTAAGGTCACTGGGATAACTTTGTCCCATCCCGCTATTATCACTTCGTTACCGTAGATTTTGAACAGGTTCTTAGAAAGTCATGTGTAATGTACAACTAGGGTATGCGATACAGTTTGTTTTCCTCCTAATTAAGGATAGCAACGTGTTGAGCGATTACAGGATGCTTTAAATTTCACGGTGCAATGATGCTATACTGCACCAATTTTTTAACGAGAGACCATCATCATGGAAGCCCATTTTTCTAAAATTATTGAAGCCATCGGCGAAGACTTAACCCGCGAAGGGTTGGTCGATACGCCAAAACGTGCGGCTAAAGCCTTTAAATTCCTTAATAATGGTTACGAAAAAACACTGGAAGAGGTATTGAACGGTGCGATTTTTACCGCCGATACCGAAGATATGGTTATCGTCAAAGACATCGAGCTGTATTCGTTGTGCGAGCATCATTTATTACCTTTTATTGGTAAATGTCATGTCGGTTATTTACCGAACGGTAAAGTATTGGGGTTGTCTAAAATTGCCCGTGTGGTCGATATGTACGCTCGTCGCCTACAAATTCAAGAACAATTAACCCGCCAAATTGCCGATGCGATTGAAATGGCAACAGGCGCGAAAGGCGTTGCGGTCGTTATTGAAGCCAAGCATTTATGTATGATGATGCGCGGCGTGGAAAAACAGAATTCCGTGATGACCACTTCGGCGATGAAAGGTATTTTTCGTAAAGATTTCAGCACCCGTACCGAATTTTTAACACTCATTAATAGATAATCATGTCAAAAAAAACAGGCGTATTACTGGCAAATTTAGGTTCACCGACGGCACCGACGACTAAAGCAGTGCGCCGTTTTCTGGCAGATTTTCTGTGGGATAAGCGCGTGGTCAATATCCCGCGTCCTGTCTGGTGGATTATTCTCAATTGTTTTGTGCTGCCGTTTCGCCCGAAAAAATCAGCACACGCTTATCAAGCCGTCTGGCACGCTGAAAAAGGCTCGCCCTTAACGTATTTCACTCGGCAGCTCAGTGAAAAAGTGGCAGAACGCTTAAGCACGCAAAACATTACTGTTGATTATGCGATGCGTTACGGTGAGCCATCCATCGCTACGCAATTACGCAAATTTAAAGAACAGGGTATTAACGATGTGGTTGTTTTGCCACTGTATCCGCAATACTCTTCGACGACTACTGCGTCTATTTATGATGATTTGATAAAAGAATTGAATTCATGGTGGCACTTGCCCAGTTTTCGTTTTATCAGTGATTATCATCAGCACGAAGCCCATATCGCCGCCGTTGCCGATTCTATTAAACAGGCGTGGCAGGAACAGCCGAAAAATGAATTATTGGTGATGTCATTTCACGGTCTGCCTGAGCAACTGACTAAATGGGGCGATCCCTATTTTTATCAGTGCCAACAAACTGCCAAATTATTGGCGGAAAAATTGGGCTTAAAAGACAGCGAATGGAAACTGGTATTTCAATCGCGTTTTGGTAAAGCTGAATGGTTAAAACCCTATTGTGTACAGACCTTGGAAGAATTACCGACGCAAGGTATTAAAAACGTGGATTTAATTTGCCCAGGTTTTGCGGTGGATTGTCTGGAAACCTTGGAAGAAATTGCCATTACCAATAAAGAAATATTTATGGAAGCGGGTGGCGAACAGTATCGTTATATTGCCTGCCTTAATGACAGCGATGCACAGGTTGATAGCATTATCAGCGTGCTTGAACTATAGTTAAGGGTACGATTTTTGACAATTCATAGTGCGAGCCATGACCGAACCACTCTTAACCAGTTGGCAAGATTGCCCCGATATTAAATCCACACATCCCTTAGCCACAGGGCAGGGCGTGATTGACCAAAGCGCGTTTGACACTATTGAGGTGGATAATGTGTTTGATGCCGTCAATCATGCCAGCACTACCATTGGGCAAGCGGTGTTGTTTCGTTCATTGACTCAGCCGTTAAATAATATTGACGACATTAAGGCTAAACAGCGGGCAGTTGAAGAATTACGCGCTAATCCTGCGTTAATAGAGGCCTTGGATTCAATTATCCAAACTGCCGCCAGTCACGAAAAAAACTTTTATTTATTGCTGTTCGGCAAGTTTCTCGGTTCATTCGGCACCGCCAGAGGTGAGCATGAAATTGAAGGTTACGGTTATCACCAATACAAACGCGGCATTCGGTTTATGCTGGAATTGGTGGAACATATTCAAACCGTACCAACATCCGAAAGCCCTTATTTAGCGGAACTCATTAACAAAATAAAAGCCTTTAGCGATAGCCGCGCGTATTCATTAATGAGTGAATCCGTGTATATCACTGAAAATGGTTTGCAAAGTAAAAAAGAACGGAAAGGCTCATTTTTACCCGCCGTTATTTTTAAACCTCGTTTAGTAAAACCGTTATTAATCGCGTTGTTGGTGGCATTATTTTGGATAATAACCGAGTTTGTTCCGATTCCTGATGAAATTCTGTTAGTCACGCCCTTATTGCTGGTCTATATTCCGATAGTCGGCGGTTTTGACCGTGACAGCTGTATTATTCCGCTACGCAATGAATTTAAACAATCACCTGAAGTCGCGGAAACTTTAGACGCATTGGGGCAGTTGGATGAGTTATTGTCCTTTGTTAAATTCTCTGTTGCCTTTGGGCATAGCGTGGTATTGCCGACGCTGATAGATGGCGAACACCACAAAATCAACTTGCACGATGCTAAAAATCCCGTGTTGGGCAAAGAAAATCCCAGTTACGTCGGTAATGATTTTGTGCTGGAAGATGACAAACTGGTGTTAGTCACCGGCCCGAACAGCGGCGGTAAAACGGCGTTTTGTAAAACCATCACCCAAATTCAATTATTGGCACAAATCGGCTGTTTTGTTCCCGCGCAAGCGGCAACGCTGACCGTTGCTGATAGAATTTTTTACCAAGTCTCCGAAGTCAGCCATTTAAACGATGGTGAAGGACGTTTCGGCACCGAATTAAAACGCACTAAAGACATTTTCTTAGCCTGCACCGCGAAAAGTTTAGTCGTATTGGATGAACTGTCGGAAGGCACTACGTTTGAAGAAAAAATGGAAGCCTCCTCCAATGTACTCAATGGCTTTTATCGCAAAGGCAACAGCACCATTTTAATTACCCATAACCATCAATTAGTCGATAAATTTGTGCGTGACAGAATAGGCTTGCCCAAACAAGTCGAGTTTGCCAATGATGCACCGACCTATAAATTAATCGAGGGCATTTCGCGCGTCAGTCATGCTGACCGTGTAGCGAAAAAAATCGGGTTTTCCAAAGAAGACATAGATAACTATTTAGCGGGATCAGCATGATGATAGGCACAGCATTAACTAACAGCGCGACCAAAGCATTATTACTGGGCAGCGGTGAATTAGGTAAAGAATTGACCATTGCATTACAACGCTACGGCGTTGAAGTGATTGCTGTTGACCGTTATGCTGACGCGCCTGCTCAACACGTTGCGCATCGCAGTCATGTTATTGATATGACCGATAGCGAAGCCGTGAAAAAACTGATTGCTTTAGAACAACCTGATTTTATTATTCCCGAAATTGAAGCGATTGCCACCGCCGCATTGGCTGAAATTGAAGCGGAAGGTTTGTGTACCGTTGTCCCTAATGCCAGAGCGATTCAACTGACGATGAATCGTGAAGGTATCAGAACGCTGGTTGCCGAACAACTCAAACTTCCTACGTCGCGTTATGCGTTTGCCCAGTCTTTCGATGAGCTAAAAGCCGCTGTTGATAGTGGTATCGGCTATCCGTGCTTTATTAAGCCCACCATGTCATCCTCAGGCAAAGGGCAATCAATGGTTAAAACCCCAGACCAACTGCAAGCCGCGTGGGATTACGCCAAAGCCAGCGGGCGAGTTGATACGGGCAAAGTCATTGTGGAAGCCAAAATCGACTTTGACTATGAGATTACGTTATTAACCGTTCGCGCTTTGAACGCTAATGGCGAGGCGGACATTTATTTTTGCGCCCCCATCGGACACGTTCAAGAACACGGGGATTATCGCGAAAGCTGGCAACCACAAGCCATGACAGCTGATGCCCTCGGTTTAGCACAGGATATTGCCAGAACAGTAGTCAATGAAATCGGCGGCTTGGGTTTATTCGGCGTAGAATTATTTGTGCAAGGCAATCAGGTTTGGTTTAGTGAAGTCAGTCCAAGACCTCACGATACGGGCATGGTAACGATGATTACCCAAACGCAAAACGAGTTTGAATTACACGCTAGAGCTATTTTAGGCTTACCCGTGGATACTCAATTAGCAAAAACAGGCGCGAGTGCGGTTATTTTAGGCGGTATTGATGCGACAGGCGTGGTGTATGAAGGTTTGGCACAGGCACTGAGCATTCCTGACAGCGAAGTACGCTTATTTGGCAAGCCTGAAGCCTTTGTTAATCGACGCATGGGCGTTGCCTTAGCCAGTAGTACGAATGTTGAACAGGCGAGAACGAATGCGGTTAAAGCCGCCAACTGTATAGTGGTTAAAGCCAGCGAGTAGGTATAACAATGTGGAAACTTACGGTTATTTCATTAGCGTTACTTGCCTCAACTGAGGCAACAGCAGACGTATTCAAATTTGTTGATGGCAGTGGTCATGTTTTTTATACCGACCAACCCAGAAACAAGCTATACAAGCGCATCATTAAAACCCCTATCCATGTGCCGTCAGCAAAAAATAACAGCGGCAGCCCGTTTATGGCGGCAATGTTGAAACGACACACTTTTTCAGGGGTGAATAAAGCCCGCTACAGTGAGCTGATTGCCGATGCCGCACAACGTCATCAAGTGGATGAAAAATTGCTTCATGCCGTGATTCAGACCGAATCAGCTTACAATTCAACCGCTATTTCATCAGCGGGTGCGACAGGGTTAATGCAGTTGATGCCAGCTACCGCATTGCGGTTCGGGGTGACAGACCGTAATGATCCCGATCAGAATGTAGAAGGCGGCACACGCTATCTCAAGCATTTAATCACGATGTTCGGCCCCAGATTA
This sequence comes from Methylococcales bacterium, assembly GCA_030654015.1. Classification (GTDB taxonomy): domain Bacteria; phylum Pseudomonadota; class Gammaproteobacteria; order Methylococcales; family Methylomonadaceae; genus UBA4132. The sequence goes on along the minus strand of JAURYI010000115.1, from coordinate 27,207 downwards.
GACCTCGCTATTGCCGCATACAACGCGGGAGAAAATGCCGTTATTCGACATAACAACACTATTCCGCCTTATCGTGAAACTCAGGATTATGTGCGCCAAGTGTTGGCACTGTATAAGCAATAACAGTTAAGGCGTTATGGCGTTGACCAGATATTTTGCTTTAAACACCTCAACTTTAGTAGCCGAACCGTATTTTTCCTGTACTAAAGTATCCAAACGAGTTGTGACCAGCGTATTAACATCATTATGGCGAAGAATTGATAAATTGCGTGCTTCCTGTACATAACGCTCAGATTCTTCAGTATTGTCTAAAAAATACAACGTGAACGACAAACATAAATACGCATAATTCAGTTTTTCATCGAGTTTGTTTAAAGCAATCTTCTCCTCATCGCTGATTTTGAACGTCCATGAGTCTTTATTTTCGGGTAAAGCCATCACCGTTGTATCATTCAACCATTTCACCGCTTGCAGTTGACGAATCAACGCCAGATCAAATCTATCACGTTGCCAGTAAATTTCGGCAACATCCAGTGCGGATAACGGATAATCAACGCTTTTTTCATATTCAGCTGTTGCCGCATCAAGATGATGCAGTTTGATATAAATATGCGCCAGTTTATTACGATATTTAGGTGAGCGGCTTATATCAATTGCCAGTGAAATTTCTGATTTGGCGGTAGCAAAATTACCTTGTTCTTCATGCAGTGATGCCAGATGAAAATGTGCTTCGGCAAGTTTTGGATTTTGGTTGAGTGCTTGCTGGAGATAAGGTCTTGCCTTGTCAAGCTGATTAATAGCAAGGAAAAACTCACCCAAAAATAAATTAACATAAGCATCGTTTGAGTTCTGCTCATAAAGCGCGTCAATCGCCAGTTTGAACGCATTAATAGATGAAGTCTCTTTAGCCTCGGTTAATTTCAAGCCCCATGCCGCCTTAACATTTTTAGGGTCAGTTGCCAACGCACTGGCAAATAATTTTTTAGCCTCATCATAACGACCGATATTTAAAAAATCATTGCCTTCGGCAATCGAATAACCAACGCCGATATTATCTGCTTTTGGCTTTAAATGGTTGTAAAAATGAACGCCCCAGCCACCACCGACAATCACAGCGAGAAACAAACAGATAAGAATAAGTTTTTTCATATTTTCTTTAGTTAAACTACGATAGTAGATAGCGGAAAATTCATCGTTTCAACGCAATAATAGTTGCTTGAGCGGTCAGTGTGAAAGCGATTCGATATAAAAACCTTAGTTCATCCATGATTCACTATCAAACATAACTATTCTAGCATACCCAACAACAGCAATCATCGCCACTCTCAATGACAAAAAGATGAATTATACAAAAACATCTGGTTTATAATCGACACCTCTTATCGTTTTTATCGTCCAATCATTAGCAACAACCATGCAAGAAATAAATCCAATTAAAAATAAAATCGCTGACCTTAAAAGCCGCTGCGACGCGCTCAGGGGGTATCTTTGACTTTGATAGCAAAAGCGAACGCCTGATTGAAGTCCTGCGCGAACTGGAAAACCCCAAAATTTGGGACAATCCAGAACTAGCCCAAGAGTTAGGCAAAGAACGCGGGCAACTGGAAGCTATCGTCAACACCATTACCGAAATGGATCGCGGACTTGCCGATGCCGAAGAACTCTTACTCATGGCAATCGAAGAAGACGATGAAGAAACCGTTGATACTGTCGTCGCCGATTTAGCCCATTTTGAACAGCGCGTTGCTGATCTTGAATTTCGCCGTATGTTCTCAGGACAAATGGACGCAAACAACGCCTTTTTAGACATCCAATCAGGCTCAGGCGGCACAGAAGCACAAGACTGGGCATCCATGCTGGAACGTATGTTCCTACGCTGGGGAGAGCGCAAAGGCTTTAAAACCGAACTGATTGAAGAATCACAAGGCGATGTTGCGGGCATTAAAAGTGCCACCATTCGTTTTGAAGGTGAATATGCCTTTGGCTGGCTACGCACCGAAACAGGCGTACACCGTTTAGTCAGAAAATCACCGTTTGACTCAGGCAATCGCCGTCATACCTCGTTCGCTTCCGTATTTGTTTCGCCCGAAATTGACGATGACGTAGACATAGACATCAACCCCGCCGACATTCGTGTAGACGTGTACCGCGCAAGTGGTGCAGGTGGTCAGCACATCAACAAAACCGAATCCGCCGTGCGTATGACTCACGCACCCTCTGGCATCGTCGTGCAATGTCAAAGCGACCGCTCGCAACATAAAAACCGCGCCACCGCGATGAAGCAGTTAAAAGCCAAACTGTACGAACTGGAAATGCGCAAACGTTCAGAAACCCAGCAAACCCTAGAAGACTCAAAGTCCGACATCGGCTGGGGCAGTCAAATCCGCTCCTACGTCCTAGACCAATCACGCATCAAAGACCTGCGCACCAGCGTAGAAACAGGCAACACCCAAGCGGTATTAGACGGCGACTTGGATCAGTTTATTGAAGCGAGCTTGAAGAGTGGGTTGTAGTTGTTGAAAACAAAAGCATTTATAAAACACACCAAAGACTCAGTTACTGTTTATAACGGTGATTGTTTTGATTGTTTATTCGATATTGCAGATGAATCAGTTGATTTAATTTTTGTTGACCCCCCTTACAACATCGGCAAAAAGTTCGGTGACTTTATGGATGTATGGTCATCAGATACAGATTACGCAACATGGTGTTATCAATGGTTAGAGTTGTGTATAAAAAAACTAAAACCTCATGGTAGTTTGTATGTAATGACCAGCACTCAAGCCATGCCTTATTTGGATTTATGGTTACGAGAACGCATGACGGTGTTATCGAGAATTGTTTGGCACTATGACAGTTCTGGCGTGCAAGCAAAAAAACATTTTGGTTCATTGTATGAACCTATTTTGTTCTGCGTAAAAGATGCGAAAAATTATACTTTTAATGCCGAAGATATAGCGGTTGAAGCTAAAACTGGTGCGACTAGAAAGTTAATAGATTACCGCAAAACCGTACCAACACCTTATAACACAACGAAAATCCCAGGGAATGTTTGGAGTATGCCGCGAGTTCGTTATCGTATGCCCGAATATGAACAGCATCCTAGCCAAAAACCCGAAGCTTTATTAGAGCGGATTATTAAAGCCAGTAGTAATGTTGGAGATTTAATACTTGACCCATTTGCTGGAACATTTACCAGTTGTGCAGTGGCGCAAAGGCTAGGACGCAAAGCAATCGGTATTGAATTACAAACGGAGTATTTTAAAACGGGTTTGCGCAGACTGGGAATTAGTAGTCATTTTGATGGCGAAGAATTAAAGCCATTGGATAAAACATTTGTCAGAAAAAATGGTAATGACAGTAAATCACAAAAAGCGATGATTGATGCCAAACTATGAAATAAATTACCATCCGTTTACTGCAAAAATTCTCGAAATACTTGAAAAACATTTTGCCGAATATGCTGTAGATGTATTTGAGGCAAGTCCCTTACTGGGCTATTTAAATATCAAAACAAAATCAGCTAATAGCGGTTCTAAGGCGCGAGGTGCATTTGCCAATCACTACGCGCTTTATGTGCTTATTGAAGATTATATAGCAAAAGGTTTTTTTAATGACAACGCAGGGTATGAATATTCACAATATGAAGGAGCGAGGTTCAATGACCTATTTCGCAGACAACGTGAATTGCCATTTGGTGCGAAATTACAAAATCACGCGCTAAATGCTCGTCTAAATGACGAGTTTAAGAAATTTTATTCCACGCTGGGTAAGCAACCGATTATTCGTGATATAGAAAAACAACGCTATTGGATTCAAGACGATTTATTGCAAGTACAGATACGGCAAAAAAATGGTATAGATTGTATTTATAACATTGCCCATGCAATCATTGAAATTATTGATGCTTATGTAGCAAGTAAAAAAGCGGCATTCGAAGAATTTATTGACACCTGTCAACAAATTGCAAAACTGAGTGAGAATAATCCTGAAAAAGCGATTGATTTCGTAATTCAGCAATTAAAACCTACCGTTGATGCGCGTATTTTTGAAATTGTTAGTTACGCGGTATTAAAAGCAAAATACGGACAACAAACGATTTGGTTAGGTGATGAAAAAGAAACAGTAGCAGAAGAGGCTTTAATTCTCTATAAAACGGGTCGTACCAACGCCAACGATGGTGGTATAGATTTTGTGATGAAGCCGCTAGGACTATTTTTTCAAGTTACTGAAACTGTAGATGTGGGCAAATATTTCCTCGACATAGATAAAGTACAGCGTTTTCCTATTACCTTCGTTGTAAAATCAGATGAAACCATTGAACAAATACGCGCTACCATTCGCAATCAAGCCTTAACAAAGTACAAAATTGAAGCGGTTGTTGAATCTTATATGGCAGCCGTAGAAGAAATTATTAACACGCAAAGTTTAATCGACGCATTTACTGAGCTTTTAGAATCGGCGAAATTGCAAGAGGTGATGAATGAAATTATCACTCAGAGCAAAGTTGAATTTAATCATAGCAATGATGAACTGTAATTTTTCAATGTCTAAATTTGTTAAATGACTATCAATAAACAATTATAAAGACCACCTTAAATATACTCATCAATGACCACTTATCAAACAGCATTATTTATATTTCGGCGGGATTTGCGGCTTATTGATAATAGCGCGTTAAATGCCGCTTTATGTTCTTCTAAACAGGTTATTGCCAGTTTTATTTTTGATGAACGCCAAATTAAGCCGCATCCGTATCAGAGTAAGCCCGCTTTGCATTTTATGTTGCAATCGTTGGCGGATTTGGCAGAGCAGTTTAAAAATAACGATGCTGATTTAGCGTTGTTTCACGGTTTGCCAACGCAGGTTATTGAGCAGTTATACGCACAACAAAATATACAAGCGGTGTTTATTAACCGTGATTACACGCCGTTTAGTCGGCAGCGGGATGCGGAAATTGCCGATGTTTGTCAGCGATTAAACATTGCTTTACACGTTGTGCCTGACGCGCTATTGACTGAGCCAGAACAGGCGGTTAAAAGTGATGGTAGCGCGTATAAAGTGTTTACTGCATTTTATAATAACGCCAGACAGTTTCCTGTAGACTTACCGCAAGACTTGGAAAATGGGCAGTTTTTAACGGTTGCCTCCACAACTTCACTGGAGGCGATAGCGCAAAATGGAGTTTGCACAAACACTGTGCAAGGTGGACGTAAAGCGGCTTTACAACGGTTGGGTGAGCTGACAGTTTGCAGGGATTATGCCATAACGCGCGATTTTCCTGCGCTGCAATCCACCAGCCAATTATCAGCCCATTTGAAATTTGGTACGGTGTCGGTGCGGGAGGTTTTTCACGATATAGCGCGGGACTTAGGCACAGAACATCCGTTATTACGGCAACTGTACTGGCGTGATTTTTTAACCCATATTGCCTACCATTTTCCCAAGGTTTTTGGTCATGCCTTCATCGACAAATTCGACAAGCTGACGTGGGATAATAATCGCGATTATTTTCAGGCGTGGGCAGACGGCAAAACAGGTTTTCCTATTGTCGATGCGGGAATGCGTGAATTAAACAGCACTGGCTTTATGCACAACCGTGTGCGTATGATTGTCGCTTCATTTTTGGTTAAAGATTTACACATTAGCTGGCGGTGGGGCGAGCGTTATTTTGCCCAACATTTAGTGGATTATGATCCCTGTTTAAATAACGGTAACTGGCAATGGGCAGCGTCAACAGGGTGTGATGCACAACCCTATTTTCGGATTTTTAACCCGTGGTTACAGCAACAAAAGTTTGATGCTAACGGGGATTATATGTATCGCTGGATACCTGAAATACGCGCCGTGCCAATTAAAACTCTGCATCAATGGGATAAAAAACATTATGGCGATTTTTATCCTGCGCCTATTATTAATCACAGTGTAGAAGTCGCTATTACTAAAGAACGCTTTAAAATAATGGCGTAGTACGCCATGACTGCATTCTCACGAGGTGCGTGGGAACGAGATAACCTATTCTTTACTTTTAAATAAAAAAATAATATGTCCGAACAAATCCAAGACGAACAAGAACAAATTAAACAACGTCGTAGCAAATTAACAGAGTTACGCGAAAACAGTATTGCGTTTCCAACTGATTTTCGCCGCAATGTGGTTGCGGGGGAATTATTAGCACGCTATTCAGAACTATCTAAAGAAGAATTAGAAGCCGAACCGTTACGCTTTCAATTAGCGGGGCGTATCATGACGCGCCGTGTTATGGGTAAAGCGAGTTTTGTGCATATTCAGGATATGTCGGGTAAAATTCAGTTATATGTTACTCGGGATCATTTACCTGAAGGTTTTTATAACGAGCAGTTTAAGAAATGGGATATTGGCGATATTATCGGTGCGGAAGGTACATTATTTAAAACCCAAACAGGTGAATTAAGCGTTAAGGTCGATGCGATTCGCTTATTAACGAAAGCGTTGCGTCCGTTGCCTGAAAAGTTTCACGGTATTGCCGATCAGGAAATTAAATACCGTCAGCGGTATTTAGATTTAATTATGAGTGAGCAATCACGGCAAACGTTTTTAATTCGTTCTAAAATCGTTTCTTATATTCGCCAGTTTTTAATTGACCGCGATTTTTTAGAAGTGGAAACGCCGATGATGCAGGTTATTCCAGGTGGTGCAACCGCGCGTCCATTTATGACGCATCATAATGCGCTGGATATGGATATGTATTTGCGTATCGCGCCTGAGTTATATTTAAAACGTTTGGTTGTCGGCGGCTTTGAACGGGTATTTGAAATTAATCGTAATTTCCGTAATGAGGGATTATCTACTCGTCATAATCCTGAATTTACCATGCTGGAATTTTATCAGGCATATTCAGAATATACCGATTTAATGGATTTAACCGAAGCGATGTTACGCGGAATTGCTCAGGAAGTCGTCGGGCAGTCGGTGGTTACTTATCAAGGCGAAGAGTATGATTTTGGTCAGCCATTTGTGCGCATGACGGTAGAGGAATCTATTTTACATTTTAATCCTGATTTAACGGTTGCTGATATTAATACCCGTGAAGCCGCTGTTAAAGTGGCTGAAAAATTACATCTACCTGTGAAAGACAGTTACGGTTTGGGTAAAATTCAGATTGAAATTTTTGAAAAAACGGTAGAAAGTAAACTGATGAATCCGACATTTATTACTGCGTATCCTGTGGAAGTATCGCCACTTGCGCGTCGTAATGATGATAATCCCCACGTCACTGACCGTTTTGAATTTTTTGTCGGTGGGCGAGAAATTGCCAACGGTTTTACCGAATTGAATGATGCCGAAGATCAGGCAGCGCGTTTTCAGCAACAGGTGGATGAAAAAGATGCGGGTGATGATGAGGCAATGCACTTTGATGCTGATTATATTACCGCGTTAGAACACGGTATGCCGCCGACGGCGGGTGAAGGTATCGGTATTGATAGATTGGTGATGTTATTTACTGACGCACCGTCGATTCGTGATGTTTTATTGTTTCCGCACATGAGACCTAAGTTGTAATTATTTTCTAGGTTGAGTTATTGATTTTTATTAACGCAACCTAGAAATTTTGCTTTTACGTTAAAAATATAAATTGAGGTGATTATAATGGCCACTGTAGCAGACCCTATTATTGGTAGCTGGTATAAAGACGTAGAAAATAGTCTGAAATTTAAAGTTGTTGCTATTGATGAAGATACTATTGAAGTACAGTATCTTAATGGTGATATTGGCGAATATGATAATGACAGTTGGTATGGATCTACTTTTGATTATATTGAAGACCCAGAAGACTGGAGTGCGCCGTTTGATGATATTGAAACCGATGATTTAGGTTATTCGGATAACGATAAGCATCGACCGAATGCGGACGATATTGATATTGACGACTATTTGGATTAACGAGAGAGTAGCATTATGAAAATGAGTCCTGAGGAATTTTTGGACTGGCCATCAAAGCGCATTACTCTGCTTGCTATGTCGGGTGCAGGTAAAACCACGCTTGCCAATAAATTACCTAAAGCGAAATGGTTTCATTATTCGGGCGATTATCGTATCGGCACAAAATACTTAAAAGAACCTATTTTAGATAATATAAAACGCCACGCCATCAGTGTGCCTTTTTTGCGTGAATTATTATTATCAGATTCTATTTATATTGCTAATAAAATTACCGTTGATAATCTGGCGGCAGTATCCAGTTTTTTAGGTAAATTAGGTGATCCTGCATTAGGCGGTTTGTCATTAGCTGAATTTAAACGCCGACAAAAACTGCATCATCAGGCGGAAATAGCGGCAATGAATGATGTTCCCGATTTTATTCATAAAGCCGACGATATTTATGGCTATAAACATTTTATTAATGATGCGGGTGGTAGTGTTTGTGAATTGGATGATGCTGAGGTATTGGAAAATCTGGCTAAAAACACGCTGATTATTTATATTAAAATTCCGCCTGCATTAGAACAGACGATTATCGAACGCGCTAAAACCGATCCCAAGCCGTTATATTATCGGGAAGCGTTTCTCGATGAAAAACTGACCGAATTTTTGGCGTTAAAAAATTACAGTTCCACCGAAGTGATGCCGCCTGATCAATTTGTTACTTGGGTATTTCCCGAGTTATTTAAATCTCGATTGCCGCGTTATCAAGCGATTGCCGATCAATACGGTTACACCGTTGGTGCCGATGATATTGCACAGGTAAAAACGGAAGCGGATTTTATCGCGTTGGTTGCCGATGCGCTGGCGAAACAGCCATGACAGGGGAGTTGCCCTTATGCCTTTAGTTGCCCATATTGATTTGCCGACCTTTCAGCGTCTGCGTGAAGAAGGCGAAGAGATTGTAGACCCAGAACGTGCCAGTCATCAGGATATTCGTGAGCTGCACATCGGGTTGTTGAATATGATGCCCGATGCGGCACTGGAAGCCACCGAACGGCAGTTTTTTCGCTTGGTGGGTGCGTGTAATCAAATTGCCCAGTTTCATGTGCATCTGTTTACCATTGACGGCTTGCCGCGTGGTGAAGAAGCGCAAGCGCATATTGATAAATACTACGAATCGTTTGAAAAAATTAAAGCCGATGGTTTGGACGCGCTGATTATCAGCGGGGCAAATGTGGTGCGCTCACGGTTACCCGAAGAAGATTTTTGGCTGCCGTTGACGGAAGTGTTTTCGTGGGCGAAAGAAAATGTTACCTCGGTATTGTGTTCGTGTTTGGCGACTCACGCGCTGATTCATTATTGTTATGGCGTTGAGCGTACCCGCCTGCCTGAAAAACGCTGGGGCGTGTTTTCTCATAAACTGGTGAGTCGTCATCATCCCTTGGTAGCAGAAATTAACAGCCGTTTTGATGTGCCGCACTCGCGTTTTAATGAGATATTTCAAAGCGATATGGAAGCACACGGGCTAAAAGTTTTGGCGGTCAGTTCGGAAGCGGGTGTGCATCTTGCGGTCAGTCCCGATGGTTTTCGTATCGTATTTTTTCAGGGGCATCCTGAATATGATGATATTAGCCTGTTAAAAGAATATAAGCGTGAAGTGCTGCGTTTTTATCGCGGTGAAATAAACGATTATCCGCCGTTTCCTGAACATTATTTTGATCCTGATGTGCAGCAGACTTTTTCTGAGTATGAGCATGATGTCAGAAAAGCGAAACGCACGGGACAGGTTCTCGCTGAATTTCCTGAGGCGGCGGTTGTCAGTCATCTGGATAATACTTGGAGCGATACTGCCAAAGCGGTGTTTAACAATTGGTTGGGCAAAGTGTATCAATTAACCAATCAGGATAGACGTTTGCCGTTTATGGACGGTATTGATCCCAATAATCCCTTGGGCTAAAGCATTCACACTACAGTGAAGTCCAAAACCTGTTTTGGACTCCACTGTCTTCCTACTTTCACCGTCTCGATAGTATTTGAATGGAATTTATTTTCGTCTATGGCACATTACGCAAGGCAATCGCTGTCGGCTGTCATGATGTATTAGCCCGTCACAGTGATTATGTTGCCGACGGTTATTTGCAAGGCACGCTCTATAAAGTCAACGGTTATCCAGCCGCTATTGAATCAGCCGATCCGCACGATAAAGTGTATGGTGAGGTCTATAAAATGGCGGATAGCTGTTTAGTCTTGCCTACCTTGGATGCTTATGAAGAATGTACGCCAGATTATCCAGAGCCGCATGAATACAGTAGAAAACAACTGACTATTTCATTATGCGATGGTAGCAGGGTGCAGGCGTGGGTTTATATTTTTAATCACCAAGTAACGCATTTAACGCACATTGCATCGGGTGATTATTTGAATTATCTTAACGATTTGATTTGATTTATTTCTGCGTCATGAGCAACGCGGGCAATAGAAATGCCAGAATTCGTTGCTCTAGCCAGAAGACAGGTTTGAATGGATTGTTACCCGCAACAAAACCGACATGACCGCCATGTTGGCTGACTTCCAACTGCACACTGGGCGATAATTCGTCTGCACGAGGCAGTACCTCAGTCGTCATAAACGGATCATCCTGTGCTTGAATAAGCAACGTGGGTACGGTGATTTTTTTCAGAAACTGCCGTGAGCTGGAGCGCTGATAATAGTCGTGTACATCAGCAAAACCGTGTAATGGCGCGACTACCCTGTCATCGTATTGCCAAAAAGAAGTTATCGTTGATAAATCGCCCAGCTGTTGGATTTTATCGGCTTCTTTCGTTGCGCCCAGTGTGGCTAAATGTTGCTGTTTTTCGGCTACATAGCGTTTTAAATCGCGTAATAACTTGGCGCAATACAGCTTGGAAAAACCCTTGTCCAGTTTGCTTGCACAGGTGCTTAATACCAACGGCACCGACACCGCCACAGCGGCAAAGAGTGATACGTTATCGCCCTGTTCGCCCAGCCATTTTAATAATACATTACCGCCTAGCGAAAAACCGACGACCGCTATCGGCGTAGTCGGTTCACGTTGGCGTAAAGTTTGATAAAGAAACTGAATATCTTCGGTTTCGCCCGAATGATAACAGCGGGCGAGGCGGTTATATTCGCCGCTACAACCGCGAAAATTCAATACGGCACTGCGCAATCCGTGTTGCCATAACGTCCGTTGCAAGCCTTTGATATAACTTGATTGCGAACTGCCCGTTAAACCGTGCAGTAAAATAACTAACGGCCGCGTGCCTGTGCCGCAATAGTCGATGTCGATAAAATCATTATCGGGAGTGATGAGGCGTTCACGCACTAACGCAGGCGGCGGCGTGTTGCGTAGCAGAGAAGGGTATAAAGTTTGTAAATGTGCGTGCTTCAACCACCACGCAGGTTTAAACTTAGCCACCCGCCTGTTGTTCTTGCACTTGACCATTGACGGCGCACAAAACCGTACTGGCAAGTCGGTAAAATATACCGTGTTCGACAATTCCCGCCGTGTTGTTGAGCAGCTCATTCAGCGTTTGGGCGGTCAATTGGCTATCGAACGTCATGTCCAGCACCAAACTGCCGTGCGCAGTTACCACCAGCCCATCACCACTGGCAGTGTGGCGTAAATCGCCCGTCGCGCCCATTGCTTCCAGTTTATGTTTAACCAGTTGCCACGCAAACGGCATCACTTCAATGGGAATCGGAAAACGTTCACCGATGCGGCTGACAAATTTACTGCTATCCACCAGCACTATAAATTGCTTGCTGGCTTCCACTAACAGTTTTTCGCGTACCAAATCCGCACCGCGTCCTTTGAGCAAGGTTAAATCAGGCGTGACTTCATCTGAGCCATCGACATATAAATCCAGCTGTGTCAGGTGTTCGATAGCCATTAAAGGCAAGCCCAGTTGCCCTGCCTTGCGGGTGCTGACGACTGAACTTGCTACGACGGTCACGCGTAAACCGTCTTCGTGATAGCGACGTGCCAGTTGTTCAATAAAATAATTTGCTGTTGAGCCTGTACCCAGTCCAACACACATACCGTCTTTCACCTGTTGTGCCGCGTGGTGGGCAACCAATTCTTTATCGTTCATCTCATAAACTCCTTACTATCCAGCGTGTTATTTAGACTGAAATAAACCCGCCCAGCGCGGCAATAAATGCAGACTATCGACAGTCCAATAATGCTCAGAACGCGATAGCGTGTGCGTACATAAACAGCCTGCACGCCAATCAGCATCAATGCGTCCCACAGGAGTTTCACTAAAACCTTCTTTATCCAAGCGGTCAATGCGATTTAATACCGTGGCTTTGCCATAACCTGTGCCGCAATCTTGCGCAGGACGATACAGCACGCCGTCGCGATGAAAAATATTGCCCGCAGGTCGGGCATTACGCGCATCGGATTTTATAGGATTGTCTTTGTGTGCCGTCCAGACACCAAACGGTGAATCGGCGTAGTACACAGACAGTTCGTCGTTCAAACAGATACCGTCGTATTCACCGAGGGTTAAAAATAACCACCACAAGCCGTTATGCTCAATGAGTGTGGCATCGGTAAAACACACATCGGTCAGCAAAGTGGCGGCTTTCGTCCAGCGGTCAGGAAATTGTTCACATTTCCACAGCGTCACTTCTCTGGATGCGCCCGCTTCGGGTAGCATATAAATGTCGCCCTGATAGTTCAAAATGAAAGGATAAGACAGATGGCTGCCCGTGTTCATGATGGTTTGTGCTACACCATGACTGCCATCGGCAAACAATTCCACCGCTGCCAAATAGCCGCATTGCGTGGAAAATGGTAATACTTCCAGCAATACCCACACGCGCCCGTCCTGTTCGACAGGAAACGGATCTGCCCAAAAACTATCCGCTGGCGGGTTTAATAACCATTGGTGTTGACTGGGGTCGGGTAGTAATTCGTTACTTTTACCCGCAACGATAAACCATTGTTCATGGTAGAACAGTTTTTTTATGATTTTATTCAGTATCCCCTTTGCCTGTGACAAATAACCAGCAGTGGATGACAGGGTGGTAATAGGTTCAGCGGTGCAAGTAACCAGTGCGCCAGTATGTTGATAACGCGATAATACCCGCTCAGGAAAACACGCGGCTTTCGCTAAGGTTCGGCTGACACTGCGCCACACCGCAAAATCATCTAATTGCCCAAAACTTTGATACAGACAAACACAGTTATTATCGGGCAATTTTGCCCATAAACTGGATTCCAAGGCGATACCAGCGGCGGCAGATTGTCTGGCGGCGGTTGCCACCTCCAGATCCTGTCCTGCAAAACGAAAAAACCAGAATCCTAATCGCCCTGTCCCGACTTGTTGCTGAACTGCTTCGGAGTAAGTGCCGAAATGCAGAACCACATCAATGGGTAGTTCGTCTGTTTCAACAATGTTTACATACGGTAGTTGGAGCAACGCCGCTACACTGGCAGTTGCCCAATCGGGTGGCGTTGCAGTTAAGCGAATGTTTAGTCGTTCAGATGCGTTCATATAGTAATCTCAGTTTTGGGCATAGGAAAATAGTGACCGCTCAGGATTGATACATACTCCACAGCGCGGCTTCAAAATGTCGGGCGAAACTGATGGTATCAACTAAGGGTGATGCTAACAGGTGTTGGCGTAAGGCAGTTCTTAATGTCGATAAATAGTCGGTATCAGCGGCGAAATTCATGGATTTTGCAACCATATCGTCCTCATCAAACGCAATCCAGTCGTTAAGTTCTACATTGGCAAGAATACTCGCACCGCGTCGCGCAGTAAATCTGTCCCCTGAGAGCGTCAGCACAGGTACGCCCATCCATAACGCTTGTATACTGCTGGTCGCGCCATTGTAAGGAAAGGTATCGAGAATAATATCGACACGGTGATAGTCGGCAAGCGATGCCTTATCTCTTTCCAATACCAAACGTTCAGGCAGAATGCCCTGCTCGGCAAACTGTTGGCACAGGTTTTGGCACGCGGTTGCATTATTTAGTTGCTGGTTTTTCAATAACAGCTGCGACTGTGGTACTGCGTGTAAAATTCGCGCCCATAATGTTAATACTGCCTCATTGACATGAATCAGGGCGTTAAAATTCGCAAAGGTAATCTGGTTGTTTGCTAAAGCGGGTAATGGATTAACGCTTTCCTCCCCCTCAGGCACACTAAAACAACGGTAGGTGTCGGGCAGTTGCCACAGGCTTTCTGAAAATATATGTTCATCCTCTGACGGCGTGGCATAAGGATCGCCCAGTACATAGTCCATTGCCGCCAGTCCGCTGGAGGCAAGAAACCCTAACCAATTAACCTGCACGGGCGCGGGTTTGTAAGCGAATACGGGCAGACGGTTGTAATTATGATGCCCCGATAAATCAAACAGGATGTGAATGCCATCAGTATGGATTAAACGAGCGGCGGCGGTATCGCTTAAACCCAGTAACGATTGCCAGACAGAAAACAGGCTTTGCAGGTTAAGGGTGAGTTCATCGGTGTGCGGATGGGTAGGGTAGGCGTAGACTTCAACGCTACTGCTGTCCAGTTCGGGTAATAGTTGCGTTAAAAATTGCCCGACTTCGTGATGATGTAAATCACCCAATACCAGACCGATGCGCAACCGCTCAGGACAGGGATTACAGTGCCACGTCGTAAACGGTGATTCAACTTTATGCTGTATCTGTTGCCCATACAGCACCGCTTCGGCTAAATACTCGGCGGGACTGTGTGCGCCGTGATAGGTCATCGCAAACAGTAAATTACTCCGTGCCTCGGTGTAATCGGGATTAATCGCCAAGGCGCGGCGAAAACTGGCTTCCGCTTGCGCCATGCGTCCTAACTCTTGATAAACCGCCCCTAAATTATTATGCACTTGGGCATCATTGGGTTTCAGGGCTAAGGCGCGTTGATAACTTGCCAGCGCATCCAATAATTGCGCGTGTTGTTGGAAAATAATACCCAGATTATTGTGTGCTTCGGCGTTGTTGGGATTAACTGCCAAAGCGCGGCGATAAGCCGCTTCGGCTTTGGCTAACCGCCCTTGCTCTTGCAGGCTCAGCCCCAGATTATTATAGGCTTCGGCAAACTGCGGATTAATTTTCAGGGCGCGTCCATAACTGAGTTCAGCGTCAGCATTCAGTCCCAAATCATGAAACACAATACCCAGATTATTATGAATTTCGGCAAACTCTGGATTAATTTCCAGTGCGCATTGATAACAATCCCGTGCTTCGGTGAGTCGTCCCTGTGCCTGCAACAGCATACCCAGATTACTATAGGCTTTTACATCCAGCGGATTGAGAGCCAACGCCTGTTGATAATGCAGTTCCGCCTCAGTGTGCTGACCTTGCCACTGTAAAACACAAGCAAGATTACTATGCGCATCACTGAGTTCAGGATGGGCGGCTAATACGCGGCGGTAACAGGCTTCGGCTTCGGGCAGTTGCCCTTGTTGTTGCAGAACACGCCCTAAATTATAGTGCGCATCGGGATAATCAGGATTCAGTTCCAGTACGCGGCGAAAACTCAATTCGGCTTTAGCCCAATGCCCCAGCGTCATCAGCGTCAGACCCAAATGATGATGCACATCAACCGTATCAGGATTTAACGCCAACGCCTGACGGTAGCTGATAACCGCTTCGCTTAATTGCCCCTGATTCATCAAGGTCACGCCCAGATTACTGTGTGCTTCGGCATCATCAGGCAGTAATTCAGCGGCTTTTTGCATTGGCACTAAGGACGCAGTGATTTGCCCCTGTTGCCGCAGTACCACGCCCAATACTTTCCAGCCAAAACCATGATCAGGAAAACGGGCGATTAATTCACCTGCGCGGATTTCAGTGGCACTATAATTATCCTGAGCGAACAGCGTCAGTAATTCATCAATGTCCGCTTGGCTGGGTTCTGGTGTGTTCATTCTTTTCCTGATAAAAAAGGCACGAAAGTCACGGCATCGAATTGTTCGATGTCATAATTATCCTCAGAAATGCGCGTGATACGCTGCAAAGATTGTCTGCCCGCCATCCCGACAGGAAGCACCAATACCCCGCCGATAGCCAGTTGCTGTAAAAAAGCAGGTGGAATATCAGCAGGTGCAGCAGACACTAAAATACCATCAAACGGTGCATAATCCGCCCAACCCGCACCACCATCCGCGTACATAAAACTGATATTTTTCAGCCGTAAATCCCACAGATAATTTTTTGCTTTGCGTTGTAACGGCAAAATACGTTCCATGCTGTACACATGATCCACCAGTTGCGCCAACACAGCCGTTTGATAACCGCACCCCGTACCGATTTCCAACACCTTTTTTAAATGATGGTGTGTGGATTTGAGCAATAATTCCGTCATTCGGGCAACGATATACGGCTGGGAAATGGTTTGATTATAGCCGATAGGCAACGCGACATCTTCATAAGCACGACTGGCGAGAGCTTCATCGACAAAAATATGCCGAGGCGTATCACGCATCACTTCCAGCACTTTATTATGGGTAATCCCTTGGTCTGCCAAGCGTTTAATCATGCGTTCGCGTGTGCGCAATGAAGTCATGCCGATACCTTGCATGCGTTGAATCATGCTATTCATGTTCCTTAGGCAACCATGTTTTTAACGCATTAACGCGCTCATACCATGTTAAATCAATTTGCAACGGCGTAACGGACACAAATCCCGCATTAATCGCATAAAAATCCGTGCCTTCGCCAGCATCCTGTTCTGCACCTGGAGGCCCGACCCAATAAATACTGCGTCCGCGCGGGTCGGTGCTTTTAATCACAGGTTCGGCTTTATGGCGTTGCCCCAAGCGGGTTGCCTGATAGCCTTTTAATTCAGCTAACGGCACATCGGGAACATTGACATTAAGAATGGTATCGCGCGGTAACGGCTGTTTAATCAGTTGTTTTAATAACGTGACCGCGACGTGTGCGGCAGTCGGAAAATGCTGCGGATTATGACTTGCCAAGGAAATGGCGATAGCAGGTAAACCTAAAAATCGCCCTTCGGTAGCGGCGGCAACCGTGCCAGAATACAGCACATCATCGCCTAAATTCGCACCGTGATTAATCCCCGCAATCACCATATCAGGCTCGTCAGTCAATAACCCCGTAATCGCCAAATGCACACAATCCGTCGGCGTACCATCGACACGAATAAAACCATTTTCCATGGTATAAGCGCGTAACGGGGTTTCCAGAGTCAAGGAATTACTCGCCCCGCTACGGTTTCTATCAGGCGCGACTACTGACAGTTCTGCGTGATCTCGCAACGCGGCAACCAATGCACACAAACCCTCGGCCAGATAGCCGTCATCATTACTCACTAAAATACGCATCAAACCATTCGCCCTGCTGTTGTGAAGCCATAAGATAGAGCATCTTAGCAACAATACACCGCAAAATCAGCTTTAGCGGCAAAAAAATGTTATTCAAGTCAATAGCTATTGTGTGCTGTTACATGAGGCGTGATATGTGGTTACCATGCAGGCTTATTGCAGAGTCCCAGTCATCTACATTACCTAATCTAACTGCGCTTCATGTGTTGATTTTAGTATGGCAATCCACGCAATCGTTTAATTTTTGCAATTTCAGAAGCATATTTTTCTTTCATGTGTTGGTGATTAGGTTGCTCGGAATGACATAAAACACACAGTGCTTTTAAATCGTAGTCTTGCTGATAGCTTTTTACGCCTGCGAGGTGATGAGCGTGCAATAAATACCGATGACTATCTAAGTTGATTTTACACTGCTCACAAGTCCAGCCATGACGTTCTTTATAACTCTGGGCAATAGAATACCAATTCGGTGGATAGTCCTGATCTGGTGCGTTTTCATCGTTATGAGGTGGTTTATAAGTAATAGGAGTATTAGGGAAATGTTCAAAAAAATCAGCAATATCAAAATTATCGACACTATAATGTTTTCCATATTGTCCGTTATACCAAGTTAAACAGTTTTGACAGACAAGCAATTTCTCTTCTTTATTCTCTTCCAAAAGTCTGCCATTCTTTGTTATATCAACTAAAAAAGTGCCTTTTTTACGTTGCGTTACGACATATCTTTTTAACTTTCCATCGTCTGTCATCTTATTTAATGTACTGCATTGATAAAAATGAAATTTTGGTGGTGTATAAGAAGGCTTAGACGTATTAAATTCTTTGAGATGCAATAAAATTTGTTCACCACGATAATCTAATAAACCACTGGGCGTAATATCAATATCTCCAATATTGACCACAGTACCATTTCCTGAATCTATATCTATTGGTTCAAAAATAATGGGTGGTGTAGGTTGAACTTCACTATCCCATACTCTGAAAATTGCACCCATCTTAGAAATTAAATTTTCCAATTCTTTAAATTCCATTATTATTTCCTTTGAAAAATTTTTAAAATTTGTTTTTCAGAATTAGTTTTAACTTTAAACTCTACACGTCTCGAATGAACAGTGTCCTCTTGTCCATTACTTAGTAACACAGGTTTGCTTGAAGATAAGCCATTTGCTGTCATAATGGTTTTTAGCCAAGGTCTATTCCGTGCAACTTGCGGCAACATTAAACAGTATTCCAAAGTTGAACGGGTTCTATCCTGTGATAATTTCATATTCAAAAAGTAACTTTCATCTGAAGAAACATTTTTGTCATTCCATTCTGAAGAGGTATGCCCCTCAATTCTAATTTCTTCAACATCTTTATAATAATTAGCTAACACTCTGTTATAACGTGGAAAAAACTCATTCAAAATTATTTTAAATTTATCTTTTAATTCGGCATCACCAACATTAAATAATACGTCTGGTTCTTGAAAACTAATCGCTAAATTTTCTCGGTCTATTACCGCATTCCATTGTGGCAATTCATTTTTAAATTCATCATGCAGTTGTGTATATATTGCATCCTTGGTCTTTTCATAAGTAACAGCTACTTCAATTAATTGCTTTTTTTCTTCCTGCACTTGCATCATATAACTAATAGCGATAAATAAGAATATCACCATTAATCCAGACATCATATCGCTAACCGATAACCAATGTTCGCCGTCATCACTGTGGTCATGTTTCATTAATTACGCCCGCCTTTTAATTTTTCTGCCATTCTAACAACTTCCCTTAACTGCTCTGTAAGTGGTGTATAGTCATTAACGAATTGCATTGATAAAGAGGTCAAAATACTGCCCATTTTTTCAATAGATTTTTTCAGTTCATCTTGTAACGCTTCATCTAATAGTGTTATTTGTTGCTCTAAAATACTGGTACTTCTCATAGTATTTTCAGTGAGTAATTTATTAAATAATTCGCTCGATGATTGAATAGCATTACTAATATGATTCATTTGATCTTGAACGGCTTTCTGTAATTCGCGCTCATGGGTTTCAATACTTATTTTTGATTGCTCTGCTAAATCATGCAAGGTTTTATCAACCATTATTTTAAAGTTATCGCTAACGCCTGTTAATGTAAGCTCTTGCGTTTTAACACTTTTCTCTATATTGTTTGCCATCCCGCTAAACTGTTCAGCCGTTGCTTTAAATTCATTACTTGTATTTTTTAAGTTATGACTGACATCTTTAACTGTTGAATTAATATCAGATAACGATTGTTCAGTTGAATTTTTAAAGTCAGTGGTTAATTTAACCAGATTACCTTCAATAATAGGGAAGGCATTTTTAGCATTACCAGCAAGTTCATCAAAGGCTTGTAAATGACTGGATAAATTTTGTAATTGTTTGTCTAGGCTTTCTAAAATTTCGTGTAGTTTTTCGGAAGTAGTTGTAAAACTTTCTGAACGGTTTTTAATATTACCAAACGCGGTATTAATAGTTTCTACACTATTTAATGCGACTTCAAAATTATCAGTTAATGTTTCGACATGAGTTTTATATTTTTCTTGCCATATTAATAATTTACCCACTGCTTCGTTAAGTTGTTTGAAATTATCACCAAATTGTTCGTTAATTTTTGTATTAAAGTCACGCATGACTTCTTCCAGTGCTTTAATCAGAGATTTTGCATTACCCTCAGCCACTAATTTTGCAAATTCATCAAATTTGTTTGTTAAATCATTGAAATTGCTGTTTAGCACGGTATTTTGATTATCAAACCCATCTTTGATATTTTTATTTATTGCCCCTAAATACTGATTATTGTTATTATTAAATTCATCAAAGTATTGTTTATTATGTTTATCTAATTTACTTAAGCTGTCTTTCATGTCTATGCGAACTTTAGCTAATTGCGTAGTGACTGACGCATCACCGTCACCTGTTAAACTGTTTTTAATCGCTTCTAATAAACTACTTTGTTTTTTGAATTCCACAGGTAAAGCGGCAATACTGTTATTAAGTTCTTTAAGTGATAGCTCGGGATTATTTGATGATAACGATTGCTTAATGTCGGTGAGTAAATTAATGATTTTTTGTTCGCTATCAATATCAGCAGAACCGTTATTCTCTGATTTAAAACTCTGAGCAATTCTAACGATAATGGAAAATCCAATGCCCATTAAACTGGCTATGAATTTGACTTTTAAACCCTCTAATAATTTAGGTGTACTTTCTGCCATGTGGTTTGCATCGAATTCGATTAAACCAATCGAGATACCCCAAAAACTAAAAAATACGCCGACGGTGGCTAAAATAGCAGGGGATTGTTTAGCGTATTTGGCTAGTCGTTCAGACTGTGTTGAAAATGTGCCTAATAATGCTAAAACAGTCAGAACAATAAGGATAATAAGCGCAATAATGTTGGTGTTGCTGATGAAAATAGCATTGATGATTTGATTCATAAAGTGGGAAATGAGTTATTTAAAGAGAATAAGATGCTGAGTTATCTTATTTATGATTGGTATCAAGTGCAGTGGTGAGCAATTTATATGCCGTGTTTAATAATCGTTTAGAAAAAATAGATGAGACGGCACATTTCTAAATCGTGTGCTAATAGGTTATGTCCCAGTAAATAAGGCGCGTCACTGAGAAAGTCATTCAATTCGTGCAGCACTGATTTAACAGTGCTGGAGGTAATATTGCTTTTGTGAAATGTCCTGTTTTGAAAAACAGCTCCGATGGCAAAAATGTCGTTAGTTTTTGTAGTTTCTAAATCTAAACTGGCAATGTTATTGATAATCTGCGCTTTTTCCATGGGTATAAATCCTTGAGGTGCCATTTTTTGATAAAAATTGACGATTCTATGTCAGATTGCCGTGGTGTTGCTAATTATCAAGGCGGTTTATGGCGTTAGCAGGAAAAATGTGCGGCAAAACCAGAAACAATAATTCTTAATCCCTCTTAAAGGTAGCACTGATAGAATGCGAGCTTCATAGCATTATGAAAATAGTTAATTTAATTAAAAGTGGATATATGAACAAACAACTGAAATCGTGTGGTAAACAATTAGCAAAATGGACAAGTGTTGTTGTATTGGTAACGGGACTGAATGGCTGTGCTGCCATTGCGGGTTTAAATGCAGCAATGAGTATTTACGATATGCTAGGCGGATCCAGTGTTCTAAGTGGTTTAGCGAATACTATACTTACTTCATCTATGAGCGATCCTCGTTTATCGGGTATGCTTAGTACCATCAACCCTGATACAGCAACACCACAAATCACTAATCAATTATGCTCACTATTAGGCGGTAACTGTATTGCACCCTTTACCCAACAACAAGTGGCAGAAGGATCGGCACGGTTAACGCCAGAACAACAGAGTGCTGTTTCTGACAATTTAGGTAATGCACTGAATGCGGTTACTAGCAACACTATGGTACGCAATGCAGTTGTAAATAGCCTGGGTTCTCAAGTAAGTGGTATCTTAGGAGCACTGTTATAGTATTATCGCTACTTTTAGCGTCTGTAAGCCTCTGATAGCAAGAATTTGAAGGGTGTCTCAGAACAAACCGTTCTTTTGGTGCGTAACCCCCCAACTAAAGGTGTACCGTAAATTTATGTCTACGTTAGATATTCTCAAAATTCAGGATCTTCTACCGCAACGCTATCCTTTTTTGTTGGTCGATAAAGTGATTGCGTGTGAAGCGGGTATTCGATTATTGGCAGTAAAAAATGTGAGTTACAGTGAGCCAATTTTTCAAGGTTGTTTTCCCCATAAGCCTGTTATGCCGGGTGTTTTGATTTTAGAAGCAATGGCACAAACGGCAGGCTTGCTGGGTTTTGAATCGGCTGGCGGAAGACCAAAAGATATGATTTGTTATCTGGTGGGTATTGATAAGGCAAAATTTAAACGTCCCGTTGTTCCAGGTGACCAGTTAATGATTGAAGCACGTTTTTTAAAACACAAACATAATCTTTGGGTATATCAATGCAGAGCCAGCGTTGATGGAAAGTTTGTTGCCAGTGCCGAAATTCGTTATGCGACGGTGTTATCAAATTAAAATAATGAGGCTAGGGCGTGACGGATTACAGAATCCTTCATCATCGGTGATTATTTCTGGCTTAGTCATACCAATCAAACCAGTTGCCCTATTGCTGTTAAGCTATAGAATAGGACACTATCAGCAATAATAGACGGCAAAATCAGCTTTCGTGGCAAAAAAAATCCTCACCCCAGAAGACAGCGATTTGTTTCGGCAAAGTATCGGTAGTGTGCGTAATGTGCAGTCCGATAAGGTGGTATTAATGCCTGCCAACAAACCAAAACCCTATCCTAAACCCGCTGTTATCAATGTTGATGGTCATCTCATCGACACCGCTACTTCCTTGCCTGTTGAAACAGTCGGCATTGAAGACAGTATGAGTTTTTTAAATACAGGTTTACAAAACAACGTGTTAAAAAAACTGCGCCGTGGTTATTTCGGGCTGGATGCGGAAATAGATTTACACGGTTTGAACAGTAATGAAGCCAAACGCCAGTTACTCAATTTTTTACATTACTGTGTTGAAGACGGTTATCGGTGCGTGCATATCGTGCATGGCAAAGGGCATCGTTCGCCTGATAATCATCCTGTATTAAAAAACAATCTGAATATCTGGCTAAGACAGCATAAAGACGTACAGGCATTTTGCTCAGCCGCGCAAAAAAACGGCGGCACGGGTGCGGTAGTCGTGTTATTGCAGTTGTCGGATAAATACAGTCATCACAATCAGCAGGATTTGGAGTAAAAAAGTTCGAGAAGTTAAAAAATAATGATGAAGCGAGTGTTCCCCATAACGGGGTTAAATCTGTTATTTTTACTTTTTAACACATGACTGACCGTCATTAGTGTCGAAGTAACAGCTTTAACTCATACCCTAACTTTTGGAGGACTTTACGAATACAAATAAAAATGTGTGGCCCAGTGGCAACCGAGCTACTTGGCGGCTTCTACTGGTTTATCCGTACCGTTGATTCTCATGCACTCCACTCGCCTGATTGCAGGTGGCTGGCATGGGGGTTTTTGGTAAATAGCCGTTAATACTAACTCTTGAGCATCCTAATTATGAACAAAAAATACCAACAGATTGTTTCCACTCGTTATCATCTTTACAACAGCCTGTTTCTCAAGCTGCCTTTTAAAGAGATAAGTAAAACAGGAACATTATTGCCGCTATTAGGGCAGGCGTGTGAAGCAGGTTTTGCAGAAAACCAAACGCCCACTGACATTATCAACGGCTTTTTTGCTGCCTATTCCGCAGACATAATGCCCGAAAACCGCTTTAAAATGCTGTTTCAGTTGATTCAATACATTGAACGGCAAGTGGTGTTATTCGACGCGCTGGAAGAAGCCTCGTTTGAACAAATACATGACTTAAACGGCGCGGGAACAATGACCGCATTGCTTGCCCAAGCTGCTGCTACTGAGGCATTGCCGCGCTTGCAAGAGAAACTGGCTACTTTTAGTGTGCGGCTAGTATTGACCGCGCACCCGACACAATTTTATCCGGGTTCAGTGTTGGCGATTATTAAAGATTTGGAAGATGCCGCGCGTAATAACGATGTGTATGAAATAGATTTATTACTGCAACAACTCGCGAAAACCGCCTTTTTCAAACGTGAAAAACCGTCACCGTTAAGTGAAGCCGTCAGCTTATGCTGGTATCTGGAATTTGTGTTTTATCCTGCGATTGCCGGCATTATTGAACAACTGGCAGAAGGGCTGCAAATACCCGTTGTGGACTGGATGAATCCGCAACTGATTCATATCGGCTTCTGGCCGGGTGGTGATAGAGACGGTAATCCGTTTGTTACCCATGACATTACCCTGCAAGTCGCACAACGTTTGCGGGAAACTATTTTGCGCTGTTACCACCGCGATTTACGCAACATCAAACGCCGTCTCAGTTTTAAAGGCGTGGACGCATTAATTGCTGAAGCCGAACAAAAAATTTACCAAAGTTTATACGGCGGCAATCTGGCATACACCAGTGCCGCTGAATTTGAACAACTGTTATTACAAGCACGGCAACGCATTATCAACGACCACGACGGGCTGTTTTTAGACCAGCTGGACAGGTTGCTGCTCAACGTGCGGATGTTCGGTTTTCATTTTTCCAGTCTGGATATACGTCAGGACAGCGGCAAACATCATCAACTCTGGCAGCACCTGATTAGTCATCTTGAGGGCGTAACACTGGAGCAATTTGACGCTCTCAGTGATGCCGAACAACTGGCAATGCTGTTACCGCTGGCTTTCAATCCGATGGAATTAGGCATTGATGACCCCGTCATGCTGGAAATGCTCAACACCTTTCTGGTGATTAAAGACATTCAGCGCAACAACGGCGTAGAAGGATGCCAACGCTACATTATCAGCCATTGCGCCAGTGCCTTGCACGTTATTGAAGTCTTTAAACTGGCTCAGTTATTGATAGCCAATGACAGCAGCCTGCCGCTGGATATAGTGCCGTTATTTGAAAGCATTGAAGATCTGAGCGTAGCGCATCACATCATGGATACCCTGTATACAATCCCCGCCTACCGTGAGCATCTAGCCGCACGCGGCAACAAACAAACCATCATGCTGGGTTTTTCCGACGGCACCAAAGACGGCGGTTATTTATGCGCCAACTGGTCGATTTTCCGTGCCAAAGAAGAACTGACCCGCATATCCAGAGAACACGGCGTAATTGCCATTTTCTTTGACGGACGCGGCGGCCCGCCCGCACGCGGCGGCGGCAATACCCACGACTTCTACGCCTCACTGGGTGACACCATTGAAAACGAAGAAGTGCAAATCACCATTCAAGGGCAAACCATCAGCTCCAACTACGGCAAAGCCGAATCCTGCCGTTATAATCTGGAACAACTGATTTCAGCGGGCGTAAAAAGCGCGGTATTTCCGCACAGCATCCATTCATTTTCTGCTACAGAACAGCAACTGATGAATAAATTAGCCGATGCAGGGCATCACTCCTATTTGAGCTTAAAAAATCATCCGCAATTTGTCCCGTACTTAGAAAAAATGACCCCGCTGGTGTATTTTGCTGATACCAATATCGGCTCACGCCCCGCTAAGCGTAATCAGGATCAAACCTTAAAATTTGAAGAATTACGCGCCATTCCGTTTGTTGGTGCGTGGGCGCAAATGAAACAAAACATTCCAGGGTTTTTCGGTGTCGGTACCGCCATTGCGCAATTAGCCGAGAACGGACAATTAGCTGACTTACAACACCTGTATCAGCACTCGCTGTTTTTCCGCACCCTGCTGGGCAACAGCATGATGTCCTTAACCAAAACCTATTATCCTGCGACTGCTTATATTGGCGATGATCCCGAATTCGGCGAACTGTGGCACAAAATGTACAACGAATTCACCCTATCCAAAGAGAAAATCCTAGCCGTCAGCAACTTGCCCGCATTAATGGAAGATAAAGACGATATTCGCCATTCCATCAAAATACGCGAGCATATCGTATTACCGCTAATCGCCATTCAGCAATACGCGCTGCAACAACTACGCGCCGATGAACTGGCAGGCAAAGAAGCAGAAAAAGAATACCGCACCTTAGTGCTGCGCTGTATGTTCGGCATTATCAATGCCGCCAGAAACTCGGCGTAGTTTGTAACTCATTGATGTTACGCAGTCCTCCAGAAGAATCAACAGCTGTAGCGAATTGAAAAATTTGTAACTCCTTGGTTTTTCATTCTGGATGCGTAACATCAGTAACTAATTATCTAGGCACTATAGCCCTTGAGGATGATTTACCACGGAGACAATTAACCAATAATGGCGGCTGGTTAGGCACGGTCTTAAAAAATATATACGATTTCATTGCTATAACACTTCAGCACATTTTTCTCTGGCCAATGCTAGGACTGAAATACAGTCCTTCTGTTCAACGTATTGGTTTCCTTGGCTTTGTTTCGGGTTGAAGCTGGCAAGCTTCATAGAGGCGAACCAGTTCCATAAGATTGGCTGCGGCGGTTTTTTTTAAGATTTGAGCGCGGTGAATTTCTACCGTGCGATGACTAATATCTAATTGTCGGGCAATTTCCTTATTGGATAGACCAGACACAATGTGCGGCAATACCTCCAACTCTCGGCAAGTAAGGCAACTTAGGCGGGCGAGAAGGGCTTTTTTTTCCGTATTTTGTTGCTGAATTAAGCCTTCATGCTGAAGTGCTGCCTGTATTCGTTCAATCAGCAGCTTGTTTGATACTGGCTTCGTCAGAAAATCGTCCGCACCCGCTTTGATTGCTCGCACCGACATCGCTATATTACCATATGCGGTAAGGAAAATAATCGGTAAATGGATATTGCGACGGATAAGTTCGGCTTGTAATTCGTCACCGTTTAAGCCTGGCATATTCATATCGAGCAACAGGCAACCCGGAGTCTCAGAACTATAGATTTCAAGAAATTGTTCGGCACTCTCAAAAGTCTGATAACTAAAACCAGCGGTTTCCAAAACTAGCCCAAGACTATCGCGTACCGCATAGTCATCATCGACGATAAAAACGCATGACTGAGTGTTCATAATAGGATTGGCAAGGTAAAGTGAATACTTAAGCCATTGTCGGCGTTTTGAACAGCCCACATTTTTCCACCGTGCGTTTCGATTAAGGTACGGCTGATGGCAAGACCCATACCCATAGGTATCTACACAAGTTAACCGAAAATAGAACTGGCCGTTTTTCTTAAAATGACCAGTTATTCCGGAGAATAACTTTCCATCACCTCTATCATGGAAAGAAATGCCCACAAACCTGCCAGCAATGCGGGATTGGTAAACTCCACGCCCCATTTCATCTGTCGTCCGCTTAACTTGATCAGAAAAGTACGCAACAAGCGTGCTTCCTCACTGTCGGCAGCAGCAATTTCCCAGACGGTTACACAGGCCATGCTCACAACCAGCAGGCGTTTGGCA